>NZ_JALLGV010000011.1:0-119881 GCF_023077655.1 Halorientalis brevis | reverse complement strand
GAAAGCGGCTACTACGAACAGCCCCGGAAGACGTCACTCCGGGATCTGGCCGACAAAACTGCCGTCGCGCGGTCGACGTACGAAGAACACCTCCGGAAAGCGGAGAACAAACTCCTCACGAACGCGGGGCAGTTCTTGCGCTTGGTCACCGCGACAGCGACGGACGACCCCTTACAGGTCGAAAAGACACGACAGCCCGAACAGGCTGCCGATTAAGCTGCTGGAAGGTCACTGGATTTGTTGCCTGGCTATCCGATAGTGAGTACCTTCTCAGCGTCCTCCACGATTCGGAGGTAGTCGTCCATCGAAGCCCGGGGTCTGAGGTCGTCTGCATCGAGGTCGCGGGAGTCGAGACACGTCCCGCAGGCAAAGAGGTCGCCGCCGTTCTGCGTGTACTTGCGCATCACGCCGTGTGGGTTGAACTTCTCGTGTTCGAGGGCTGGTGCCTCGACGCCATCTCCGAGGAGGAAGACTTCGACTGAATGGTCCGCATCGAGTGCCGTATTTGCCAAACGGAAGGCATTCCAGACGCGCTCAGGATCGTTCGTCTCGAGGATGATTCCGAGTTCCATAGGAGAACAATGGCGAGAGTGCACTTGAGACCTCGTGACAGTTCTCGTAGACGGAAAATCAGGGCGGTGCTTACAATGATGGTTGGTAAGGGACAAATCGAGGCGGAGGCACGAGTCTACAATGACTGACGTCGAGAGTTTCATTCGGTTCTGTGAGAGCGAGTTCGGGACTGCGGTCATGGACCGTGAAGCAAGATACGTCAAAGAGCAGGTCTCAGGTGCCGATCGGATTCTCGACGTTGGCTGCGGCATCGGGTCGCTCGAAGAACGCTTTCCCGAACGCGAGATACTCGGGCTGGATCGCTCAGCGACGATGCTTCACGCCGCACGAGACCGAGTGGCTGCCCCGTTCATTCGTGGCGATGCAACCGCTCTTCCCATTGCGACTGCGTCTGTTGATGCCGTCGTCTGCATCTCCACGCTCGAATTCATACCCGATATCGATGCAGTCCTGACAGAAGCAGCTCGCGTCCTCGACTCCGATGGAACTCTCGTTACATTGCTGTTGAATACACACTCGGAGTACGTCCAATCGAATCTTCAGCGGGACGGATCGTACTTCCAGCGGATGGTCCACCGGGATTCTGCGAAGTTGGCGGACACAATACTGGAATACGTCGATGGCGAGCAAGAGTTTTTCTTGAGTATCTCCGACGAGGAAATCTTCGAGAGTGCAGATCCAGCGAAAGCCGCGATCTCAGCGGTCGTCGGGACGCCGCGTGAGTGACCACAATATCCTTGCCGGGGTTCCCTGAATAGGAACTACATGTCTGGCTCGTCCGACTCGGAGACATCTCCGCTTTTCGAGGCGAAAGCATTCGACGAACAGTCCGTTTTCAGGCCAAGTGCGCTGTTGGAGAATGCTCGACGGCAGAAGGACCTCCCAGAACGCTCGGTTCCGGATATCTGTATTCTCGATCCAGATGGGGATATCGTGCGACAGCTCATGGCCACTGATGAAGCAGCGAAAGACGAGACGTGGCCTGGCTATCATACCGACCTCTATCGATTTGAATACAATGGCGAGGAATTCGGTATCGTGGGTTGTGCGGTCGGCGCTTCGTTCGCCGTGCTCGTCGCAGAGCAGCTGTTCGCTGCCGGCTGCCAGTTCCTCATCAGTGTCACCTCCTCAGGTCAAATTATTCCGAAAGACGACCCACCCTACTTCGTCCTTATAGACCGTGCGCTCCGTGACGAAGGGACGAGTCATCACTACCGATCAGCAAGCCAGTATGCGACGCTCGATGCTGATCTCTGTGCGTCGGTCGAAGAGGCATGCAAATCGGTCTCACGACCTGTGTATACGGGGACAACGTGGACGACTGACGCCCCATTTCGGGAGACTGAGACTGCAATTGAACGAGCCCGGTCTGAAGGAATCCTCGCTGTCGAAATGGAAGCAGCAGCGCTGTATACGTTTGCGGAGGTTCGGAAGCGACCGATCGTTTGCTTCGCGCACGTGACCAACCAGATGGGGCAGACTGAGGAGGATTTCGAGAAGGGGAAAGCAGATGGTAGTCAAGATGCATTAGAGGTTATCGACGCAGCAGCTACCGCCTGGCGATCTAAAAACTGAGCAGCAGCCTCTCAGCAACTCACAACTGGTCGTTTTCTGGAATCGTATGTGTGAGAACGATTTCAATTTAGTCGTGCTGTATGGGGTTCTCTGTATCTTGCACAGTGAGTTTGATAGATCCATTATCTGTCCAGTGTGACCCCTCCGTTATCTATGTGTTTCGCGAGTACATCCTGTTGACGGCGCCGCTATTCCATCAGTCGAATCTTCAGTAGCCAACCCAGATGACAGTTCTCAATCAGTTTGTGCTGCGCTCACCAGCTGGACGCCGTCCATGGCGTTCAGGTATACGATGTCTTCAGACGTATACGCTTCTTGGTCAGCAGCAGCACTCACCGACGCACAGCTGGCCGATTACGTCGGATTCCTCCACCGTGAGCCGTTCGTGATCGACGCCTACCGACTTGGCTTTGCGGTCGGGATTCGCGAGGACTACACGTATCAGAACACGTTGCGGAACGTCGACATCCCAGTCGAAATCCTCGACAACGACTTTCGCAATCCCGACTTGGACCGATATATCCGCCGCTTCGAGGGCTATAATCCCCGGGTTGGCATCCTCGGCGATGCCTACGACCGAACGGAAGCACGTCGCTACAACAGAGCAGCACGGGAACTGAAAGACAAATTCGACGACGTCGAGATCATCATTGTCCCGAAGTGCCGCGACGCGATCGGCACCATCGACGACGATATCGTCCTCGGGTATCCGATGGGCTACAGCGATCAGACCGCCGACGAGTACACGAATATCGTGGACTGGCGAGGACGGCGGGTGCATTTGCTGGGTGCGAGTCCACCGAAACAGTACAAGGCGATTCAGGCGCTCACTCAACCACGCGTTACCGGCGAACCACCTGCCGACATCGTTGGTGTCGACTGGAATGGCGTGCATCTCGCAGCGCTGAAAGGCGAGTATTTTACATCCCACGGCTACCAGAACGCCGACGACCTCTCGATCCGCGAAACCGTCCGCCGGAGTCTCGACTGGATCAAGCGATACTGGCAGCAAGTCGGAGTGTGGCCGGTTAGCGAGTCGGGCAAGTGCCCGCTTGAAACTGATCCGTATGACCGCGTCTGGGCCGTCGATGGCCACCATGCCAGTGGGCGCGAGCTCGAAGATGCCATCGTCGTCGAGTACGAGAACGGCCAGACACTCGCATATCGCTCCGACCACGAGCGCAAGCGCGTCGAATACCACGAGGGACTGACGCCCGTCGACGTTTGTTCTCCCCAGAGCGGGTGAGGGAACCTTGAGTAACAATACCCGCGCAGACGCGACTCGCGGCCGATTCGTCCTCGTCGGTTGTTCAGACGTGAGCGCCGATGAACCGTGCGAAGGCCAGGACCTCTCACTGTCGCCGGCGTTCGTCGCCAAATGCCACTACGCCGCTGCAGCGACCCAGTGGGCTGGCGAAGCGAACCGGCAAGCGAACACCTGGGCAGTGCTGTCGGCCGACCACGGCGTCGTTCCCCCACGTCACGAGATCGAACCTGTCGGCGCAACCGTCGCAGATCTTCGATCGGAGCCACTCGAAACTGATCAGCAGTACGAACTTCCACCCGGCGAGCCAGTCAAATCCCGTCTCGACAGGTGGGCATTGTCGGTCCGAACAGAATTGGCTGATTGGCTTCGGCGACCGTATCGCGCCGATCAGACAGCGTCCCCCTGCAGGGAATTGGTCGTCGTCGCTGATGACGACTACGTCGCCGCGCTTCGCGAGCGACAGATATTCGAGCAACGCCCGAAATCGCTCGCGACGGACCAGAAGCAGTCGATCAAGACGCTGCCTCCGAAAGCAACCGTTCGATTCCCATTCCAGGATCAGGACCTCACAGACGATCGTGAGCGGCACGAATGGCTGATTGAGCGAGCAGAGACACTGCAATCAGCAGTACCAACACAGGCCGGTGAACTCTCCGCATTCGGGGGTGGCTATACCCGGGACCGGGCCCGCTGGCAGGTCGACCGTCCCAGTATCGACATCGAGGAGACAGAACAAGCTTCGCTCGATACCTTCGAGGACGTCCCCGATCGATTCATCGCAACCGAGCAGCGCCGCCTGGACGCGCTCACCGATGGAAGGAGAACCGATGTGTAGCGAGAGTCTCCAGCAGATCGACATAGCGGCCGATATTCAAACGCATAGCCAATTACGACATCCTAGTATTAGTGGGTTGTATTCGACGGCGTACAATCTTGTAAATTATTATGCCAGGATTGTTCAAATACATGCTCGCGGGTTGAATATTCGAACAAAATCGTCAAAACACCTTTACCACGTGGCGGTATAGGTCCGACCAATGGCATGCTTAGAGTCTGAAACGGCTGAATTGGACCGGCTGACGATGACTGAGCGAGTTGTCGCTGAAGTCGCTCGGGCTAAAGACGTTTCTCCAACGGATCTCAACCCACTGCAGTCAGTCGTTGATCCAGATGCACTTGATCAACTGTTTGATCCGGTCGCCAATTCACCACGCATGGCAGGGCAGGTTTCGTTTTCCTATCACGGTTATGAGGTGACGGCCCATGCGGACGGATATATTCAGCTCACACAACAGAGCGAGTGAGTCTAGATAGTCCCTTGATTTGTACTTCGGTTTTGAGTCAGAGGGTGGGGCGTTGAGATGACAAGACAACAGCGGAAGTGGAAGGGTTTGGCCACCAGCAGCCGACTGCAGTCGGCACTGGCAGATGAGACCGCCATCTGTTGGACTTCCCTTCCGCAGAACACACTTCAATATCCTACAAGTTTGTATTACGGACTATAAGCCAGCGAAGTGGTTGCGTTATTACCTATTTATCATTCCCGGATGTTTGCGCTTCTTCTGACGGCACTGTGAAATTTGAGTTGCCACAGAGACAGGTGCCGTCGGTCCCAATCGGACGTACTTCGTTGGTTGCTGTTTTCTCGATGGGGTATACCTTGCCACAGACGGTACACTGACCAACTGTCCGGGTATTCGTTTCACCAGCGGATGACTCTGTGACGGTGGGCCGCCATCTCATACGAAGACGATTTCCTCATACCGAGAATTAGATTGCTGCCGCTCTCCTGCAATTCTGTATCGTTGCAGTTGAGATCGCCTCGTATGGTCCCACAGTAGAGAGAGCACTGAGTTACCCAGATGGACGCTCTGTACAATCACTATAACGTCATGTACGTCCAGAAAGTGGGTGGGTACGGAGTGTTGAGAGGGACGTGGAGCTTATGGGTGAAGCACGGAAGAGACATCCTCAAGCCATCTGAGTGCTGTGTGTGCTGGTATGGGTGTACCAGCCTATCCACCCTTGTTCTCTTCCGCACATAGCCATTCTCCGGCCCTGGTATTGGTAATACAGCCCATTGGGTCACGTAGTGACTGAATTCGTACTACCTGGATTCCATGCCTTCCTACACGAACGGCACCCGGAGAAGAGACCACGACACAGACTCGGTCTGTCCCATAGAGTTCTCAGAGCTGTCAGCGTAACCAATATTTTCGGTGTGTGGTGGCCCCTCTGGTTTATTTCTCTACCGACTCATGCGACACAACCGCTTACAAGTGGCAGTCTCATCGTCCTCGACGTCAACATCCAAGTCGCACCTGTGGTGAGTTCGCTACTCGCCTGCGGAATCGTCGGTCACGCGCTAATCATCAACCTTCCAATGAGAAATTAACCAACATCAGGCCGATCCGACGTGCTATGTTGGTTACAAATTAGCAGCCGGCCGTTTGTGTGCCCCCAGCTAGTGAGGATGCAGTCAACAAGTGAGGCAGATACCGGTCAGCGCATTGCCCTCGAAGACACCGACCACCTAGAGTTCAACGCAGGCAGCGTCACTGACGCCTACGCCGAGATCAGCACAACTGTCGTCTGTCAGCTTCCCAGTTCTCCTTCCGTCCGAGATGTAAAGGGATACATCCTGAAAGCACTGCTTCGGCAAATGCCAGTCCTCAGTATCGAGGATATTCACGAACTCCGGCTCCTCCTCGACGTCAACGTTACCAATGACGCGTCCGTCGACGAGCAGATTGCAGCTGTATTCGAGGCCGCAGTACAGATCATCGCCAGGTGGCAACAGTCGCAGTCCGAGCAGGGGAGGTTCTCAGCATGAACACGACACTCGGCGATTTCGGCGCTGGCGGTCGCCGGTCACCTGCAGGGGACCAACTGCTCAATACCAAAGAGCGGGCTATCGATGCTGCCACTGGCGAGTGGCAATACCAAGCCCACACCAGTAATACTGTTGGTTGGCACATTCCAGAGACACCGAAGACACTTCTCCTGAAACAGAAGCCGTCTGGCTGGCAACTGGTCCGAGCGAACAAGCCCATCGGCTCTCGTGACACACTCGCCGAAGCACTCGATCTCGCCGAGCAGTACATGGCTGACCGACCGGAGGGACGTCGCCGATGACCCACATCGAGCGCGACTCCTGGTCCCGTGACGAGCGTCAACGCGTCGACGAAGCACTGCCACGGGCTCGATTCTGGCAGTCGGTCGAACCACGTAAGTTCGGGTTCTGGGAGGTTGTCGACGACACGCTGTTAGCGCACTATCCTGAGTGTCGGTTCAAGCGCGACGAGCAGGTCACGCTTGGTGACTTCCCCGGTGGTGTTCGCACGAGTGATCGCGACGCCGCTCTGCGTGAGCAGCTTCCGCCCGAGAGGTTGCTAGACTGCTCCGACATCGACCGGATCAAAGCGGGGATTTCCTGCATGGACCGTGTTGAGACAGTTCAGCAGTACATCGGCTACGAAAACACTCATGAGCAGCGGGTCGCCATCATCGAATCGCTGGTCCTACGGATCAAGGAATTGCAACAGTAGTCGAGGTAACACCCAGTTTGTCTTCTCCTAGAGGAGTGGGGAGATCCATGAACAACAACACCGACAACCCAGATCGTACAGCCAACAGCGCCACCGTCGTCTTCCCACCGGGAGCCGACTGGCCGTTCATCGATCTGATCAAAGAGACCCTCGCCACCTCGGAGTTCATCGAAATCAGGGAAGTCGGCGGAGAGACGCCCGAAACGACGATGATAATCGCCAGACAGGAGGAAAGCAATGCCTGAGGACCGGGGGTTCATCGAGGTTCACGATATTGGACCAGACGATATTCCTACTCAGGGGGACGAGCTAGCCCCAGATCAGGCAGTCGAGATCGCCGCCAACATCCACGCTCTGCTCCGCGAAGACTACGGTCTGACCGACGTGACCGGCGTCGCGACGGTCGTGAATCCGCAAGCCCATAGCCACCTATACGAATCATGGGTAGAGCCAGCATATAGTTAACCAACAGAGTCATTTTTCCGGGTCACAAGTTGGTTAACGAGAATGTGAACCATGCCCAGTAAACTACCCTACCCTACTTCGCTCGGGGGCAATGGCCCCACTCGCTCGTTGAGGGTAGAGCTTTCGCGTGGACTCCCGTTCTACGCCTCAGATGAGGCGGGAAGGTCGTACTCTCCACTCACGTTCAACGTCCCGCGATTCAAGCGCACGTCTACGGGTGCGCCTCCGTCGTCTGCGTTTTGCCGACGCCGGAGATACTGCAAGCCGATGTTCTTGGAAGCGTTGTAGTCGGCGTGGTTCTGGTAGCCGCAATCCTGACACTCGAAGTCCTCGCCGTGGCGATTATCTTCGTGGGTAAATCCACAGGCCGAACACCGCTTCGAAGTGTTCCGTGGGTCCACTTGGACGGTTTCGACGCCCTGCTCTCTAGCTTTGTATTCGACGTACCCGTAGAGGCGACGGAACGCCCACAAATGGTGCCACGACGCCTGTGGCACGTTCTCACGAATGTCGGTCAAGTCCTCGAAGACGATATGCGAACAGTCGTGTTCGACGGCTTCGGCCACGATCTCGTTGGCGACACGATGCAGGAATATCTCGAAGCGTCCGTCCTCTTTCTGTTCGACCCCTTCTATCGCGTCGTGAGCCGCCCGTGTCCCGCACTGTTGGAGGTCACCACGCCGTTGTTCATACTCTCGCTTCCAGTGGTTAAACTCGTCTGCCGACCAGAACCGTCCGGTTGAAGCGACCGCAAGTTGATTCACACCGAGGTCCACACCGAGGACTGTTCTGTGCCCGGAGGTGGGTTCGGTGTCGTCGTCCTCTTTGAGCATCGACGCATGGAGATACCAGTGGCCATCGCGCCGATGGAGCGTTGCCCGCCGAAACTTGTAGTCCTCGTTGGCGACGTACTTTGTCGGCGGTATGTCGGCATCGTCGGGAAGAATGTAGTCACACTCAATACGCCCGTCCGGTGTCGATAGCGAAACGTGGTCACGGTGGAACGTGGCACTTCGCTTGTCGTAGATGGCGGTATCCGCCGTGAACGTCGGGCAGGACGTATTTTGGTCGTTTTTGAGACGTTCGACGCCGCTTTTGATGGATTCGACGGCTTGGCGAATCCCCTTTTGGACGAGATTCGCGGTCAACTCCGTGTCCTCGCGTAGCTGGTCGTACAGTGCATCTTCGGCCTTTGCTTTCGATGTGACGTGGTATCCGTCGTCACCATGCCAGCACCACTCGCTCGCTGTGTTGGCGCAGTATTTAAACTGATCGACAGTCTCCCGCAGGTGTGGATCCGTGCCTTCGGGCGTGTCGAGCTTTATAACGGCGGTACGACGGTATTCCACGATATTTTCACATATATGGTTATAGTCACTTAATGATTGGGAGTTGGTAGGCAACAGTCTGGCGGCTGGTCGGTACCGGGTCAGCTTCTGCTCACAGGCCGCAGGCCCGTTCGCACGGGCAGAGGGTTCTCCGATCCCTCGCTGTCCCCCCACCCTACTCGCGTGTGCTTTCGCCGGGGCCGGAAGCCCGGCGCTCCTTGAGGGTGGGGACTCCGCCTCGAATTAGGTGAGCCTGAGCCGCCTACCAGTCTGCCGAAATATCTTCGGGAGGGAACGCAAAAGCAGGACGCCGAGACGCTCCGAGAACTAGCGCGGTATGCCGAAGCACTGGCCAACTATCGCGAGGCCGAAGCTGCCCAAGAGATCCAGACCCAGGCTGTCTACGAAGTTCCCGACGAGTGGGACGACGACGAGTTCGACGACCAGGTCAGGAACGCTCGTAATAAAGCCGACCTGCCACGCTCGAAAGGCACCCTCACCACGAAGGAGATCAAGGACAACCGCTACATCCATTTGCAATGGCAGGAAGGCGATTCCATCAAATCGCAGTACGTCGCACCTGTCTCGCCGAGTAACTCAAACGGAGAGTGAGAAGGGGGCACCTCAATCTATCAGCGCTCAGTAGAGAGCACCTATTCAGCAAAACTGGCAATGTATACGCCGTTGCAAGGTTCCCGTGAGCCCAGGGGGTGAAGAGAGCCGACCTTGTTATCGAATGGCAGTTTGTCAAGATGGGTGTCGGCTTCATCCCGGACTTCAGGGGTCGGAGAATCCGCCTCGTCAGATGATGAATCGATTTGATATTTAAGAAGGAAGTCAATATGTCCGACACGATGTCAAAAGAAAGAGTGTCACGGCGTGAGTACTTGCTTGCTGCTGGCGCGGCTAGCATTACTGGTGTCGCTGGTTGCTCGTCAGGCGGTGACAACAGCACTGCGGGGGAGGGAACGACTGGAGCTGAGAACAGTACGACGACACCAGCGGTTGATCAGACCGGCGAAACACGCGTCTCGTCTGGAGAGACCCGCCTCACCGTTAATGAGGTGGTAGTCACGCAGACGCTGTATGCCATCGGCGACTACAGCAACACCGTAGTGAGTCCAGAAGACGGGAAACAATTCATCCTCCTTGACGTACAGGCCAGAAAACAAACCGAAAACGGCACAGTACCGGCGAGGACAGACTACCGACTTGAGTCTGAATCGGCTTCCTACAGCATCGACAACGTCGATGTCGAAAGTCTCAACCGACCTGTGAACGCCAGTTTATATCAGGTCGGTGGCGGGTTTACAGGCCCTGAGATCGGGAGTACGACCCGTGGGTGGTTGGTCTTCGAGATTCCTGCTGACACTTCTGCTGGGACGCTGCGGGTGCGTGAGATGCGAACACAGGATGACGAACCGGTGACCTGGAAGTTACAATTTGATAACGCAAAAACGGTCACATTTGCAGAAGAGATCCAATTCCCTGAAGAGGGTGAGGTAGGCACCACCGTTGAAGCCACGGTATCGGTCAAGAACACGGGCGGCCGGACTGGTAGATATACTACCGTAGTGACGTCCGACCTTCTTTCAGACAGCCGAACGCTTGAGTATACGCTTGAAGCGGGCGAAACCAGAGATGAGAAGCTCGAACTGGCTGTTGACGGATACTATCAGGGCAGTGCTGATCTTTCGGTCGGCTCAACAAATACTGAGACTATAGATATCGTTGCACCAGAGGTACAGTTGGGCGACACGTGGACAGGTCCACAAGGTATCGAGTATACAGTCTCAGACTTGGCGCTTACTCAATCACCAGTAGTCGAGGGGTTGGAGGTAGGCGATGATCAGCAGATAGCTGTCGCTAGATTCACTGCGACAAATTCAACGACAGATCAGCAAAGTCTCCCTGAGCGATGGGAAGAGCCATTGACGATCGTAGTGGGAGACCAGACTTATACGAACATCGGGGGGCGTTCAGTCGACGGGTTGGAACTTACATCACCGGTGGAGGGGACTAGTTATCCCCGGGTTGTGTTGTCCGGTGACCCTGGGGAAGAAGAGTCAGGAATTATGATATTTTACCTGCCTGCTTCTGTTTCGAGGAGTGATATTGAGATTAGATTATCTTATAACGGAATTCGGACTGTCTGGACACTCTAGCCTCGTGACTGGTCTAACAGGGCCAAAACGGCCGTTCTAGTTCAGAGAGTTTGAGGAGCGAAGAAATCATAACAAGAGCTAGTTCTGAGACTCGGAGCCCTATTAGAGAGAGGTTAGACGTAGATTTTGAGGCGGTTTGGGAGAACAAGCGCACCTCAACACCCGTGCGGGTGTTCGGGGCGCGACTTAATTCGATGGGGCAGTCAGTGCGGTTCTCGCACAGCTCCGCTACTGTACATGTACGCTGTATTATTCCATCCAAAGTCAGCTGTTGATCGATCTAGATCTGAGAGAGCCTGACCAGAGCTGCCGTGTCGGTTTATTCTCCCGAAGCGGGTGAGGGAGCGTCCCACTGTGGGCGTTCCGCGACCACAGCATGTCAACCGACGACACCACCACCGCCAGTAGCGACGCGAGCGAGCAGACAACACCTGACGTCGAAACTTGTGCGTTCTGTGAGACGAGCCTCGAACGCGGGTCGCAACACACCTCAAATAACCGGATGGCGATCCTCTGGACCTGCCCTGAGTGCAAAGTCGGCGCACTCGCGACGGTCGAGCACTCTGGTCCCCCAAGCGACCGATGTCAAGACCGTCTCGATCACGCCCAGTCCAACGCCGTGACGGGCCTCTCAGTGTACCGCGTCGCCGCTTTCATCACCGACGGTCTCCCCACCGGCGAGTACACGATCGAACGCACTGACGAACACGAGTTCGTCATCCAGCCGCCCGAGACTGCCTCGCAGTGGGATGTGCTCCGGCTCGTCGATCGACTCTCGATTGGCCCGCTCTCGGCCGAGACGGTTGCCGGTCACGTCCGTGTCGAGGACGCCCGCTGGAGTGGGTCGGCAGACGCGATGGCCGATGGCGGCGTCATGCAAGCCCGGGTCGCAGACAGCGAGATGGAGGACTCCGACGAGGATCCCTTCGCCGTCGAAGACGACGACGAACCACGGACCGAGCGCGCAAAAACCGAGGACATGGACGTCTCGTTCCTCGAAAAGCCAGGCAAGTACGAGGTCCATTCGGCCTCGGACAGCTACTACGAGGTCGACGTGATTGCCGAAGAGTGCAGCTGTCCCGACGAGCGCGTTGATCGGTGTAAGCACATCCGCCGGGTCGATATTGAGATCCGGGCAGGCCTGGTGCCCCGCCCCGACGGAAAGTTGCCTGAACACTGAGGACTCGGCTGTCGCCTCCCCAGACGTCCGCGACGAGTCACAGCCGCAATCGCTCGTCGCGTTCAGGGCGCGTATCTGAACACACCGACTTTCGAGTGAAAGTCCCAGAGAGAACGCCTCATTCCCGTGGTTAGAGGGTTTTTCAGATCGAACACGGGGTGTCGACCGCGGTTTGTTTGCCCCGAGGGAACTGGAGGGATGGTCCCTCCTGACCCACGATGACAACAGACTCCAGTGCAGAGATGCTCGACGCCGAATCGGTTTTCGACCAGTCCAGCGAACCCACCACCGGGGCGTTGCCGACAGTGACAGTGGTCGCAACCGGCCCAGCAACGTTTTCGCGTCAGATCTGCCCAGACGACGAGGCCGAGATCGTTGCTACCCACGAGGTCAGTGAGGTGGCTATCGAGCACGAAATCAACACCGCAGACGCGTTCGAACAAGTCCTCGATCCACAATTCAAGGGTCGGGGACCAACGCTCTGCAAAAACACGATCGTCGACTGGGTGCTCGATGAACACGCGATGGACGGCTACGTTCGCGCCGGCGGCCCAGAGGCCTGGTCGCTCACCATCGAAGGTACTGTCGAGGACTGGAAAGAACTCGGATTGGCGATGGAACCAGAGGGGAATCTCCACCGGAAAGGCGGGCGTATCGAGACAGTTTGCTGGAACCTGCGGGACCTCGCGTCAGATGGATTCTCCAACGACAGCGCCGTTCTGGCCGCGCTCGATCTGATCGAGCACCACGACATCGACTGTTCATGGTCACTGTTCACCGACCTTCTCATCGAGGAGGAAAGCGACGAATAACCCGCCCGTCGCTCTCCTGTGGGTGACCGAGGACGCGACTGTTACGACGCCGGACGGTGATATTTCCCCCTAGGCAATCGGGGTCTCCGAGCTGTCCGAACACAACGGAGAGAGAATTCGGCGCGCGTTGACGCCGGGACGATATACATCCCAAAAAGCGATATCGAACTGATTATCGACCTTATCCACAGTTTCGGAGGATGGACGAAAACTCGGGTCAATTACTGTTATTCCGTGTCTATAATAGCGTAGAAATGACCGTGCAAGCGGATTTCGGGAATAGAATTCAGATATATTCCAATATTCGAGCAGGTTTCGGCCTCGAACGAGAGTGTTGCCACTCAGGAAGTTCAGACCTGGCAGACGGTTCCGTCTAATCAGGCGGGATGAGTTCTCCACAGACCAATTCGTCGCATTCCCCAGCCGTCAGAACCGGTGTATTGATCACTCTGCTCGGCATCCGTAGTTATCGAAACGATCGTGTTGCCGTCCCGACGGCAGTGCTCGTTGGACTTGGGGTTATGGGGGCCACGTTCGGCCTGAATCTCGACCAGCGATCAGGACTCGCGACACGACTGCTTTTGACAATTCTGTTCAGTGGTGGGACGTGGGGTCTCCTTACTATGGATGGCGTGAAATAACGGCATACAGAGACAATCATCTCCAATTGAGCGAGCGGGCTTCTGTGATAGATGCGCATGTGCAGTAAGCACCAGATTTGCTGCCCGTCCGGTCACTACAGTGTGTCAAGAGAGCAATCTCGAATAGTAAGTTCGGAGGCCCAGGCCTCGTGGTCATGATTGGTCTTAGCCTACGGGGTCCGCGAGCGTCCGATCACACCCGACGTGGTTCATCAACCGCGAGATGGCTATCACCTGGCTGCGGGCGAATCGGTCGGCTCGTCACACCCGGAACGGACGCCGATTTCTCCCTTGATGTCCGTCCCGTGTCCTTTTGGCCGGCGTAACTGAAAGTGAGTCCCCTCACCAGTAATGTCGACAGAAATAACTTATATCTCGGTTATACTTTAGGGAGTATGTCCCCTCCACTTTCACGACGAAGATTTTTTGTGGGAATTCCTCTGGTAGGACTGAGTCTTTCGGGCTGTCAACGACCAGACCAATCTGATAATAACACAAACCGTACTGTCTCTGAAACGCCTAATACACAGACAATGACCCCGGTTCCACGTTCCAAGTTTTCATTCGACTGGAGTGGGGCCCTTCTTCACCGAGCAGACGAATCACACCCTCCTCAAATCAGGCTCAAATTGAGCAATTCCGCCGATTTCCCAGTGGAGCTTGAGTTTGGGCCGACACCACCGTTCTCGTCGGCAGTGTCTGATAGCTCAGGGTCTTCCGATCAGCTGTTCCTCTATCATCCAGAGATGGGGTCAAATACACCTCCATCAACTCCTGTTGATGGCTGTTGGCAACTGGAATCTGACCATGGGAGAATATTGATAAACGATGTTGCCAAGATACCAAATCTTGGGCCAGGGGATACTGTCAGTAACAAATACGAGATCTACAATATGCCCGAGAACGGGGCGTGTTTCCCAGATGGGAAATACGTCTTCGAGAGTTGGGCGTTACTCCCCCAATCAGACTATCCGTATCTGAAGCTCCGGTTCGTAGTAACTATAGAACGAAACAAGCTAGAGTCAATATCGACAAAGGAACCGGTAATCGAGGGAAGATAATTCAACAGCTGAATATCATAGATTCGGCTACCTAAACCCGGTCGACGTCGGGAGTGCTGGACAGCCGGCCGGGGGAACTGCTCGGTATGCAGGTCTATTGAGCAGTTCCAGATCACGTCCGGTTCTTGGGCAAGGCCGGTCAGCACAGGTTTTTCAATAAGTACTCCAACTGCTGATCGTTGAATTTGAAGTCCTGATAGTAGTACTGCTACCCAATACCATAAGTAGCGACATTACTTATGAATCGTATAGAAAACACGCATCAGGAAATAATTATTCGCCTACCTACCACACAATAGTGTTAAAAGATAGATTGCCAAACTCATTTAATTCTAGCCAACGATTCGGGATTATCGCATGCCTGGTGATCGTGACCAGTCTTCTAGTGCCCTGGCGGTATCACGTTGGTGTCGGTCACAGAACCGTGATTGGCCTTCATGAACAGTATGGCCTCTGGCTGGCACTCCTGGCGGTGGTCGCCGGAATTGCAGTCCTCCGTGTGACATGGCGTCCTCTTTTGATTGGTCTGTTCAGTCTCGTCGGGTTCGCGAACTCCTACGTCGCGGTGACGGCCTATGACAAAATCCATGGAGTGACGCAAACGCGCATGGCCTCATGGATGGAACCAGGTTTTGGTATCTATCTATTCGGTTTTGGAACAGTCCTCGTGTTCCTCACTGTGCTCGAATTGATTCTTGAAACAGACGATCCATCTCTACCAAGTTTCGGACCCAGTAGATAGACATGTTCAGTACGCACACACATTGAGCAGTCGATTCACTGCCGATCACAGTGTAAGAAAGGCACACATCACTACGCATCCTCCGAGGTTGTGCCTTACCGACCTGTAATTCCGCCCCATCCACATCGACGACATTGAGTAACGCAGGTCACTGCGACAGATTTGTTTTCCGTCACTGAGGCGGAGGTATATAGGTGATTACGAGCAACGCTCCGGTAATGGACGATCGTGACGACCCGATGGAGCCGCGTGGCGTCGTTTACGACGACCTGCAGCGTGACAGTACCAGCAGCCGTGGCAACTATCCCGACGACATGAGTGCAGACCGCCGGACCTGTCCATCCTGCTCGCGAACAGTCCCACCACACCAGACTCAGTGTGAGTTCTGCGCCGAACACGGGATTCGGTCACCGAACGCTGCACAGGGCTCCCCAGCCGACGATGAGTGGTCCTTCGGACGGGTCGTCCTCTCGATTGTCCCCGCAGACACGGAATACATGGCCCAGGCCCTCGGTGCAGCCGCGTTTTCGCTCGCAGCAACAACCGATCTCGCCCCTGGCTGTCGAGACGCCGAGGTCAAGCCCGTGGGAGCATTCGAAACGGCGCCAGCGGAGCATCTCACTGCTGGCTGGGGTGACCTGGTCGACAGCGTCGAGACCGACACTGACACCGGCCACCGTCTGCTCGACACAGCCAGTGAGCAAACGGACTGGACTGCCGAGCAGCCACTGGCGCACCTGTTCACGGAAGACGGCACTGCGATTATGTCCCGGAGCGAGGTCCGAGACCTCCGTGAAGAAATCAGTGCAGCCGACGAGCAGTTCTGGGTCGTTCCCGGGGTTGTCAAGCGATACGACTCGACGTTGCCAGTGATTCCAGACGCGCCAACGCGCCAGTTGCAGTGTCGCGAGTGTCACGGGGACACCGAACACCGGTTTACCGGGCGATCGACGACGCGAGACAGTGGGTGGCCGGTCTGGGTCTGTACCGAGTGTCATCAGCCACGATTTGGCCGTGAACCTGACGGGACGCAGTTCGCCAGCGTGAGCGATCCTTTCGGTAATCTCGATCATTGGACCCCTGCGGATACCCACCAGCGTGTACTGACAGCCTATTTCGAGAGACACGGTCACTATCCGTGGGAGACACCAGTTGGCAATGAGGACTGACGAAGACTTCCTTGCGCGACTTCGGACGGTCACGAAGAATGCTGTAACTGACTATCGGTCGGACTTTCCAGATGCAGCTCCCATTCCAGAGACACGCACAACGGAGGTTGGTGAGGAGACTGCCAGTACAGAAGCAGTGTATGAGCGATTCGATGTCCTCACGACCTTCTACGATGGTCTTTTTGAAGTCGATTCAACCTCCGTTCGCAGCACATGGCAAAGCAACCTGGTGTACGATTGCTCCCGCAAAGAGTTGCTATCGCTGCTCTCCCCAAACCTCCTCAAGTCATTCCCCGTAACGGGCCGATATAGCCCGGATACGGGGATGATCGGCGTGAGCACCAGTCCGACCTCTTCGGCCAGAGCGTCCTCCCTTCTGGCATCGGAACTTGCCCATGCCTACCAGGATCAGTTTGATTCACCAACGTGGGACCATCCGTATTTAAGAGAGGGGTTTGAGCAAGCCGTCGCTATCAAAGCTCAGGAACATCTTGCTGCCCAATACTCTCATGACCGCTTGGACCATCTGGCGGTCAGGAACCGTGTCCAGACGCTCGTCGAGGGGTATATCACCCATGCTCTTCGGAATGGAAGAGTAGTGCCAGAGATGCTGTCCGAACTGGGTCTTACCAGTGAAGAGGTGTCGGTTCTGCGGGAAAATCTGCCCTGGCGGTTGCTGAGGGTCCTTTCACCACGATATGAATGGTCGGACGTGAAGATCGCACCGGACTATATGCTGTTTGGGTCACTTCTCCTCGTGAGTGAAACGGCTGGTATTGACGAGACGTTCTCTCGAGCGTTTCATGGGACTCATCCCTGGGAGGAACAGATCAACAGTATTCAGGAGATCGAAGCTGGAGTCCACCGGATTATACCCTGGGGAGTGCCAGTCAGATAGAGCCGTTACCAGCGGACAGGAGAACTGTATGATAGAGCGCTTCCCACGGAATTCTTGAATAGGGTACGAATGCAGCACCAGTTCTGATCAGGATTAAACCAGTCACAGAGTGGTCCGTAGAGAGAATCTTTTAAAACAAGATGTTCGGGAAGGTCACATCTTACGCTGAGTTCTTGGCTTACGATATGTGGTACTCACCGATGAAGATGGGGCCGCGTTTTCAACAGTCTAGCTGGCGGTTCACTCATTTCTATGAACGCGCGCGTTGACGCCAGACACAACCCTCGCAAGGAAGCCATCTAGCCAGCGATGCAGCCACAGCCCTGTGGCTAGCGCAGGATAGCCGATGACCATCGGAAGCACACCAAGGGATGCAGTACAGTTCCGCCCAGTCGTTTTCACCGCCTGGATCGCCGGTGACCCGATATTTGGCGAAGAGTAGCCTTGGGAGTACCACATCCACCCGAATTCCAGCGTAGGGACGGTGGGTGCGGCGATGCTGCCTCCCCCTGTCTCGCAGACGGCTCTCATTGTCAGTGTCGCCACCCCGAGGAGAATGAAGCCGCTTGCTGTTAATATCGCAGCGTCGTCACCCCACCTCCCTCGGCGTGCTCGCCAGATGACGACCAAAGCGGCTCCCGTCATGAGTCCGATGAACCACAACGGCGGGTACGCGAGCGGATGTGTCCCCTCCGCTGGAGAGGTAACAAGCAAGTACAGATACGCATACAGCACCGCAATCTGGGCGGCAATCAGGACGGTGAGCAACCCCATGACTGCAGTCGCCCGTAACAGGACTGAAGACTGGCTTTGCAACGTTGATCGTTCATCTGTCATACGAACAGGTGGAAGAGGCGATCATCTCTCCTACTCCTGAGCGACGATTCTGACGGTCCCATCCACTTGGATCCGAACACTGTATCCGTGATACTGAAAGGAGACTGGTTCGAGGCCCTCGAATTCTGGGGTTGATTCAAACAACTGGTCACACAGATCAGACTCAAGCGTCTCATAGAGCGGCGGGAGATTCAACGGCGACACATCTTCGCGGCGAGCGATTTCTGTGATGACCGTTTCACCGAGGGTCACTCGTTCGTTGGCAACCGCTGTCGTCTTGGAGTTAGCCATCATATCGGATGGTTATCATCCCCTAATATAGTTCTTTTGACAATAAATGCGAGGGTATCTCCAGTTATAATTAGTGAAAGGTGTCATACAACAGTTTACATAGCCGTTCGTCGCTCCCCCGATCCGCTCAGTAGAGGAGCCATAGTGAGCCTCATGACTATGGAAAAGGAATATAATCGCTCTGTTCACACAACTGACTAGAATGCGAGAATGGATCACTCCTCGCCTCAAAATAGCAGTCGTGGCTGCCTGTATTCTCGCTCTTGGTGGTTTCTATCTAACTGGCAATTATCTCTATAGTCCATGTCAAGATACTCTAGCGTTTTCAGCCCCTGTAGTAGACATGAATGTTTCATACGAATCTTCGACTGGCGCAATCGATGTGACGTACCACTCGGGAGATGAATTGACGGCCGAACTGACGGAGGGTCTCTCACTTGTCATCCTTGATTCAGAGACTGATGCTAAATCTACGTATTCACTTGCAAACTCATCGGCTGATTTCCCAATCACCCCTGGCAGGACGTTCCATCTCACGAATGCCACCGTCAACAATCAGCCACTGACACTAGGTGATGAAATCGTCGTTGTCCTGCACACGCATGAAACGCCGCTTCCAGGCTACTGTCGAAACAGTCGAACGGACAATACCTTGCGATTCGGAACAGGGAGGATAACTGTCGAGCAAGGCGACGTGGCGCAAAATGTATCGACAACAACTGCTCAATAAGCAGATACAGTGAGCATCGCTGCTGGCTGTGACCAATTCTATGAAACGCTATGCATCAAGATAATAGCCTGTTGTCCACTTGACTTGCCAATTGGAGGTGATGGCAGTTTTGTCTACGCCGGCAAAAGTGCCGGCGCATCATGGGTAGGTAATCGAACTGGACCCGCCGCGTCGGTGCTAAGAGGTGTTCAAAATGCATATGCTCATTTATGCACTCGTAGAGGCATCGACCCAGAAAGAGGCATTGGCCTCTGGAAAAGCAGTGTTCGACCGACTTGTGGGTGCGGACACACACTCCTGCACAGTGTTTGATTACTACGCGACATTCGATAAAAAAAAGACACGACAGTAGCCGGGAAGGCACGGTGGGACAATCTCCCGACCGCGTCGTCCATTGGTTCGGACGATGGCCAGGAATTGCTCAACCGAGGGTGGAAGGCCACGAAAAACGAATTCGAGCGCAACCTCCAGCGGGTGAAAGAGGCACTTGACGAGCTTTCCACCGAGGAGATCATGCGCGACGAGAACCTTGCCCACCACGCGTTCCATCAGGTTGGAGCGTACGATGGGCCGACGATCTTCCTGTATACCGAACACGCAACCGGAATTCGACATCGAGAACAGTTGAACCGAGTCCTTGAGGAGAGTGAGGATCTCTGGATAGTACCCGCCGATGTCCACGTCTGATCAACCATGCCACGACTCACTAATTGGCGGCGAGAGAGTCGTACCCCCACACTCGCATATCGAAATACGGAGACCGGTGCTCGAGCCATCCTGCATCGGGCCCCGGACTCTTACCGGTTCAAATGGCGCGGGGTGATCCTCGTTGACGGCTATCTGATCTGGTCTCGTGGTTTCGAGACGAAGGAAGCAACCACGTTCCGGGATGAACTCCGTGACAGACCAGCGCCCGAGTTGTGCTGTCCCGAATGTTCGAACGACGACGTCCGTGTCGGTGAAAAGTCCGCTGACGGCGCGAAAGTACAGCGATGGTTCGACTGCCCCGACTGTGGCTACGGAGCACCTTCGCGAATCATTTACGGCAACGAGCGCTGAATGATTACTCCGCATTCCCCCGCTGGGATGACCCGGCCGACGAGGCCTTCGAACGGGCGAGCTGGCAGTTCCACGGGTCGCTGGAGAATGCCCTCGCAGAACTTGTTGCGGAACCAGCGTGAGCAGTGACAGGTCAGATGATGCCAGCGGTCACGAGCAGGCCGACAATGACCAGTAGCATCGCGACCAGACCGCCCCCGACCAGGGGCGTATTCTCCATCGCCTTCTCGTGGATCGGCATCTCGGTATACTCCTCCCGAAACGCGTCGAGGTTATCCTCGTCATAGAAGTACTTCGTCTTCAGTGCGAACCGGTCGGTGACCGCACAGCCCGTACAGACCGGCTCCTGCTCGAGCCGTTCGGTCTTGATGTGGCTGGAACAAGCGATCGCCCCACAGTTCGGACAGTAACTGTAGGTCTCGTCGACGCCGCTCGTCTCGCAGTGCACACAGCTGTGGATGCCATCCTCGCTCGTCACTCGTGACGGACCCGCAGCGAAATACTCGTAGGAATAGGAGTAGTTCCGCAACTCCGTCGTGTGGCAAACTTCGGGCAAATACACCGGCTCGATCGACTGTACGGAAATATCCGAAAGATTCGGCTCACAGGTCTTGTTGTACGTGACGTTGTTGTCTCCAGTATAGGTGACCGTCGTCGTGTGGTAGTCCTGGAGCCTATCGACGGCCCACTCCTTGTACTCCGTCTGCGTCTGACCGAATCTCTGTTCGTCGACCGCATCGAACACCTCCGCGAACCGCTCCACGTCGAGGTCCACCGTCGCGTGGAGATTCTCTGTGACAAGCGACGCAACGTCGTCGTCGGCTAGCTGGGGCTGCCCGCGTTCAGCGTGGACAACAAATTGCGTCCGCTCGTTGATTCGATGGATGACACCGACAGACGTCTCGAAGACGGCGTTCGTGTCGGCGGTGACTGCGACCACCGGCCGAAACGTCACCTGCGAGTGAGGCGCTGGGAGGTCAGCAGCCCCGATGTTCTCGATATCGCGGAACGCCTCCTGGACGGGTGCGTCGACGTCGGCTGCCGGGTCGTAGGGGCGTAGCGTTTCGTCGCAGAGGATCTCGATGCGGCCGTTGTAGAGGTCCAGCCCGATTTCGTCGGCGATCTCCCGGAGGTCCTCGCCGTCCAGCAACTCGATGGGATGCGGATCGTCGTTCTGCTGGAGGCGGTCGGCGTATTCCTGAGCGGGGTTCGTGAACCGACCGGTCGTGACCACCATCCCACGTTTCGGGCCGTCGAAGTCGAACGTCGCGATCGCCGAGTGGAGCTTCTGGACGACCGGCCGTCCGACCGTTCCCGTATGCTTGCACTCCACGATGATCGCGCGCCGGGTGCCGTCGACGACCTCCTCCATGATGACGTCGCGACCCTCGTCGGCGGTTCGGTCGGCCTGGCGGACGTTCTCGTACCCGAGGTTGCGGAACACGTCCTCCATCACGTCCTCGAACTCGAACCCCGAGAGATCGTCCAAGACAGCCATTCTGAATTAATTGGACAGTTCGTTGCAACTGTCAAATACGTTTCCGAACGCAGCTCCGTCCTATTTGTCGAACCCCTGAGAGGGGCGGGGATCACCGAACCGCCCGCGAACAATGAATGAACGAGAATGTACCTGTAGCCAGTTCGGAATCGACGCTAGTAGCATCGCCCGCACAGGCCCACCGAGGCACAGTGGAGGACAGCGGCTTCCGAGTCAACAACCGAACCACCGTCCTGAACCTCGTCGGCGCATCCCTCGATATCCTCGTTGACTGCCTCGTTGTGGGGGGATTCCACAGCCCTACAGAAGAGGGTTTGTGGTTAACCAACAGAACTGAGATAATACCATAATGTGTTGGTTAAAGATTCAGTCACCAATGAGCCACCCATACCTCCATCAGAACTCCTGCTAAAGTCATCAACACGCCACGGAGATTCACCCATGTTACTTGAGTAGCCCTCCCCACGTTCGAAGTCCAAAATCGGCGAGAAACACCATAACACGTGGAATAAGGAGAGTTTTGCACATCGATGATGGGGAGGGAATTAACCCTGGGACTTATACTCCGATTGCGGTGTGTGCAATCCACGGTTTACACATCGATGGTGGGGGGTTGGGATGAATTGTGATTGAGGGAAGGTGTGAGATTAGGTTAGATTTTGAAAGGGGGTGCGTTACACATCGATGACGGGGGGCCTGTGAAAGTTATACTTCGGTGCAGGTGCGTTCTTTTAGAGTCTAAATCAGGCAAATACTAACCCTACATCCGACGTATCTGGCGGATAAACATCGATGGAGGTGTATCTTTTTAGTGCTTCGGTGAACAGCAATCGTATGGCCGATAAGAATCCGACTGACGGGGATCAATCAACACTCGATGGCGGGGGGCAGTCGGCTTGTGATGAAGAACAGCGGGAAGTTTCGGCTGCAGAGGCTGCTGGTGAGGAGCTATCCAGAGCGGATGAACCCTCTCCTGAAGACAGTGGCCAACGGTCAATTCGGGACATGCTCGACGACGAGGGGGAGACATCGGTGTTCGTCAATCGTGATCTCGTCGAGCCAGACACGATAATCGATGAGGAACGAATCGTCGGCCGTGATGATCAGCTTGAATCAGTCGTCTCGTTTCTGAAGCCAACACTCCAGGGGAACCGGCCCCCGAATATGCTGCTGTACGGTCCTGCTGGAACGGGAAAGTCACTCATCATCGGCGCAGTCACACAGCAGATCATCGAACTCTGTCAGTCGAAGGGCGAACGCTTCGGCGTCGTCGATATCAACTGCCAGCCGATCAATACGCTCGATCAAGCAGTCTACGAACTCGTCCAGACCGTCGCGAAAGATGTGGGTGCTGAGGTCGGCGTCCCTGAAACGGGAGTCTCGACGAAGCAGAAGTACAGACGGTTGTACGAACTCATCAACGACCACTACGACTCGGTCATTTTCATCCTCGACGAAATCGATCTGCTTGTTGGGCGCCGCAGCAACGACGAGCCCGCCTACTCGAAGCTACTCTATCAGTTGTCGCGGGCAAGTAACACGGACGAGATCGAAGGCCGTGTCTCGGTCGCCGCATTGACGAATGATCCGAAGTTCATGGAGGACATCGACGGTCGGGCCGAGAGTTCGTTCAACCCTCGCGACGTCTATTTTCCGGACTACGATGCGAATCAGCTGCGTGAAATCCTCGATAATCGTCGCGATGCCTTTCGTCAAGACGCGCTCGAAGATGACGTGATTCCGCTCGTGGCGGCGTTCGCAGCGCAAAGCCACGGCGACGCACGGAAGGCAATCGATCTGTTCCGTGGTGCTGGCGATCTAGCGGATGAGCGTGGTGATGGGAGAGTCACTGAGGACCACGTTCGAGAATCCCAGGAAGAAATCGACAAGGATCGCTCGCTCAAACTCGTGGAGGGACTGACCACCCAAAAGAAGATCTCACTGTACGCGACCGCGGCTGTCGCGAGTCACTCGGGTCGGACAGGGAGTTCTGTGCCGAGTCCAGTTGGGTTCAAAGTTTACCAGTGGGTAACAGATGAACTCGATGCTGATCAGATGACTCGCGAGACGTACGTCAAATACGTCAAAGAGCTCTCCACCTATGGCTTGATTTCTACCTCCCGGAAAAGCCGAGGTCGGGGCGGCGGGATGTACATGGAATTTACCTTCACGGGCGATCCCGAGGCAATGATGAAGCGGATCGTTGACGACACCCGTCTTGAGGGGATCGCCGAGCAGGAAGAACTACTTCGCTCAATCGTCAACGCGCAGCTCAAAGACTTCCACGAACAGTAATAGCAAGTTCAGTTATGTGCATACTACCGTCCCCTCCCCCCGTCATCGAAGTGTAAATCAGGGAGGTGAGATAGGCGAGAATGAGAAAGCACTCAGAAGCGGTAGCTAGCGATTCGATATGGTGTGTCCAGAGAGTCTCTGTAGACTAGAAAGCAGAAAGAAGGTCTCTTCGTTGCACCCACCCCCCGTCATCGAAGTGTAAATCCTGGAGATGTAGGGTGGTGCTCTATTTGAGGAGAGAAACAAGAGAGAGTTATTCGTCAGTAGAGAGGCTGAACACAGCCATTGAGAGACCATTTTCAGATCCTATGATAGACAACGTTACTATTCGGTTAGTCGAAGACATTTTTCTCCTAACACTCGCACTTACGCTAGTGCGGATTTGATTTATACGCTTACTACATAAAACTTCGTCAGACAATAGTGATTGCTTATGAGAATATAGCATCAGTCGTTAAAACGAGTGTGACACTCTCTACGACGCTATTCGTGGATTCAGACCCTAATGTCGATCTCACCCCCTTCCCTCATCATGGTTTTACACATCGATGACGGGGGGAGGGGGTGGCATCTCGAACTAACTCTTCGCTGACCAGTCTGGTTTCGTCACCTGTCTCTCGTGAGCTCGACCCTCATCTTTCGGAGCTTTGGTTGTTGTATTGGATCAAGAGGTCTTTCGATCACGTAATCTGGTTTCTTCTCAGAAGAGAATCGATCGTCCGGTATCTCTCTTGAATGTCAATCTTCGATAGATCTAGTTTCACTCGAATCATCGTTATTAGATACCGTTTGTCCAGCGAGAAGACCCAGCGAACTGGAGTGGCTGGTTCGGTCACTTGGACGACTCGACTACCTTTACTAACTGGCTCATTCAGCTAATCGGTGTAGCTCAGTTATAGAGTTGGTCTGATTATCTTAGCGGATCTGCTCACCCAATTAGCTATGCAACTCAGCTATACTATTCCGCTACCCTCTTTAGCTAAACTACTTAGCTGAGCTGATTGGCTGAGTTACTTAGCTATACCGTCTGACTTAGCTTTATAGTTGAGTACGCGAACATGTCGTATATGCTGGCCTACACAACGTATTCCGAAGCAGGTGGCGTGGCAAAAACCACGACCGCTGCAAACCTCGCTGTCGCGCACGCACGAGCAGGTCTGGATGTCCTTGTGGTGCCGCTCGACCCGCAGGATGCTGATCTCAGCCATCTGTTCGGGGTCGACGATAATCGTGCCGCAGACGGTGCGGACAACCTCGTCCGGCATATCGTCAACAGGCCAAAAGGTGCGTTTGAAGACCTCATCGTCGAGGCCGAACATGGCGTCGATATCATCCCCGAACACAACATGCTCGCGAACCTGGGGCAGTATCTCCGCCGGGAGAAACAACAAGCCGAAGATATGGGTGAGGCCTTCGGAATGCACTCGCAGCTCCGACGGGTGCTCAGAGACGCCAAGGTCAACGAAGACTACGATATCCTCATTTGTGACCCGCCAGCCACTGAAGGGCCGCACCTCTACAATGCGATCGACGCGACGCGGACGCTGGTCATCCCGATCCGTCCGTCACCAAAGGGCCGGACGTCAGTTCAGGGGCTGTCGTCGGTTGTCAGTGGTCTAGAGGAAAACCTCAATGCAGAGATCGGTGTCCTCGCAGCCGTGCCGAACGGGTTCAAAGATACGGCGAGTCAGACACGGGTTCTGGAGGATCTCGACTACCCGACGCCAGAGGTCATCCGAGAGCGGTCATCATTGATGGATGGCTGCTGGGAAGAGCAGTGTTCAGCGTTCACCTACGTCCGAGACCATCGCGACAGAGAGCGGGACTACGAGATCGACACGCTTGCGAAATTCGACCGATTGGCCCGCTATCTCGAATCAGAAGCGGGAATTGATGCTCCGGAGCCGCCCGAGCCTGGCGCGCTCGAATCGGAGGTGCGTGCATAATGGGGATGAAAGAGGGCCTTGGTGATGACCCATTCGCTGACGATACGGCCGAGTCAACTTCAGAATCTAGCGCTACCAATTCAGTGAAGGCCGATACCGGTGGCCAGTCTGCAAACACAGACGTTGAGCAGGCCGATACTCGGTCCGATGTGAATCCGACAGACACAGCGTCCGAATCAACGGGAAGTCGAACGCTCCCGTACATCTACAAGCGGGATGCGGTCAAGGATGGCCGCAGTCAACGGCCGGTGTTCCTTCGCGATTACAACGAAGACCGCATCCCCGAGCTTACCGACGCGGTCGAGGACGATCTTGGTGAGAGCGTTCCCAAAACAGACGTCTTGGAGGCTGCCCTGGAGACTGCAATTGAGAACCCAGAGATGGTGGCTGCAACGCTCCGAACCGACCGGTATGGGTATGACTGGGAGTGAGTCTGTCCGAGCATAATAGCACTATCTGGCCTGTTGTGAGCCAATGTTGATGTGAAAGCAGACTGCCTGGAATTCTGTATAGCGGTAATTGATTTATGAATTTGTGTATGTGCGGGATTCTGTGAGTAGAACTTTTGAGATACCATAATCTGGACGAATCGACGTTGGATACAAGTGGTCGTGATTACCCCAATAATCATGACCACTTTGAAGTGCCCCGCTGCCGTCTGGTACGCACGAATGCTGTACCCGGCTCAGAACGGTGCTTCCCCCAGGGTAGAGCCGCTGGATGCGACTGACTCTATGCAGATATTGGATCGATTGCAAGTTCCGCTCGATCGACGAAAGCTTAATCACGAATTATCTATAATTCATAACCAAGATGGCCCACTCCCCTCCCCGGTCAGGTCGACCACCCATTCAGCAGCTTCAGACGGTCGCCGACCTCCTGGACAACCCGGCACTCGCTCGGCTATACGCCCACATCTTACAACACGGCCCAGTCACCGTGTCCGAGCTCGTCGACACGCTCGACATCCCACAGGGGACCGCCTATGACTATGTGCAGAACCTCGAAACAGCCGACTTAGTGGAGAAAGCCCGTGATCAACGCCCGTACAAATACGATGCTGAGTCCATTGCACTTACGCTCTCGACGGACGGCGAAACCCAGACGATCACGCCGGCACTTATCGCCGCCGTTGCCCGCCGCGACGAGGACGAGGACATCGACGTCTACATTGAGCGCCATGGGCTTGACGGCCTTGCTGACGCCCTCGAATACGCGTACGAGTACGTCGATGGCACCGTCAACCATCGGATTGCCGCCCGGGAACTTGCCCTCTCACCGCTTGAAGCCGAGATCATTCTCCAAGCTCTCGAACCGGTCGCTACTGAATATTCCGGCGCTACTGCATGACGACGGTCTATATCGCCGATACCGGCGTCTTCGTCCGCTGTGGTGGCCCGGACAGAGACAAGTTTCAACGACTCCGTCGAGCAATTCGACAGGCAGATATCTCGTTACGTGTCCCCCAGCGCGTCTACGAAGAACTCGGGGGCGATCCAGCGGCAGACGCATACCCTTCGGGAAACATTCCCTATCCCGATGGATTCGAGGAAGGATGGATCGTCGTCGCCGACGAACTGGATTACACCAATCCGCTCGTCTCGACAGTGATGGACGAGGCACGACGGTTCATCGCCAACGAGACGGATCGCGACGAGGACATCACCGAAAAAGCGGACACGGCACTCGTGGGGCTTGCTGCACAGGTGCTCGATACTGGGCAGGCAGACCACGTTGTTCTCTTGACGACCGACAAACCAGCGGGACGGGCGGCCGAGACACTCCTCCCTCAACACGGCTTCAGCGACCGAATCGAATTCCGGTACGTCAGTGTCGCGTATCTCGAGACGATCACGGCCAACGAGTTTCGATTACGCGGCCCCGAGGTGAAGGCCGATGAGCGACGATCGTGCTGTTTCCCGTCCCGAAAGCGCCCTCGACGACAGCTTTGAGCGCTACCTCCAGGACAAGGGGAAAGGCCGTGGAGGCGACGGCGGGAATTACCGACGCAATGCGGCGCGCGAGCTCGAACGATTTGCTGAGTGGGCTACTGGCGACCGCGGTCGCGACGACTGGACAGGTATTACTCCCGACGACGTCGACCGGGAACCCGTGTTTGCGGACCTTGACGAGCGCGTGTTTCGCGAGTACGCCCGCCACCTCGCCGGTGATCGTGGGCTCAAGCAGAACACTGTACAAACCTATTATCGCTATATCTCTGCGTGGTGCGGGTGGTGCGTCAACGAGGGGTACCTCGAAGCACACTACGCCCAGCGAGCGAGCGCGACGGCGCCGCTCCCCGAGGACGACGGTCGGAAACCCGGCGACCAGCAGGCTTGGACGTCCGAACAGCGCCATACGCTCACTCGTCACGTCAACGAGGAGGCCCGCACCGCTATCGAGGCGTTCACGACGCTCCCAGCGGATACAGACGCTCAGGACCGGCAGCGAGCACGGTACAAGGCCCTGAAAGCCGCGCGTGACCGGGCGCTTGTGTTCGTACTCGCGTATACGGCTGTCCGCGTTGGCGAACTGCTCCGGGACCCGAACGACCCGCGCCGGCGTGGCGTCCGCTGGGAAGAGATATCGCTCGAGGACGGCAGTATGGACGTTTACCGGAAGAAACAGCAGTGGGACGCAGCCAGCCTGCCTGATCCGGTGATTTCGCCACTCCGGAGTTACCGGAGACTCATGGATCCGCCGACTGAGCGCTGGCCGGTGTTCCCGACGTTCGACCAGCGCACGCTTGCGACACTGGTGCAGGATGGACTGGCGGATCGAGGAACACGTCCGGATACAATCGACGAGCGACGTGAGGAATACGCTCGCGACCTCTTGTTGGCGCTCGACGCGGACTTCCGACCGCCGTCGGTCACAACGGACGGTGCACGGTCGATCCTCCAGCGACTCTCTGATGCAGCGGAGATCGATATCAACCACCAGAAGCACGACTATCTTGCTCCCCATGGCGGGCGACGAGGAATGGGTGAGGTGCTCGTCCGCGCGTTCGGGTATACCGTTGCAGCCCGTTATCTCGACAACTCGGAGGAGATGGTTCGTGAGCGCTATTCGCACATTGAGGCTGGTGAGCTAGGCGACGTTGCGACGGAGGCGCTCGAAGAGGTCGATAGTCTCGTCCAGCAGTAGATTCTTCTGACTTTGACGAGGACTGTCTGGTGACGTCTGCGCTTGTGCGCTGGTTTGTTCGTTCCTAGGTCGGGGGAGGACTCGATTGTGAGTACTGACGACACAATGACTAGAAAACAGGCTGACAAGCAATCTCCGACCCAGATCGAAGCCATCGCGGAGCAACACCGACACGCACAGGAGTCAGGCAAGGTGTTCGATGGGGGAACTGCGGGACAGCTCTGACTCCAGAGGTTGCTTCATAGACAGTCCGCAACACCCTTTTGTATTACTGACTCGAAGTAATACACTAAGAAAGTATGAGTAAATCAGAGTCTGAAAAAGTGGTGTCTGTCTCGTCACGGGGCCAGGCGACGATCCCCAAGGAGTTCCGAGAGCACCTAGGTATCGACACACCGGGACGGGTGAAGTTCGTCCAGACAGAGGAGGGCGAGATCGTCGTCCGTCCCATTCAGTCCGTTACAGACCTGCGTGGGGTCTTGGAAGGCAAGACCGACGAGCAGGATCGCTCGGCAGTCGAGCGGCTTCGGGACGAACGCAAACAGGACAAAGCCAGCGAAGAAAAGTTGCGCCAGCGCTACGGCAGTGATGATGAGGATGATGCATGACAGATGGGGACGCCCTTCCTGAGACGGTCATCTTTGACACCGAACCACTTGTTGCGTACTTCTGTAACGAACCAGGGAGTAACACCGTCGAAGCGTACCTTGAAGCCGTCGAAGGGGCGGCCGAGGGGTACATCTCTGCGATCAATCTCGCTGAAATCCATTATATCGTCCGTGCCATTGATGGAGAGGAACGTGCGGATGCTGTCGTCGATATCCTCGAAGAGAGCGGCATCCGGCGCGTCGATACCGAACAAACGTGGCCCATGGCTGCTGATTTCAAGTTTCGCTACTCTCCGGCGCTCGGCGATGCATTTGCACTTGCGACCGCGGCCCACGTCGACGGGACACTTCTCGTCGGTGCCGACGACGATTATGACGATGTGACGGATGTTCAGATTGTCCGGTTCCGAACGAACCCAGCGTAATTTTGCAATACCAGCGGAAGATATCGCAGAGACGTCTCTGTTGTTAGTACTGGTCCTATGCTGTCTGTTTGTCTTCACCGAGGCGGGTGAGGCAACCGATCATGAGTACCGACGATGCAACAACTGGAGAACAGGCCGACAAACAATCTCCGACCCCAAGTGGAGAGATCGCGGAGCAGCATCGACACGCGCAGGAGCCAGGCGAGGTGTTCGACGGCGGTCCTGCAGGACAAGGAAATACGACATTTCGATATAAAGCCAATCGCCTCAACTTATATTAAGATACAGCGCGAACTGTGTTGTATGACCGAAGACGAATCGAACTCAGAGGGCCTGATGGAACGCCAGACGACGGGGGAAGACCGCGTGCGGATGGTCGCCCGGCAGCTATCGGAGCCGCAGACGGCAAACTGGATCGCCTCTGAAGCGGGCTGGTCACACGAACCAACCAAACGCGTCCTCGAACGTCTCGTCGACGATGGAATCCTCCATCGCGACGAAACTGGCACCCACACGACGTATTACCCTGATTACCGACGCCAGGCGATGCAGGAGGCGATGCGTCTTCGAGACAGCGGGCACACTGTCGAGGAGCTCACGGATCGTCTCGCCGATATGAAGACGCAGATCCGCGACTGGGAGGACGAATTCGACGTTGAGTCACCGAACCAGCTTCGCGGGACGCTCGCTGACGAGTCTCTTGACGCAGACGAGGAAGACCGTCGCCGTGAGATTGCCCACGAGTGGGAGCACCTTCAACGGCGTCTCCAGATTGTTGGCTTCGCAATCCGTGAATGGGACTTCCTCGCCCCGACGAACGAACCCGTTGAGGCCAGTGGATAACAGATGTCGGTCCCGCATCCCGGTGGTGACCCGAACGCGAATCTCTACGCCCAGCTGAAGCGGGACGTCCTTGATCGTGTGCCACAGATTACGGCAGTAGAGTACGTTCCTGACGATATCGAGGCGAAGCAGCTGCGAGCAGTTTTCGATCCGGCCCGCCTTGACCCTCCTACAGGCCCTGATTCACCGGAACTGACCGTCAAGTGGTATCGGCAGCAGCCACACGATTGGTTCCGAATCAACTACACTGACCCGAACACGGGCTTTCACGCTGGCTGGCATCAGGACGAGGATCATCCCGATCTGGGACGGGCGCATTTCCAGTACGCAGTCGCCGATACCGAGGACCGGTGGGGCATCACGTTCGAACACGAGACTCCTTCTCTGATCCTCTGGGAAATCGTCGAAGAACTCCTCGAGGACGTTCGTCTGACCTATCAATACGCAAACGAGGAACCATGACGCTTGGAAATTAGGCAGTAACAGCGTAAGCTACGCTAGATCCACATCTTCTGCGAGTACAGGTACTGAACTGCCTGTTTGTCTCCCCCGAGGCGGGTGAGGCAACCAATCATGAGTACTGACGACACTCCGCCCGAGGACCAGTCCGACAAGCAATCCCCGATCCAAACCGAAGACATCGCGAGGCAACATCGACACGCACAGGAGTCAGGTGAGGTGTTCGACGGGGGACCTGCAGGACTACTATAGTCCTCCTCCTACCACGCATCCGAGGCGGCCATTCCTTCGTCATCATCGTCGAAGACCTCATCGGGAAGGACATCTTCGCGCGTGCGAATCTCCATGCCCTCACTGTCGGCATCTGCGTCAGTCTCGTCAGCGTCGTTGAGGTCCTCGTCGAGTCGATGCCGATGACCGATAGCGTTGTCCAGGCGCTCCCGGACGGTATCGAGGTGCTCAATCTTCCCCTGCCACCACTTCGTGCGGGATTTGACGATGCAGTCGCCCGTGTCGAACTCTTTGAGCGTCCCGGAAGTGAACGGGGTGCGATCCTTCTCTTCGTAGGCTCGTCGTTTCGAGGCGCGTCGGCCCTCGTGTTCTTTGCCCGACCGGGTGTAGGATTCTCGGACGACCGACTCGCGTACTTCGCCGACCTCGTCCTGGATGAACTCGGCGGTATCGCTATCACCAGGTGAGAAGTAGATCCCCTGGGGACAGTTCCCGAGGACGCCGGAGGGCTTGCTGTACGTCTCTTCGAGCTGGCCGATGGTCTGGACGCCGATAATCGCCTGGGTCCGCTCGGCACGGCCCCTGGCGGTGAGGTTCGGTAACTGTGTCAGTTCGGGAAGCTGATCGATCTCGTCCAGCAGCCACACTGCTCGATTGTCGCTGTCGAGCGCATACCGGATGCCCCAGTCGAGCAGGAGCTGGAACATCGGTCCGAGTGTCTCCATCTCCGTGGGGTTAGAGTCGATGATCAGTGCCCGACCGTCCGGATTTGCGATGTACTCGCGGAGTGAGAAGTCCCCGTTCTCGGCGAAGTCGCCGACAAATACCGGGTCGACGTGTTCCTGGAGCGTCTGATAGACGTTCGGGGCTGTCTTCCCGCTCTCGGGGTCGAGATGCGTCGCTTTCGAATGGAGTTCCGGCCGTCGGCGCAGGACGTGATAGATGTCTTCGGGGTCCTGCTGCAGAAACGAGACGATATCGTCGTGGCCGGGCGTCTCGATGTCGTCGTGTTCCTGGGCCTCACGATAGAGGTAGCGTAACGAAGCTTCGAAGACGTGCTGTGCAGGACCGTGGAATGGGTTGTGCCCCGACGGCTCGCCGAACAACGCGCTGGCAATCTCCGTGAACTCCCGTTCGTTCTCGATGTCCTCGAACAGGTTCCAGTGGACGTCACTGTCCTCGACGCCGATCCGGAGGACCTCAAAGCCCAGTTCGTCGTAGAACTGCTGGAAGTCATCGGCGTAGTCATGGGCGATAACGGCCGTGCCCCGATCGTAGGGGAGTTGATACGCGAGCAGTTCCATTGCTGAGGTCTTCCCGCTGCCAGTCTCGCCGATCAGCGCCGTCGAGACGTCTTGCTCGAACCGCGGTGGAAGTTCTGCGTTCGGATCTTTGTCTTCGGTGTTCGCAAACGGGACCAGAAACTCGTCGTCGCCACAGCTGTAGACGCCGCGGACGCCGAGCAGTTCCGGCGCACCGCGACGGAGATATTCACTACAGAGGATCAAGACTGTGACACCGAGATAGATCCCGGACCCACCGAGATCGGACACGATCGGAAACGAGAGCCCCGGGATCGCACCCAGCACGACCGCCACACCAGTCATCGCCGGCGCGGCGAGGTGTGCAAACGGAATTAGCGCGAGCGTCCAATACGCCCCGGCCAGCACTGCCGGTGCGAACACCATCACCCCGATCACCAGGTAGGCAGCATACACCCACCGCCAGCGCCAGTACCGCTGGCGCCAGGGGAGTTCCCGGTTGATGAACTGCGCCGGCACGAACAGCCAGCAAAGAACCACCAGGACCGGCGTGATTTTTCGATGGAGGAGGTCTTCTTGGGACTCTGCGGACTTGTCGGTGCTCATGTGTGTTACCGACCACCACGGCTCCGGTCATGGCCACGGTCCCGGTCGGGATGCTGTTCCCGGTCGGTCGAGGACGTCGTGCCTGTGTGGTCTCGCTGGGGGGTCTGTTCGCGCTGGCTCTGTTGTTCGGGGTCGAGAGCGATCTGGAGGGCTCGCTGTTCGCGTTCCTGTTCGGACTCTGCAAGGGTCTCACGCCCGGCAGCCTTCTCAGGGGCGCGCGCTTGCAGCATCGTCGGTTCTTGGAATTGCTCGCGAGCGATTTCCCGGAGGTAGGTGATGTCGTGTTTATCCATCCCGAGATCCTGTTCCGGCCCGGTCATGGCGACGTGTGCGTGCGGATTTTCGTGGTCGGCATGGATCGCGTAGACGTACTCCGTCGCGAGACGGTCATCCGAGCGGAAGGCGCTCATCGTTCTGCGAGTCCCCCGGTCAAGTTCTTGCTCGTTGTATGCGGCGTCGGGATCTGGCGAGAGAATGAGATGCCGTTCCATCCCGTGTTCCTCACTGCGTTCGACGAAGGCGGTGATCTGCTCGGGTTCGAGTTCCCGACCGGTGTGATCTTTGAGTGCGACCTTCTCGTCGTTGTCCCGACTCATGTACTCGACGAGATCCTGTGCGCCCCCGCGCTGAAAATCGGTTTTCGCCATCATGGATATGCAGGTACAGGGTATGGTGCTCAAATGTCCCAGTCACGGTCGATGTAGACGTCATCGTCGTCGTCGCTCTCTTCTTCTTCCTCGTCGTCGGTTGGCTTCCACCACGGCTCGTCGCCGGCCTCGTCGTCGGCGTCCGCTGCCGGTGAGTCAGCTGACACAGAGTCATCAGCCTGCGTCTCGGTGTCGTCGTCGGTCTTCCAAGTGTCGTCCGCTGGCTTGGCAGTCTCTGCAGCCGAGTCGGACTGGGTTGCTGTGCTGGTGTCGTCCGTCTGCGTGGCCTTTGCCTGCTGCGTCGCTGGCTCACCGAGCGCATCAGGGTCGATCCCAGCTTTGACGAGGTCTTCACGGAGCCGGCGTGCGGCGTCAGTCATTGCTTCTTTGCGCTGGGCAGCGCCAGCGTCGGTTTTCAGTAGCTCCCAGAGCGCGATGGTGTGCAGGGCCGTTTTCTGTTGGGTCTGTCTGATATCCTCGGCCGCGTCTTCGATCTCGTCGCGAGCGAGTCCGACCAGTTCTTCGAGCCGTTGTTCGACCGCGAGTTCCTCGTTTTTGTCGGCGAACAACTCCCCCTGGAGATGCTGACTGAGAATATCCTGGCAGTAGGCTGAGAGCGTCATCTCCGCATCGTCTGCCCGCTGCTGGAGGCGCTCTTTCTGTTCCGCCGTGGCATAAATCGCGATCCGGGTATCTTTCTTCGCCATGCTGTCTTTGCCTATTATTTCGGGCAGTAACAGACAAGAAATTAACTAATGCAGCAGACGGCGACTGCTGGGTGTCAGGTATCGCTCGTCAACGCGGTGCGCAGGTCAGTCTCTGTGATCGTATCACGGCCGTTGGCTGCGGCATTGTACGCAGCTTCGTCGACGGTCGCGCCGATATCGGCGGCCGAGTACCCGTCGGTCGCGGCCGCAACCCGATCGAGTGTCGCTTCCTGCACGCTGTGCTGTCGCTGGGAGAGCTGTGCTACGAGGACAGCCCGGCGCTGGGTTTGGTCGGGCATTCCAATCTCCAACTTGAGGTCGATCCGACCACTCCGGGTTGCAGCATCGTCAAGCTCCGTGACGTTGTTGGTTGCCCCGATGACGACCACGTCGGTTGTCGAGGGGATCGACGGGTCGTCGTACATCTCTGCGGTGGAGAGTTCCAGATAGCGGAGGAACTCGTTGACGACCTTGTCGTCCTCGCGGTGTTGGCTGAGACTCGCCCCACGGGTGGGAAGTACCGAGTCGATCTCGTCGATGAAGACGATGGCACCGCCATGCTCGCGGGAGAGATGGTGGGCTTCCGTAAACAGTTGGGCGACTTGCTCAGCAGATTGATTAATCCACTTTGAGAGGAGATTCCCTCCCGAGATCGAGAGCGATGGCAGGTCGGTCTGGCCCATCATGGCCTTCGCGAGGTGGGACTTGCCGGTGCCCGGTGGCCCATAGAGGAGGACGTTCGACGGCGTGAGGTCAAGCTTCTCGTACTGCTCGGCGTTGCCGACGAGCGGTCGGAGAACCTTGCGTGACAGCTCTTTCTTCTCGTGTGTGAAGCCGCCGACATCGGCGTAGGTGACCGACGAGCCGAATTGCCAGTCGAACTCGTAGTCCGTGCCAGTGTCTGGCGACTGCTCCTCCTGCTGGGGCTGGGTGCCAGTGTGTGAGTCGGTTTTGCCGGTGGTCTGCGTCTGGTGGCTGTCGCGGGATTCGCTCGTATGAGCGGGTTGTGACTGCGGCTCGCTCGATGTACTGCTTCGCGAGTGGCTCGAACGGTCAGACTGTTCGCTCTCGTTGGAATTAGATGCTGTTGGGAGCATCTGGCCGACGTACCCGACTCGCTCCCGAATGGAGCGGTGCTGGGCATCATATCGTGGGTCGAAATACGAAGGCACAAGTTTGGCTTCAAGGGGGAGCGCCAGGGCGACGAGTGCCGGTAGAGCGAGAACTGGCAGGATCAACGCCGGGGCCATCGTGTCCGGCGTGGCGTCGATCGGCGCGACTATCGTGTAGATGGTCTCGATGGGTGCACCATAGGACACCGCTGGCAGCGAGACCCAGGGGAGATACAGCAGACTCCCGAGGCCCATCCCTGCGAGGAAGGTGACCGGCTGTGTTGTCCAGACACGTGTCTGGAAGTGGTAGGCAGCGATCTTACGAAAGCTACGCTCGGTGGCGTAGAGGAGTGCGAGTGGCCCGCCAAGCAGGAGGACAACGCTCCCAAGGCCGATGCCGATTGCTTGCTGTCCGAGCAGCATGCCAATGCCGGCAATCAGTACGAGGACTAACAATCCAAGGTGAACGAGTACGTATGTTCCAACACAGAGAGCGAGCCCGGCCAGGAGGACTGCCCCGAAGTGGCTCGACAGGGGAATCAGACTGAGGTACGCGACGAGACGACGTACGAGGTGGCGGTGATGGACCATGGCAATTCGAGAAATACGCTCTCTTCCCCGATTTATTCCCATAGTTCTATCTTAGTAAATAAAAATGTTATCGGCGGCTAAATATGGTCTCGAAAGACGTGTATTCCCTCGCTGTGGCGAGCGAGTCAACCAGCGGACGCTGGCAGAAACAGACACGTTAAGGTGTTCATGGTGGGTTACTGCTCGCATTGAGTGGGGTCAGAGAGTGACTTTGATAGGCTGTCCGCCACAGTTTGAGGACGGCTCTGGTAACGAGTATTTCTGGCGACTGCTTGATGCACGATTCTTCGACGTCGTTTGGGTCGGATGATGCGTCCGGCGGTGGATGATAGTGCTCAAGACCGGGAACATGGATGAAATCGTCATCGTGTGGATGCCGGCCCCATCGGACGTTCACGTCGAGCGAGTCGGTGTAGTGGTACTTGTAGTCATTTTGTGTGGTCCACTGCACGTCGAGCCGAGCTGACTCTGCATCCACCAAGCCATCGGCAAGTTCCACTTCGAGAACTGATGGACTCAGCACGTCATCGAGGTGTGCTGAGGCAAGCGGTTCTTCATCGGTAATCAGATCACGAATCGCGATCAGTGCCGGTCTGTCGATTGCACCTCGGAGTGAATGCGACTCAGATGCCTGTGTTCCACCCATAAATTACGATGGTGACGCTTCTGGGGGCGACTGAGAGTCGTCAGTGACGAATTTCTGCGCATTTGCGATCGAGAGGGCAGCGTTCGCGAACGCGAGATTGCGACGCGTCGTTTTCCAGTCTTGTAGGGCCTCCTCGTCGACCGCCGCGTGATCGCCTGTCTCGGACAGTACCTCATTCGTGCGGGCGACTGAGAGTTCGTCTGGTGACTCGACGCCGAACTGCTCTTGATAGGATCGAACGTCCTTGCGCAGTTCTGTAATGCGCTCGCGCAGTTCATCGGGCGGGACTTCCGACAGGATGTCGGCAGCCTGCTCGACGACGAGTGACTCCGACGACCGCCGATAGTGTGTCCCGCCGGTGTCACCCGTCGACGTCGTCACGAACCCTTCGTCACGGAGTGTTTCGAGATGCTTTCGAGCAGTTTTGGGGGATGTCCGAGCGGTGTCTGCCACAGTCTCGGCTGAGACTGGGGTGTACGTTCGACTGATTACCGTTCGGACTCGCTCGTATGGTGTCGTCTGAGCCTCCCACTCCGTCCCGACCTGTTCATTGACGTCATCGAATGGCTCTGGAGGAGGTGCGTCAGTCATGATTTCCTCTACATCGCTCAGAAATATAGGTCTTTGGTAGAGTACCATATTACGGAAGAGTGAATGCTGATTTCATTTTCAAGTTACTTCAGATAGACGTGTACATGGTATCGTAACGTCAGAACGCATGTCTGGACGTGGGATTTTCATTAACCAACAGAGGATCTTCCAGGCTTCATGTGTTGGTTAAACATTTCGATTGTGATAGTTTGTGCCCCCAGGTGGCTGAGGCATCCATGAGTCACAGCCCATCGCAGCGGCACCGAAGCGTCTCGAAGACAACTGATCTGCAGGGAGAGTACGATTGTCCCGAGTGTCGGGGCTCGCTCGTTACCGATGGTAGCGAAACACGGTGTCAAGAATGTGGGTTAGTCGTCGACGAGCAGCAGATCGACTACGGGCCGGAGTGGCGGTCGTTCGAGGACGGTGATGACCGGGCTCGAATTGGGGCACCGCTTACGCAGGCTCGGCACGACCGCGGGCTCTCGACGACGATCGGGCGCGGGCACAATGCAACGGACAACTCACTGTCCGCCCGGAAGCGACGACAGCTCGCTCGGCTGCGGCGCGAACACGCACGAGCGCAGGCCGCGTCGAAGGCCGACCGGAACCTCAGAAGTGGACTCGGCGAGATCGCGCGGATTGTCTCGGCACTGGGCCTCGCTCGCAGTGCTCGCGAGCAGGCCAGTCAGCTCTTTCGGACAGCACAGCGCGAGAATCTCCTGGTCGGGCGGTCCATCGAAGGGGTCGCAGCGGCCTCCGTGTACGCGGTGTGTCGGCTTACCGGCCTCTCCCGGTCACTTGATGAGGTCGTTGCAGTCGCCCAGAGACAGCGTGGACAGGTCGCAAACTGCTATAACGTGTTGAATCAGGAACTTGATCTTCCGGTCCCACCACGACGGGCAGAGGAGTTCGTTCCGAGTCTCGCGTCGGCGGTTGGGCTGCCGATGACGGTCGAGCGCCAGGCGAGCCAGATCGCCGCCGAGGCCGACGACCAGGGCGTCGCCTGTGGCAAAGATCCATGTGGGGTGGCGGCGGCCTGTCTGAAGGTTGCGGCCGACGAGCAGGGCCTGTCCGTGACCCAGGCGACGGTCGCCGACGCGGCGGACGTCTGTATTCCCACTGTCCGCGCTGGCCAACGGGCGATTCAGGCGATGCTGGATCGGTGATCACGACAGGGCAGTTTGTTCCTCCCCAGTCGAGTGGAGGATTTGATCATCTTAATTCAGCGCGGAAACCCCGCCTTTCCGTGAGTGAGGAGTATTCCGACACCTGTCGGAACCGAGGAACGAACAGGGCGGGGAGGAAGCGCGTCTGGCTGGGAATCAACTGCACTTTTAGCTATTCTTAAATACCAAAAACATATTTTTCACTTTAACAAAACATAACTATTACTGTGGAGAAAGATGTATACTATCGAACGCGGAAGTGACCTTTACCAGCGCGTCAAAGCGTATTCGCAGGAGAACAGCATTCGCCACCTCCGCGCCTACCGCGAACTGATCGAGAAAGGACTCGCAGCCGATGGCAACAGCGACTAAAACACTCCAGGCTACGCTTGCGCCCCCGACAGCCCACAAAGAGCACAAGCTTCAGGAGACGCTATCGGCCTACCGGAAGGCACTACACGAGTCGTTCAACGCCGGCTGTGAAACGCAAAATGCGGTTAACGATATCGTAACGTCCTACAATCTTAGCAGCTACGCCAAAGACGCGCTCAAAAACTACGTCCCTGGACTGGTCGATGACGCCGACGAACTCGACGACGACCACCCCGCCCGATTCACCGAGCGGGGCTTCAGCCTGGATCACAACCCAAAGAACACTATCGAGTGGTACGTCAAAATTCCACATCACGAAGACTACCACCTCTGGCTTCCTGTGCGGATCAACCCTGCACAACAAGAGCTGTGGCACGATCTACTCGACGAAACTGCCGACGTGGGACAGTTTCGCCTCCAGCGTCATGGAACGACCTGGGAATTGCACGTCACAGTCGACTCCGAGGTGGCGGAATCGGACTATGAAGCTACTGACAAAGAAGTAACACCAGTCGGCTTCGACATTGGCGAAGCACACCTGCTCGCGGGCTGTGCCTGCGAGCAGGGCGCTCCGACCGACCCATTGCTTATCAACGGTGGCCGCGCTCGCCACCTCCGCAAAGAGATGTTCACGACACTCAAGCGCCTCCAGGAGCGCGATGCAGCCCAGTGGCGGATTGACGACCGATTCGACCACTACCTGAACGCACTCACTGACATCATCGAGAAAGCGTCTCGGCAGGCTGTCGAGTACGCTCAACGCTTCGAGAAGCCAGTCGTTGTGCTGGAAGACCTCGCAGACATCCGTGAAGACCTCGATTACGGAGTATGGATGAACCGCCGGTTACACGCCTGGGCGTTCGCTCGGCTCCAACAGCGTATCGAGGACAAGGCACGAGAGGCTGGTATCCTGGTCGAATACGTCGAACCAGCCTACACGAGTCAGATCTGCCACGAGTGCGGCCACGTCGGGTATCGGAACGGCGACGAGTTTCGGTGTACGAACGACGAGTGTTGGGTCACGGAGTACCACGCAGACATCAACGCGGCGGTCAACATCGCTGACCGCCATGACCCGTGGGGTGAGAGCCTGCCGCTGAAACCGGCGGGCGATGACATCCTTCGGGATGGGAGCGCCTGTGACAGCGCCAGGACCCACCACGAGACGAGCTTACCACAGCAGATGAGTCTCTCGGCCTACCAGTCCACCGGGTCGGAACCCACTGCCAGCTTCGAGTAACTGCTTCGCTGGCATTCCCATGATGGGAAGCCGCGCCGTCGCCGGGCTTCGCCCGGCTGCTTGAGGGATCTTCGATCCCTCTCCGTTGACGACGCGGAGGATGTCACGATGGGGCTGCGTGTCGCGCCTGTGGCCGCGGTGATGCCGTCGCGTCACGCTCCCGGCGTGCATACGATACGACGGTCAAGTACCACGTCTGCCGGCGCTGTGAGGCATACGGGGCATCGCTGCTCCGAGCCAGACCCGGTAGGGCAGCGTTGGTGCGTTCGCTTGGCGACGTCCAGATCTTTGACCTTTCCGACGCTGTCAACGCTCGCTTCCGTGGTACCTTTTGACATCTTCCCGTCTTGAGTACCCCCTGTCCCATGGGAAGCGAGTAGTGGTAGTTCTCCTACGCCTCTGACTTGTTTGACTCCGTGTAGTTCCAGTTAGGAGTCCCACGCTGGATCCTGGGTTAGCTTATGTGCGGAACAGGTGCAATACCACGCCGTTCACGGCGTGGATACGCGCCGTCACTCCGTGGAAGAGACCACCGCTCAAATGCCCACCCCGAGTTTCCCATGGTGCCGTTTAAGTGACAGGCCGCCGTATTAGAGCGTAGGAATCGGGTGGCACGGATCGGATTCCGTCCCGTCCTTCGGAGGTGGCCTGTCCACCCGCGTAATGAGACAATATCCGAAATGGCAGTCAGTGAACGCACATTCCAGAAGAGTGTGTCTGTGCCAACTGCTCAACACACGAACGACGATACCCCCGACTCTGCTGACGCCTGCTGGCGCCCCCGTGGCACAAACAACACTGGGACGCCGTAGACGGCCGAGGATAGGGGTACCGGCGGCTTGGCACTGCCAGCAGTCCACCACATCGACGTTGTGGGACTACCCGTGCCCGAAAGATGTGGTAGTCCGGTGACTGGACTGCACACCTGAAACTCCCACCGCTCGGGATTCCTCCGCGTTTACGCGGAGGAGGATGTCAATTCAGGTGCTCAGCCTTTCCCTCAAGGAATTGCCGATGGCGGAGAGTAGGCAGGGGAGTTCACTTTGGCTGTATGTGTAGTTTGGTTTTCCGAGTGTCCGCTTCCTCCACGGGGTCAAGCCCCGTGGCGTCCACCCCGTACCACCTGTGAACGGGGTTTCGTGGGGTTTTGCAACCCAGGACGATGCTTTTTAAGAATATACCAATATAATATACTTACTGAGCATTGCAGTTCACGGGTAAGCCCACCCGACTCCCTCCACCATGCCTCCATGCAACCGTCGTCGATTCCTCACGCTCGGCACCACAACAGTGGCCACAGCCCTTGCAGGCTGCTGGGGTACAACAGACAGCTTGACCTATGCTGACTGGATTCCGGCAACGGATGGTAGCATACTGACCGCATATCTCGATCTTACGATTTCCCAGAAATCATCACAGATTGATCCACTACTGCCCTTATTTCTCCCATCGAAGGACAGCTCAAGCGCCACTGGAGTTGCTCCGGACTTCTCTGCACTCAATCAGATCGACGAGCCATTGCTCAGGTTACCGCTCCAAACGGGTGGACAGCTCATTGGGGTGTCAGGTCTCTCACTGACTGCGTCCGGCCTCAGCTATCTAGTCGATCCGACGCAGCCAACAGAGGGAGTCACGGAACTGTTCCGAGTGAATGACACCGTCGTTGGAACGGGAACTATCGACGTTTCCAAAGCCGACGAGTCCCTCCGTGCTGGCCGCGAGGATTTCCTCGGTGAAATGAAATACGATGTCGTGAGCGAGGGTGGCAACTATACAATTTACCAACCAACACTAGATGTCACCGGGGCCGTTGCAGTGAGCGAGTCAGCTGTCCTGGTGTCTGATTCTCAACGAAAGGTTCAGACTGTCATCGAGACGTGGCAAGGTACCCACGATCGTGCTGTTGAGGAGAACGACACGGTGAAGTGGTTGTTCGATACGATCAGATCTGGAGACATGGTCGTCGGCTGGCTGGGGCCGGTCCACCTCCAAGATTTCTACTGGGAACGTATGGACGCGGAGCCGGCGACCGAGATCGTCTCACAAAAGGACGATGTCCTTTCATCTGTAACTTTTTCCCCCGAAGGTCGCAGGATAACTGCAGAACTGGCGCTCCAAGATGATGGCATAGCCAGTCTGACAGAACGTCAACTGCAGACGAAACTCGGCATCTCAGGTACCGAAACCGAGATGGCAATCGACGGAACGCGGTTGTCTGCAACGACCTCATACACGGACGATGATCTCGACATCGAGTATTTCGAACGCACGGAACCCACTCCGGAGACCACAGAGACTCCCCAGAAAAGCCCGTCTGAAGCTGCGGCCGACGCGATACCAGATAACGCATTCGAGTTTTCCCACGACGAGGACAAAGGGACAGTTCGCGTTACTTTCGCTAAGAAATTCGATGCGGACAAGGTGACGGTCAAAGCCGTCGAATCTGACAGTGAAGCCTCGACTACGACGCCGGACCCAGTCTCCTATCTCAACGTCTATCTCGCACCTGACGGTGACGAAGTCGTCGTGACTGTCACTGTGGATGGAGAGACATTCGAAGTCGCCCGAAAAGTATTCCCTTCGTCTCATTAGCAAAGACACATGCCCGCGCCGGTTTCCGGGAAAAATGGTCACGGAGGAGACTACTAGCGGTGGACCTCATCGGTCTGATCAGCCGACGGCAGAGGTACAGTGATATCGTCACTGTCGGAATGGATTCTCCTGGACGTCGAATCGACGTTCACAGGGGAAATTGCAAATGGCGTTGCCCCCTTGTCCGCTGGTTTCATTCGATATCAAGCGGGAACTGATCATGTTCGTTTGGGGCGTCAAGAACGACACTCGTGTTTGATTCGTTGATCTCGGGGTCACTGAGCAGGTCTTTAATCGTCGCGTTCATGTCATCTGTATCTGTGAACTTCCCGATAGCAATGATATCATGGTCGCCAGTCACCTCATAGACGCTCGTCATCTGCTGGTGGTTGCAAAGCGTCTGGGTGACGTCCACGAGTGCTGAGCCCTCCACTTTCAATTGCAAGATTGCCGTCACATCATACCCAAGCTGTTCGTAGTCGACCTGTGGCGAATAGCCCTGAATAACGCCAGTGTCTTCGAGTTCAGTGAGGTGATTCGAGATGGTAGTCACAGACACGTCAAGATCAGCAGCAAGGCTGCGGAGACTTGCCCGCCCGTCGCCGAGGAGCGCATTCACCAACTTCCGATCTAGGTTTTCATACGTCATAAGTCTCCTATAACTAACATCAATATTATAAGCTTGTGAAAGGGGCTTACTATGGTAGTGGGGCATCCGCCTGCCTTCCGATCACCTGTTGCTGTTACCGGTCTGAAGTGACATCCTCCGTGAAGCGTATCTCGAGTAAGAGAATAAATCAGAACGCGGCAGGGCTGCGCGTACGGTTCATAGAACGTGACGCGCGATCTCCCGCTGATCTATGCGGCTCTTTGGGGTATGTCTGGTCCGAAGTGGTGCGACCTGCTCATAGACGAACTGAGACCGGTGTTTTCACTCGAAACTCGGCGTGTGGACGTCTCGGCTGGGGGGTGGAAGCGGTGGCAGCAGTCGGGCAGTGCCAAGTGATGAACCGACTTCCGCTAGTGGGAACGCGCCATCGCGGCGCACTCAGGGCTCCAGACGATACTTGTATGAAAATTACGCCTGAATGGGGTTTTGGGACATGCAATCAAAATCAACTGGGATGCTCAGTCACTACACTTCCCGCATCGCCTCTGACTGGGTCCAACGGAACCCCTGTAGGTTTGATGCCACATTCTACCCCTGCCTAAGCAGTGACATGGTCTGCTTTACCCCCATCAGAAACGGTTTTACTGCTAAATCACACACAAATTATTTAAATATCACATGTGGCAATGTGAGGCATGGACTCTTTTAGTGGGGCCCAGATACCCACACTTCTTGACAATATCGATGCTGGGTTGCTGATGCATCATCTACAATCAGGCCGGATTCTAGATGTAAATGACCGAGCAGTGGAACTCATCGGCTACACGCGCGATGAATTTCGGCAGATGACGGTGGACGATTTCAGTGCTGACGCAGCTCACTATTCTCAGGACGAAGCGCTCCAACGCATCAGAGCTGCTGCGGATGCTCCCCAGCGGTTTGAATGGCAAATTCAACGAGCAAACGGAGAAATACGATGGGTCCAGGTACGACTGACGCAAGGTGTTCTTACCGACTCCGACCACGTGTTCGCTGAATTGCGTGATATCACGAGATACAAAACGCGAGAACGACAGCTCCGGCTAGTCAACCGCGTCATCCGGCATAACCTTCGCAACCAGATGAACGTCGTGATGGGACACGCCGAACATCTCAGTGCCGCTCTCGAAGCAGAAACTCTCGAACGAAAGGCAGCGTTGATCGTCGACGTCGCGGACGATGTCGGCTCACTCAACGAGACGATTCAGCAGATCGAAACGGTCGTCGATGGTGATTCCCTCGATCGAGAACCCAAGGGTCTCTGTGTCCTCGTTGATTCAGTGGTGTCGGAGTTTTGCGACCGATATCCGACTGTTGAACTCTCCGCTGACTGCGACTGCGAGGTGTGGGTCACCACTGATATGGAGGTTCAGTACGCGCTGGAACACGCCATCGAAAACGCAATCGAACATAATGACGCCGACAGCCCGACAGTGACTGTCTCTGTGTCTGCTCAGCCGGATACTGCAGGCGTAGCCGTCCAAGTAGCGGATAATGGGCCACCAATCCCGCAAATGGAAATTGACGCACTCGATCCGACCCTCGACACGACGAGCACCTACCACGGGAGTGGGATCGGCCTCTGGGTGATGGAGTGGGCGATGGAATCGCTCGGTGGAGAGCTTTCGTTTGAAGCGAACGAGCCGCGAGGAAATGTCATCTCGTTTCATCTGCCAACAACCGAGCCACCGACGTGACGGCCCTGGCGTCGCCCATCGGGGGTACCGGATCGAAAAATAGCGGCAGATATGCACATTCGGGCTAATTCAATCACGGATGTTCGGGAGACCGTCGTCTTTGCCAACGTCGTCGGGCGTGTCGCCTCCTACGCGTGACTCGCGTGGAGACTACCCGGTACCCGCACGTGTGACTGCAGGTACGATATCGATGTGAGTGGGTGCCTCCAACACTATAGTGGGAGGGGAGTGCCACAGGATAGAACTTGGGGTGGAGCCTTCACAGCAGATCACTGGCACTCCATCTCGAAGCGGGCGGCTAGTAGACTTAATACCACGTCAGATGCGCGTCTGACGGTTTGTGGGACAGTGTCCCGATTTGCACTGGGCTGTGGCAGCAGTATCTAGAGGTTGTGGTTGTCACTCGACGGTTTCGACGTTCGTAATCTCGAACCGTGCTCCCCCGTTTTCGCCGTCTGTGATCCGGATATCCCAGCCGTGGGCCTCAACGATCTCCTTGACAATACTCAGTCCGAACCCAGTCCCATCGTCGGCAGTCGTGTGGCCAGGTGCAAACACGTCATCGCGTTTGGCTTCGGGAATGCCGGGCCCCGTATCTTCGACGTAGAACCCATCATCGAGCGGCCCAACACGAATCGTGACCGCCTCCCCAGTATGTTCGACGGCATTCCGGATCAAGTTCTCAAAGAGATGTCGTGTTCGTCTGTTATCCGCTTGAATCGCTGTTTCAAGCAGATTCTCGAACGTCGCCTCTCCTGTGTCTACCACGTCCCAACATTGATCGACGAGAGACGGCAGATCCACGCGTTGGAGGTCGGTGACGACCCGACCATCGCGGGCCAGCGTCAATGTATCATCGATCATCGTCTCCATCCGCTCGTGCGCATCTGCAATTTTATCAGTATATGAGAGATCCTCAGTCTCGGAGACTGTCTCGGTGTACATCTGAGCGACGTTGAGCGGATTACGCAGGTCGTGGGACACAATGCTCGTAAAGCGGTCTAAGCGCTCGTTTTCACGTTCGAGTTTCTGATACTGTTCCTGCTGTTGCTGCTCAACGTTGAGTCCGTAAATCGCATGGGCAATCGTGTCGCCGAGTTCACTAAGCACTGCCTGTTCGCGCGCTTGAAATGCGGCCGGGCGGTCCGAGTAGATATTTAACACCCCATATCGTTCCTCGACAAGTTGGATCGGGATCGCAGCACTCGAGCGAAACCCGTACTCCAATGCTGTTGATCGCCATGGATCATACTGGGGATCTGTCCGAATCTGTTGAATGGTTTGGATCTCTCCTGACTGAATCGCCTGTGCCGTTGGTCCCTTGGATAGCGTCTCATCATCCATCGAGATCTCGATCGCATCTAGATACGAGTTAGCGACGCCAGCGGACGTCACTGGGATCACCGTCTCGGTGTCAGGGTCCAACACACCGACCCACGCAAACGTGTAGATCTCAGACGCTGCAAACTCGGCACAAATAGCATCGAAAAGTGCCTCCCGGTCCGGGGCTTTGACGACGTGTTCGTTGATCTGTCGGACAGTTTCGAGAATCCGTTTCGTGGTCTCGTGTTTTTCAAGCCACCGGCGTCGGCGGTCGTCATAATACCCAACAACGAGTCCACCAGTCGCTCCACCTGCCAGTGAATTCACGATCACATTGAATGAGTGGATAATAGTCACGCCGTGCGCCGCTTCATATTCAATGACGAGGACTGCCATCCCTGCTGCGCTGAGCATTCCTAACACCATCCATCCGACGAGCCGCCAGACAGAATCGACTGGCAGGTTGCCGGAACCAAGCATGCCACCCACACTAACGATTCCCAGGGAGAGGATGAGCGGTGGAACAACACCAAACAGGACACCCCGGGCCGGTTCGTTCGGGATGTGTGCCGCTGCAGACGCAATCGAAGCGAGGCCAACGCAAAGAATGATCGCAGATCCGAGGATTCGGGGGAAACGATCGTTCATCCGTGCTGTCCTTATTACAGTCTGCTAGCACCGACACAAGTATAAAAGAATTGATTAAAATTTAGTAAGGATAATCTGGCTGATTAGTTTTAATCACGGCAGCTCTCACGGTGATCTAGGGACAAATGGGGCGAACTACGTTGAGGGTACTACCGAACAGGATAGGCGAGTTGCTGTCCATCACTCTGGGATGATCTTCCGGTTGAACACCTAATCGCCTGCACAAACAGCCTAGTGGTTAGGTGTGACATTCAGCGGTGAGCGGCTGTCACAGATTGTGTGCGATGTAGCGGTTGATCTCGTCGACCCGGTCTGGATCGAACGTCCAGAAGCCATCCCAGAGTCTGGGTTCGATTTCAAGCGCGACCAGCGCGGCTGCCTGCTCTGCGTGTGCTTCTGGTGGTGCGTGGACCACAAACCACGCGTCTGTGAACTCGTCCGTATAGCCGCCATGTGTGATGAGGCCCAGGTCTTCCGACGGTATCCAATCCGGGACGCCGTAGACGTGGGTCTGCACACCCGATGCCCCCAGCGTCTGATAGACGGAGTGAGTGCCGCTCTCGTCGTTGATCCGTGAGAGGTGCTGGAACGAGGCCCGGTGTCGCCCAGCGTTAGTCTGCCAGGCCAGGCGTTCGATATATCTGGAGATGACGATCAGGAGGAGCTTCTCGTTGTTGGATTCAGGATAGCCCTGCAGTCGAAACGGAATCTCATCGAGGCCGGCGAGGACGTCGGGCAGTTCGAACGTGTCGAGCGTCTTCGTCCCGGTTTTGTACAGGTCGGAGTTGACCAGGAGAATCGTCCGTTCGAGTTGCGAGAGCGGTGACGACGCCAGAATCTTGCCGCTGTCGTCGTCGACCAACACGACGGTATCGGCGTCAGTGTCCGGGAGCGTCGCGTCGGTGACGTCAACGCGCTGGTCCTGGAACGTCTCTTCGAGTATCGTCTGTAACTGTCGTGGCGCGTCGCGGTTGGCGACGAGGAGTGTGCGTGACGGCGCATCGAGCTCTGTGAGAAATCGTTCCAGCGACATCCGATCTGGTCCAGGTATGTATGATCAGTCTGGCTGACCATATAGTGCTAGCGGCTGGGCCACGGTTCGATCTCACAGCGTGTCATCGGTTGCTTGTACGTAGTGTAGTCTCCCTCGCTGTCACGTAGGCCGTGAATCGGAGTGACCGGCGTCCTCGTTGGGCAGGCACGGCGATCTCGCACAGAGAGGTGACTGACTGCGGCCGCGTCAGCAGGCCCCATCCAGACGGGTGACAGACCACTTAGTCGGCCGCCCACATTGCCGTCGACTGTGTGGGCGGAGACAGCACGGATCGCAGACGGGTGGGGAAAGGAGCCTTGGTCACGGGAGCACCCACGGAAGACCGGTGTTGGTGGATAGATACAGGTGCTGTGATGGTTGGCGATGTCGTCCCGTGACACGACCCGCTAGGGGAAGGGATGATGAAAGCATGCGGTGTGTTCTCGCTCTCTGGGAATCGAACCAATCATAATACACGTTCCCTGACTGGGTTCGACTGCTGTTCGTTGCCAGGTCATGGGGTCGGTTGCCACCCCAACCGACTCGACTGTGACGTCTCCCTCGTGTTTCGAGAGCTGCTGGACCAGCGGTCCGTCGTGGACGCCGACTTCTCTCTTCCGACGGCTGATCGGTGTGTAAGAGCGTCCAGTCTCGTGGTCGTCTTCCTCGCTGTGGTTCACCCCCGATTTCGGTGGTTTCGAGCGGCTCTGGCCCTGTCGTCGGATTTCATATTCGGTTTTGGGTCCGCCAGTACTGGCGAAATCGGGTATGAAAACCGAGTATGACTGTGTCGCAGTTCGGGTCGCGAGAGCGGGTTGTCGGGCCGCCAGTGCTGTGTGGCGGGCGATCCCCGTCGACCGACGCGTCGTGTGAGTGTCCCCGGGTCGACGCCGATACGTGGATCGTGAGACCCGACGCGTGCGACCGGAATTCCCGACGCACCCGCCCCGCAGCAAGAGGGGCGGTCCTCCCGGGCGGTCGTCCCTCTGACGGTCGCGCGGCGCTCGGCCAGGTCCAACGGGCCTCGCGCAAGTCGAGACCGCACTCTGTCGGCGGCTGGGTGGTGGCAAAGACCGTTCAGGCCTGTCCCTCGGTGTTGTGGTGAATACTTTTGTCACATGCGTGTAATTAGCGTATCAGGACCATGACTGTCCTCCGTGAACTGCGGACTGATCTCCACCACAGGTGGGAGGCGACCACGCTCGGCTTTGGGGTGCTGTTCGTGGCGCTCGTGGGTATTCAACTCTGGAAGCTGCTGGTCATGGAGACTGTACAGGTCATTGTAGATGGCTTTGGCTTGGGTTCAGTCCCGATGGGCACCACGTCGGCGCTGGTATCGCTCGTCGGACCTGGACTAGGGGCACTCGTGTACGTTCGGTATCGAAAGCTCGACCTCGGAACGTCGAGGCCTCGGAACGGGACGTGGCCGATTGCCCTGGCGGTGATCTTCGCGCCGGCGCTACTCGCTGCTGCCGTCTCTGCCGTGGGGAACGCCATGTTCGGCGTGTCGCTGAGTGCGATCACACAACAATGGGTTAGCCCGCAGGTCTCCGCAGAGTTCGTGCTGCTGCACCTCGTCCAACCGGACGTCTTCCGCGGGATCGGGGAAGGCCTCCTGATCTGTGGGGTCATCTACGAGTCTGTTCGCAGTTTGGTTGGAGACGACGACGCGACCGGCTTAGCAGCCTTGTGTATCGGCTACTATTGGCTCATGCCCTGGGCACCGATCGACACCATCCCACCGAGTCTCACCGACAGCATCGTCTTCGCGATGACAGTCCTGCTCACCGTTGCGTTCGGGGTGGCCGTGGGCGTCCTGTATCAGACACTGGCTGACACCCACCAAACGAACACACTGTCTCGCCGTCACATCCCCGTTTTCGGGGTTGCCTTCGTCAGCATCCTTAGTGTCACGTCTCGTCTGACCACGTTCCCGCACAACGTTCACCATCTCCTCTGGATTCCAGTCCTCGGCCTTGCTGTTCTCGGCTACGCTCGGACGCGGTCGGTGTGGGTGGCCGTCCTCTCACTCGTGGCCTATCAAGTCGCAGTCCACGCGATCGTCTTGGTGGAAGCCACACTTGGATTGGCCGTCGTGTGATTCGCTCGATAAAGGGCAACGCTCTCTAATCACGTTGGGAACCGATGGCTGAGTCACTGCCTCCTTCGGATGCGACCGGCGGGTAGTAGTAGCCGATTGCGATCATGGTCGTCGCCACCGAGACGACGAGGAGATCCGCGAGCCACCCCGGATACACGCCTGTCAGTTTCACGGCGCTCAGCGGGACGACCCAGCTCATCGCAAAGGCCAACAGCGACCCACCGAGCAGCCGCGTTCGAGCAGACTGGAGGAATGCGGCACCGAACGTCGCGACGCCTACCGCGAAGGCAGCCAGTAGCGTGAAGAAGACGACGTCGACACTGACTGGGAGGACGGTCACCTGGGGGATCGGCGCCCCAGCGAGCGCCAGGCCACCCCACGCGACCAGGACGACGGTCCCGACCGGGAGCGCCGCCACGAACGTAATGCCGACGAGCGCCGACGTCGGGGTGCGGGCAACGAGGTAGCGATACGATCCGAGCACCACCAGCGGGACCAGGGCGAACCCGATTCCGAACGGGATCGACGTGACCAGCCAGGAAAGCGGCACGCCGCCCAGACTCGCCCCGTAGAGCCCGCTCACGGCCTCGACGATGAGGACGGCACCTGCAATTGCCAGGAGCCGGCCGGTCCAGATCTCGATCTCGTCCGATCGGTATCTAGCGAGGGACATGCCTGCACTTCAACACGTTCTCGGATAAATCTGCGGTCGTGGGGGGTGGGAAGATGCGGCCCAGTTCCCTGTTCGCCTCATCACTGATGCCGTGAATCGGCTTAATCTGGTAGAATGCGGGATGGCCGGATTGAGTACCCGATGTTCCGCTCTCCGTTGATCAGTACAGGAGATAGACATATAGCTCAGTAAAATGAGGTCGACTATTAGTTGGCGAGTTCCGGATACTCTAACTGGAGCTCACCATCGAGCGTGTAGTCACTGCTGAGAAATTCACTGCCTGCGAGGTCAATTGTCACGTGGATATTGAGCTGTGTAGCCGTTTCTGATTCTGGTATGACAATAAGATCGAGTGTGCTAATCGTTTCATCGGCCAGGTCGTCCAAATCGGTGATCTCAATCACCGTTCCGAGAGCTTGGTCAGGCGTATAGAGTGAGAGCGATGGTGGTGGAGAGCTATCTCCTTCAACTGGCGAAATGACAGCGACCTTTGCGGGAGATTCCGTTGCTATTTCTGGCATCCATATTCTCAGCTTGATGGATTTTATATTTGTTCCGTCTCGGTGTGGAATTTCTGTTGAGAGGTCGATTCGATTGGATACTACGCTTCCATCGACACCGAAATCGCCTACCTCTTCATCATTCGACGTAAAAATGAGACCCTTCTTTCCAGGTGACTCAGTATGCACAGTCGGGTCCGAGAGGGTTTGGTTTCCTGCTATCGTATTACAGCCTGATGTTGCCATAATTCCAGCACTGCATATTGACGCGAGGTACGTCCGTCGTTTCATAGAGACACCAAACAGGTCTTCCTGTAAAAATGGACTTGGGCGCTTTTGGTCTACCTCTGTGGCAACTGATGGTAACTACGCATGCACAGTGAGCACCGAGTATGCTGCCCGACCGGTCAGTACAGGCCATCAATCCAGCAGACAGGTGAGTTCGTATCAGTAGACGATTTTGATTTATGATTACAGGTGCCCGGAATCCCACAAGTAGAGAAGAGTATATACAGAAAAGAATACAATAACCTGAATTAGCCTCGGTAGGCTCCCTGGTTCAGGACTCTCTTCGAAGGGCACGATCGCGATAGTGGCGACAATGAGCGAAATGAGGAGAGACAGTATGTTCTTACCAAATGCTCGGACCATGCTCGTATCTCTCTCCATGTATTGCTCTAACCAAATACGCGCAAAAACACCTGCTATGTGATGTTTTTCTAACCGTCGGCACAGTGCATTTCTCGGTGGTCAATCCGCAGGCACAGTGAGCAGCGCTGGTCTGCACGTCCTGCGCCATGTGGGTGACAGCTGCCGGCAACCCGTCCCCACCGCCCGCAGCAGGAGGTCGATCCCTTGGGTCGGTCTCACGGCCCTCGCGGGCGTCGAGCCCGCACTCTGTCGGCGGTTGGGCGGTGGGGAGTAGTGTGGGGTGTCGCTTCGGAGGTTCGCGCTGTGGTGGGCCCCGATGCTGGCGAGGTCGGACGGGGCAGGTGCGACTGGAAGCGCACAGCTCCGCCGGGACCGTCAGTCGTATCGGAGTCGGTCAGTACAGGTGAGATACACATCAGAATATCTCGCGTTTGAATCACATCTCGTCAATTACAGCGAGTATCGCGCAGCCAATTATGACTGTCACCCCTGGAAATAGGACCATTAATACGGTTTCTGCCAATGGTTCTGAAATTAGGTGAACGCCAAAAAGCCAGTAAAAAAGGGCACCGAGGAACGCAAAAACTGGAGACCCTACATAGACGTACCACCTATTGTTCCACGTCTTGGAACCGAGTAGTTTTCCAACCAAGACATTCCGCATACAATAGTAGATAGATCTCTGTCAAAAATGAGTTTCGCTAAGTAAGCATGCACAGTGAGCAGCGACGGTTCGATTCCCCTGCACCACGTCAATGACAACCGACCGCCCTGCCGCCCCGCAGCAGGAGGGGCGGTCCTCCCGGGCGGTCGTCCCTCTGACGGTCGCGCTGCGCTCGGCCCGGTCCGGCGGCCCTCGCGCAAATCGAGATCGCGCTCCCTCCCAGTGGCTGAGCAGTGGGCATCGGTATGGGGTGTCACTTCTGAGGGCCGCGCTGTGGTGTGCCCCCGATGCTGGCGTGGTCGGGTGGGGCAGGTGCGACTGGCAGCGTACAGCTCCGCCGGGACCGTCAGTCGTATCGGAGTCGGTCAGTGCAGACTGTCGACCAATCACAAAGTACACTTGTGCAACAATTCCTCCTCCGTATGACGATGGAAAGAAACGAATTGGTCCAAGTCCTTACCCTCTGGTTTGTGGTGTTGATTTTCATTCAGACAGGATCTGGGGCCCCAGACAATCAGATCCGAGAAGCTATCGGAATCTTCGCAGTATCACTGATCCTTCTCCTCCCGCTGTGGATCATCATCGAACTTGCCTCGGGTTTCCTTGCGGGAGAGGGATTAGGTGAGAAAGACGTTCAGTTCGCTGGCGCAGTGAGCATGTTCCAGATCACATCCGGTTCATGGGCGAGGCCGGTCAGTACAGAAGAGGAATTCAGTGCCCGTGACCGAGAAATCATAACGATTACAACCAAATTCGTCACTTATTCAGACCATGAGTGAGGGCTCAGTGCCGAAGCTAGTTGTCGACGAGAAAGTCGAGATAGCTGTGTCCTTGATGGGAATTCTAGCGGTCTGTGCAGCCACCTACTACGTGGGAAAGACTGGGAACTGGGAACCGCTGTCCGCGATATCTATTGGACTTGCACTCATCGTCTTGTTCGTCACGTCTGAAGAGTAAGCACACGCAGTGACCACCGGCGTCTGCATTCCGCGCTCACTCGACGGGTGGGTGGGCACCAGCGTGCTCGATACCGTGCGTCCCGCCGGCTGTGGCAGGGCTGCATGTGATCGCTGTCCGTGGCTGCGGGCACGGCGCTGGCCCGTTGGCTGGGTGCTGTTGGTGTGACGGCCGTCCGTGAGTGCCGTCGCTGGCATCCGTGTGTGAGCCGGCCTCGGAGTTTCACTCGGTACGGGGGGTGTTCTGGTCGGTGTGTTTCGGGACCACTGACTCTCGTGAAATGTGGGGGGTGGTGTGTGCCTGGCGGGTCCGGCGCGAGCAGTGCATCGGGACGTCCCCGTTGGGTCAGCCCGGTGTGGTCTTACCAAACAAGCCGTGGGGAGTCCCCTGTCGTGTTTGGTAAGATCGGTAGTGCCGGGCTCGTCTGGTCTGGGGAGCCGTCGCTTGCTGGTGGCGGCTCGAATTGGGGTCAGCGGGAGTGTGTGATGACCTCTAAGAGTAATTTGCCGACGATCAGGGGGTCGGTGTCCGAGTTGTGGAGTCTCGATCCACCCTCCCCCAAAAATTTCCCGACATGCCGTGTTGTTTCAATCCCGTCGTGGGTTTTCTCCCTGCTTCGACCGAGTTGCGCCTTGACCTGTCTGGGCTGCATCCCGTTTCAATCCCGTCTTGGGTTTTCTCCCTGCTTCGACAGGAGATAACGCCACAGTAACACGTGTCCGTCGCCGATACGTTTCAATCCCGTCTTGGGTTTTCTCCCTGCTTCGACAGTTTCGTGACGCCGAGGAAGGGATCGAGTAATGCTGTTTCAATCCCGTCTTGGGTTTTCTCCCTGCTTCGACATTTGCAAATTCTTCTGGAAATTCGTCTTAATGCGAGTTTCAATCCCGTCTTGGGTTTTCTCCCTGCTTCGACTTTCTTGCGTGTGTGGTTGCGGTCCAGCCTCGACGATGTTTCAATCCCGTCGTGGGTTTTCTCCCTGCTTCGACGAGTGCTCGCATCCGAAGCGCGCTTCGCGCTGGACGTTTCAATCCCGTCGTGGGTTTTCTCCCTGCTTCGACGACGTACGGCACGTCCGGGACCGGCGAGTTGAAGTTTCAATCCCGTCTTGGGTTTTCTCCCTGCTTCGACTGGACCTCAACATTTTCCTCCGAACCACACGCTTTGCAGTTTCAATCCCGTCTTGGGTTTTCTCCCTGCTTCGACCGTCGAGTACCGCATGATCCTCGAAGACGAACTGGAGGTTTCAATCCCGTCTTGGGTTTTCTCCCTGCTTCGACGGACCTGATCGACGATCAGGGTGTCATCGCCGGGTAGTTTCAATCCCGTCTTGGGTTTTCTCCCTGCTTCGACGCAGCGATAGCGCACTGGAACGTGACCTCGGTCTGTTTCAATCCCGTCTTGGGTTTTCTCCCTGCTTCGACATCACCGTCCTGGACGTCCACGGGCAGCCAGTGTTGCTGTTTCAATCCCGTCTTGGGTTTTCTCCCTGCTTCGACCAAACAACTGCCCGGCTCCGTCGACGACCTGAAAGAGTTTCAATCCCGTCTTGGGTTTTCTCCCTGCTTCGACCTCGTCGATCACTGGCCGGTATGAGCAAAAGATCAAAGTTTCAATCCCGTCTTGGGTTTTCTCCCTGCTTCGACCCTGACGGGACTGCGCCTGACGTCGGCGACGATGGAGTTTCAATCCCGTCTTGGGTTTTCTCCCTGCTTCGACCCGAGCGAAGGGGCTGGACACCGTCCTCGACGTGTTTCAATCCCGTCTTGGGTTTTCTCCCTGCTTCGACATCTCTGGGTCAACGAGACGCGAATGCGGGGACAGGTTTCAATCCCGTCTTGGGTTTTCTCCCTGCTTCGACCTCGGCACACATGAGAATCGGGAACTGCATTAGCGTTGTTTCAATCCCGTCTTGGGTTTTCTCCCTGCTTCGACCGAGCAGGCCGACGAGCGCGGGCGCGAGTAGCACAGTTTCAATCCCGTCTTGGTTTTTCTCCCTGCTTCGACTTCGACCTGACAGACATTCACGGCAGGCTGGTCACAGTTTCAATCCCGTCTTGGGTTTTCTCCCTGCTTCGACAATCTCGGAGCACACGCTTCTTTCTCGACGAGATCGGGTTTCAATCCCGTCTTGGGTTTTCTCCCTGCTTCGACGACTTCGGCGACGAGGTGCGCTCACGTCTCAACAGCCGTTTCAATCCCGTCTTGGGTTTTCTCCCTGCTTCGACGATACAGTGACGGTGGGTTCTGCTGTAAGCCACGTTGTTTCAATCCCGTCTTGGGTTTTCTCCCTGCTTCGACGACCGCAAACGCTGAGACGCCGTCCTCGGGAATCTGTTTCAATCCCGTCTTGGGTTTTCTCCCTGCTTCGACGGCTGGAACGCGGGGCCGTCGCCGGCTTCGACGTACTGTTTCAATCCCGTCTTGGGTTTTCTCCCTGCTTCGACCCGCCTGCGGAGCTGACCTCGACGAGCTGCTCGATCGGTTTCAATCCCGTCTTGGGTTTTCTCCCTGCTTCGACGACAGCCCCGTTCCAGTCACGGCCCGGAAGGTCGAGTTTCAATCCCGTCTTGGGTTTTCTCCCTGCTTCGACTTGGCCGAGACGGTTCACTGGCGCGTCGAACTGTTTCAATCCCGTCTTGGGTTTTCTCCCTGCTTCGACCTTAGGTTCCGGACGCCACTGATACGCCGATACGAATCGTTTCAATCCCGTCTTGGGTTTTCTCCCTGCTTCGACGTAGGCGAGCGGCGGCGCCGTGAACCCGTACAACTCGTTTCAATCCCGTCTTGGGTTTTCTCCCTGCTTCGACCGACACGGTCGTTCTCGCTGTCGGCGACGAGGATGGTTTCAATCCCGTCTTGGGTTTTCTCCCTGCTTCGACACGATCGATCGATCACGCTGACGCGCCCACCCGATCTGTTTCAATCCCGTCTTGGGTTTTCTCCCTGCTTCGACCTGCAACCGCTGTTCTTGGCCTTGGTCCAGGAAACGTTTCAATCCCGTCTTGGGTTTTCTCCCTGCTTCGACGCTACGTGCCGACGCGCGACTCGACCCCCGAGCACGGTTTCAATCCCGTCTTGGGTTTTCTCCCTGCTTCGACAAGGCGATTCAGAACTCATACGAAAAATTGCTGATGTGTTTCAATCCCGTCTTGGGTTTTCTCCCTGCTTCGACGCCTGCCGAGGTCGCTGACCAGTCTTTCGCTTAGTTTCAATCCCGTCTTGGGTTTTCTCCCTGCTTCGACGGGACGACGTCCATCTCTTCGTGCTCGCGCACGAGGTGTTTCAATCCCGTCTTGGGTTTTCTCCCTGCTTCGACTTCGTGGCTGGTCGTCAGCGCCGCGGGAGAGTGTCAGGTTTCAATCCCGTCTTGGGTTTTCTCCCTGCTTCGACGCCCCTCGACGTCGTCGCTCTCAGGCGGGTCCGCATCGTTTCAATCCCGTCTTGGGTTTTCTCCCTGCTTCGACGACGCGGATGAGCATCTTCCCGGTGTCGTCGAGGCGTTTCAATCCCGTCTTGGGTTTTCTCCCTGCTTCGACACCCGTCCTCGCGGCCACGAGTCACAAAGTCGGCGTGTTTCAATCCCGTCTTGGGTTTTCTCCCTGCTTCGACCTCCGGCGGCGCGTGCCCTCGGTCGGGACGAACCCTTGTTTCAATCCCGTCTTGGGTTTTCTCCCTGCTTCGACAACCCAGACCAGACGACCGAGGAGTACCACCTACGCGGTTTCAATCCCGTCTTGGGTTTTCTCCCTGCTTCGACGAGGACTTGCGTCAGCGTGTCGTCACCCTGGCCGTGTTTCAATCCCGTCTTGGGTTTTCTCCCTGCTTCGACGACGCAGGAAGACTTCGCGACGGTCGGCCAGTCAGGTTTCAATCCCGTCTTGGGTTTTCTCCCTGCTTCGACGTATCCATCTTCACGTCGTGGGCGACCGCCTCGATGTTTCAATCCCGTCTTGGGTTTTCTCCCTGCTTCGACGTCACGCCCGCGGCGTCGGCCACCGTATCCTGTGTCCACTGTTTCAATCCCGTCTTGGGTTTTCTCCCTGCTTCGACTGCTCCAGGCCGACCGGAAGGGCATGGTCGTGGAGTTTCAATCCCGTCTTGGGTTTTCTCCCTGCTTCGACGCGTTCGTCACGGCCGCCGTCACCGGCATGTTCGCTATGTTTCAATCCCGTCTTGGGTTTTCTCCCTGCTTCGACCTCTCGCGAGACTGGGTCCTCGCAAACTTCAGCGAGTTTCAATCCCGTCTTGGGTTTTCTCCCTGCTTCGACGTCACCCCCCAGCCTGTCGGCCCATTCAGCAATTACCTGTTTCAATCCCGTCTTGGGTTTTCTCCCTGCTTCGACCGCTGTATCCTTCCCAACGAGTATCGCCGTCATCTGAGTTTCAATCCCGTCTTGGGTTTTCTCCCTGCTTCGACCTGACCGCTGGCGGACTGTTGAGTCGCACGCGTGGCGGGTTTCAATCCCGTCTTGGGTTTTCTCCCTGCTTCGACATACTCGTAAAGAGCACCATCGCGCCGGTCAAAAAGTTTCAATCCCGTCTTGGGTTTTCTCCCTGCTTCGACAGGGGGTTGAAATACAGCTATAGCGGTCAAAAACCTTTCTCACCTGCGCATTTTGCCAGCCGACTACGTCGACCTGGGCTGTACACGGACTTCAAAAAGGTCCACGTAGTTACGACCCGTCCCGCAACAGCAATTGTCCGGTCAGCGTCACCGCAGCATACTTCGTTTTCCCTTCTTTCCAGGTCTCGACGATCCCCTCGTCTGCAAGTGCTCCGACGTGCCGGGTGACAGTACTCTTCGAGTGTCCTGTTCGCGCAGTGACTTCCGGAATCGAGAGCCCACCGTCTACGGCCGCGATCGTCTCCAAGGTCTCGACCGTCGGGTCAGGAGTGGTTGCCGTCAACCGGGGCAGCGACCACTCCTGCACCGTCCCATCGAGATCGCTGAAGAAGAGCGCAGCAGAGAGCAATCGAACGTGCGTGATTGCAGCCACGACGAACGGCACTAGCACGTCCCTGGCACCACCACCGAGCGTGACGATACACTCCCCCTCTGCAGCCTGAATGAGATCACTGCACTCCAGCACAGCCGTCGAAAACTCCGTATGGGAAATCCGTTCCGTGGTCAACGAAATGTCCGGTTCGATCTCCTGAACCAGCCGCTCGACGTCGTGTATTGCTTCGACTGCCCGTTCGTGATCTTCCGCCACGTCCGGTCGTATCAACACGACCTGATCACCGGAGTCGATGCCGCGGCTCAACAGCGGTCGCGTGACACTGGTGCTGTTGAAGCCGATCGGTGAGATGTACGTCCGCATTACCCGGTTATTGTGCTGACCCACCTAAGTAGTACTGTTGCACAGAACTGGGATTAACACACGTAAAATTTTGATTGCATGAAATTGAAATCATCCCACTGATGGGCAATATTTATTGGATGGGTGGGACAACAGGTGTAACAGAGACGTGATATCCGACCAAGCAGTCCAGTCGACTAATGCGTTGCGCCGGATCGACGTGACGGCGCATCCCAGGTCACGGTTCCCCGTTCCCGTGTCCGACGGCTATTCCGTGTATTCGGCCCTCCTTGGTGTGTTGGAAGACGTCGATGCGGAGGTGAGTGCCCACGTCCACGACTCACCGCTCGGGAGCCTGCACAACAGCGGGCTTCAAGGTGTGTTCGCGGATAGCGACCGGGACTTCCACAAGACGCTGCTTCCTGATGAAGAGTACCAGTTGACGCTGGGCATCGTCGACCCGGCCGATTCCGAGATCTTCCAGACGCTCGTGAACGCGCTCGTCTTGCAGGGAGATACGATCGAGCTCAGTCACGGCAGCCTCCAGGTCGATAGTTTCGAGAGCTCGAATACGACGCACGAAGAGCTGGTTGCAGCAGCCGGCGAGTACGAGGACCCCACGATCGAGTTGTGTTTTCAGACGCCGACGTGCATCGAGTTGGCGGGTGACGTTACGACAATGTTCCCCTCCAGATGGGCGGTGTTCAACTCACTGCTAGGGAAGTGGAATCGATCGTGTCCCGAGGAACTGCAGCTGGACGTGGAGAAATCAGCGGTCGAGTCCCAGGCGATCGAAAAACCTGATCCGGAACAGCAGGACGGATACTGTTTCGACACGCACAGCCTGCTCGTTAATCGCGTCGAAAACGACGACGGAAAGACCCGAAATCTCTTTAGCCAGGGATTCACGGGGACCTGCGCGTACGAGTTCAAAAACGCGGATGAGAGCTTGCGGAACGCGTTGGTTGCGGTGGCACTGTTCGGGGAATACTCTGGTGTGGGGAGTTCAGTTGCGAGAGGCTGTGGCAATGTGGAGGTGACAGTTACTAATGGCGGATAACCGCTCGGAAGAAGAGGTGTTAGACTCGATTCTCGGAAATCTTCACTCTCAGACTGGTGATGAGGCCGGAATCGAAGGCTCGATAGAAGAATCCATCTTGGAGGACTTCCGGACGTCAGTAGATCCAAAGATCGTCGACGCTGGATGGGGCTTCGAGACCGCCAAAAGCGTTGAACACGGGAAGACAGATCAATCGCTCCTCAATCACGTCCGAAACGGCGTATTCGTTCTGGCGCAGATGAACGATGTCGTTCGGTCGCTTGGGGGCTACACTCTTGACGAAGCGGATCTTCGGGCTGCAATCGCGTTGTTCACCATCCATGATATACACAAACTAGACCCTGAGCGAGACGCAGATCCAAACAGCCGCTTCGACATTCCCACCGAGGAAGTCCAACGGTATGTCGATAAGTTCGGGCTCGCCGATTTCGCACCGGATCTCACCCCCAAAGACTTCCGCTCGTGTGCGATTGATCATCACGACGACTGGACGGCCAATCACGATCAAACGACGCGTCGGTTTGACGATCTGCGCCCGTTCGTACGCGTGGCAGACGGCCTGGCCTCATGTGATACTCCAGAAGCGGCGACAGACGGCTCAGTTCAGACAGCGATAGACCGTGCATATCTCAAGTCGGACTTCGAACTTCGCCGCCACGTCCTCGACGATGTGAAAGGAATCCTGACGAACCTCCTCAACAGCGCGATTTCCGAATGTCTCGGTGCGTTCGAATACCACCCGCTGGCTATCTATCAGGATGGGTGTGTGTATCTCGCTTCTGAGGAGGCGGAACGACCTGAACTCGATCAGAACCTCGTCAAGGAGATTATAGATCAGCTTAAGGAAAACGTACAACAATCACATCCTGCCTTTTCATCGCCGAGTGATCTAAGATCGAACCTGTCTACACGTTATGCCAAGGATTTCTACGGAATCAATGATCAGGACTTCTTTTATGCGGGTTCTGACACTGTTCTCGCTGCTGTGGCTCAGGAATCTATCTCAGATGCTGATCCAAATGATGAGCCAACAGAGAATATGGCAGAAACAATGCAGGAGCTTGAGAAGTACATCCCATCTGATATTGAGCGTTCCCGTCGACCAGTCGGGCTTGCAAGGTTTGTATATACTGTACGCCGTTCTTTCGTTGATCCCATAATTTCAGACTCGGAGTCTCGACTGGAAGCGACATGTGATATCTTATCTGTCTCTGATGAAATCTTGGAGGGGTTGCTAGCCGCTTCTGAGGACGATGAAGACGATGAGGTGGATCTATCATTGACTGCTGGAGGGAGATGGGACTACGCCTATGGGATTGGGCAATTTTTGCTAGATGAGGGTCTGACTGATCCTGTTGATTTGAAAAAGAGGGCTAGTTCAGGTCTTAGTCGATATGATGAAAATTGGGCTGATATCGTCGAGGAATCCCATGCGGGGAATCTTCGATCGGAACTCGCAGCGTATGTCTCTGATGTGGTGTCGATCGACGGACGACCGCTGCCAGCGAGTGATAATGAACTCAGTGATCCCTTCGAAGAGTACCACTCAACCAGGCGGGGAAAGACGTGCGTCCTCTGTAACAGGGGTACCACGAGTACGCGAAAAAGCGACCTCGAGGCCCCGAAGTCGCTGACGACGCTCCAGGCCGGGTATTCAAATCACGTACCCGTGAATGCCGGGAAGCCTGATGATCTTCTCGCATGCATTCCCTGCCAGATCGAACTCTCCCTGCGGGAGACCGGGGCGTCTGAAAGGGAAGGCGGGAGACTGTTCGTCCACTTGGTTCCGGACTATTTCTACACCCCGCTATCGTGGCGCTCTTACAGCGACGTGATGAGTCAGTTCAGTGGAGAAAGCAAAATCGAACTCGGACGGTTGGCTGAAGCGGTACTATGGCTCACCGGCGACCTTGATGTGGCGGACGTCGATGGATTCGAGAGTGCGCTGTTCGACACGGATACCGGCCGCCAGATGGCTGAAATGCTCGATCAAGGGTTTGATCCAGGCTCCCAGTTCGGCGCTCGTACGCTCGGGTACTACAAACCGGAGGACAACGAGACGGAGTTCCAGTTCTTCGGAGTCTACGTCGGTCTCGCAGTCGCAGCCTACGCCGGTCTGCGCGTGTATGTCTCCGAATCGCCGATCCCTGATATCAAGGGCCGTGACTTCCGGAGTTACGCTCGCATCGGAGCTGGATTCACGCAGGTCCACGACTTCTACGGGAGCGAGATTCGCCTGTCTGAGTTAGCATCCCGCCTTCGGGCCGCGTCGGCACTGATCAAACTCGGTTATGGCACCGAACGAAATGACGCGCTGTTCGCGAAGTTCCTTCGCGTGACTCGGAACCAGTTGCTTCCCGGATCCCATCTGCTCAAGCGCATCGCGCAGGCCGATGATAGCAGTGACGCTCGCTATCTGCTGGAGGAAGCGCGAGTGCTGGACCAGGAAACCGGTATCGAATCGACAACCAGTGAGACACAAACATCAAACGAATGAAAGAGACGAGTGATACGATTTCGGAACTCGCAGTGCGCGCATTTGATGTCATCCGCCCCGCCCCGGGCAACGACAAACCATATGCGATCGAACGCGTGTTCCGTGAGAGCGTCAAGGCAGTCAAGCAGTTTGGCCCACTGGATATTTCCCGGCAGGACGCGATCGACGCTGTCGCCGGACGAGTTGGGAAAGTTCCAGAACGGAGTGAACAGGTGTATCGCGTTCCACACGAGGACAGTGACATTAGCGGCACCTACGACGAGCGCGTCGAACGGTACGCCGAGTTCTTCGTCGATGAAGTCCTGATCGGGATGTTCGACGGCAAGCCATCCCGATTGAAACGCCGAGCCAATAATCTCGCCGACGGCTTCTACGCGGCGACTCTGCGCCTGCAGCGTGAACAGTTCGACAACGATTCCGAAGATACTGACGACCAATGATCGACCAGAATACCTACCCCGAACTTGAACCCGGTACCGTTCCCGCAGACGAGATGACGCTCCGCCCGCGGAGTAACTTCGTAAATATTCTCGTCTTGCGCGAACTCGAAAGCCACGCCGTCTTCACGACGAACGGCGAGGATGCCGACATCGCGACAGTGGCACTCGATGCTGAGGACGGCTCGATGGACTACGCCCCTGGATTGATGTTCATGCGAAAACAGACTGGGAGCGACCGCCGGTTTGGAAAAGCTCTCCAGCGAGATCTAGGTCTCTTCGATGAAGATGAGGACGAGTGCACGATGCAGGTCAACGAGATGTGCCAAGACTGCGTTGACTGTATCCTCTATGGGAGTGCCGCGAGCAGCGATGAAGGCAACGACGTGTCGATCACCTCTCGGGTGATGTACGATACGGCCTATTCGCTTCGGGACGCCAGCGTCGTGATCGACGAGAAGTTCCAGAACGCCCCCGGTGATGACTACGCCAAATCCGCCGAGGCGACGATCCGGGAACCAGACTTCTTCGAGCCAGGAACGATGTTCCCCAGTGTGGTTACACTACGAGACGCCACTCCTGCGGAACTTGCCTTCGTACTTGGAATCACAGCGAAGAACAAACGCTACGGGGCTACTACGTCGCGGCTGGGCCGCGTCAAGAACCGCATTCTCGGCGTCTACGTTGGGAGCGAAGAAGGACCGGCGAACCTCGACCTCACCCGGGAAACGATCGCTCGACTTCGGGCAGACGATGAGACGGACTATGAAACAGTGTCGGACATCGTGATGGCCGAGGCGTTGGATCCATCTCGCACAGCTGAGCATGTCAGCGATGCGTTCGACGCGGCGATCGACACAGAGGGTCTCGATCTGCAGCAGGTCTCTAACGAAACTGTAGACAGCATCGTCGATGTCGCAACCAGCGACGACCTTGCCGAGGTACTCACTGAACAGCGCGATCACTCGACGACGTTCCTCGATCAAGCGGAGTAGAGGGATGGAGGTTCTCGAAGCGACTCTCAGGACGCGGGGTGAAGTCACCTTCACGTCGCGTGAGGTCGGACGGCTGGCAGACACCGGGACTTACATCCTCAACACGGCCCTCTACTACGCTCTGGGGCTGGCAAGCGGTCGCTACGTGGATACATCGTACGAACCCACCTATGTTGAGGACACTGCTGACGTCACTAGCGTGTACGTCTCGCCTGCAGCGCCAGTTTCGGGAACGACACCGAACTACGTGACGACGACCTACAATGCGACAAGTGACGAGTACGCGGAAGTGAATTATTCGGCACAGGACGATCCGAACGCCAAACAAAACCTGCCTTCGTACGGGCGGCGTCGATCACTCGCACACGGAACACCGCTTAGGTTTTTCGTCATCTCACGTAACCACGCTCCTAATAAACTTGCTGAGCGGTTGCCTCGGTACATCAGGTTAGGGAAGAAACGGGGTAAAGCTCGACTCGACATCCAACGCCGATCCGCCAGCAAGCAGACCGGAAAGTTTCAACTGAACCATCCGATTGGAGCGTACGATTATCCCGATCCTCCTGAGGGAAACGTCATCACGAAATCGATGAAGCCGACGCCGCTCGTGATCCAGGGTGATTACACGGGCGAATACATCAGAATCGATCGAGGGGACAACGACCAGGTCTGTTTCCCAACAGGTCTCACATTCCTCGAAACCAAACGATGACGAGTCTCGAACTCGCAGGTGTTGCCTTACGGACCCACGACATAGCCTATCCCTTTGACGTATCTCCGTTTGCTCACCAGAGAGAGCTGCAGCAATTGTTCGACGATGCCAACCGATTCGTTGCCGTCAATGACAGTCCGACAGGCGGGGGAAAAACATCATCATGGCTAGCCCCTGTGCTCGCTGACAAGATCGATGCAATCGCGATCTATCCGACAAACGCACTCATCGCGGATCAGCAAGAGGCTATCCAACGGCAGGCCACGACGGCAGTTGATCACGACGTAACGGTGATGAAAGTGACGTCAGCGACGCTGTCCGAACAAAGTAAGGACTTCGGGCCGAATTCTCACGGTGCAGTTCTCGACGATTGGCTCAGACAGGCGGGACGATACAATGACCAGCGGATTCTCCTTACGAATCCAGACATCTTCGTGATGATGCGCCGTGGTCTCTACCGAAAGGGATCACGTGAGTACAAGGATTTCGAGGTAGCCGTCGTCGACGAGTTCCATCGCGCTGGTCGGAAAGAACAGAACACACTCCGGTTTCTCCTTGACGAGATGCAAACAGAAGACGAGGAAATCGTTGCGCTCCGCAAAGTAGCGTTTCTCAGCGCTACGCCCGATCAGCGTCAGGAGCGATTGTTTGAGGATGCGATGGAAGCCCCGTACTTCCGCGTGACCGAGCACGACAGCCGAGAACGGGCTTCGTACACAGAATCACCGGACGATGGCTGGTACGGCGTGATGCCACCGGTCAAACTCGACGTGCGTACTGCTCCAACTTTCGGTACTGCAGAGACACTGCTTGAGGAACAGGAAGACACGCTCGCATTCTGTCGAGGAGACCGGACAGTCGTCATGCTGGATGGTATTCACGAAGTCGGACGAATCCATACGTGGCTTGACGAAGAGATCGATGGGAACGTCGAACGGATCGACGGGTTCTATGAGGAAAACAAAGCCGAAAAACTGGACCGGTTCGACGTACTGGTAAGCAACTCTGCAGTCGAAGTGGGTATTGATTTTGAGGTCGATCAAATTCTGTTCGCTGGTCACAACCGAGATAGTTTTCTGCAGCGACTTGGGCGACTACGATCGGCCTCCGACTGGAAACAGGCGCGATGTTACGTTCCTCGAACAATCGCTGACTGCTTGTCGGAGTACGGGGAACGTGTTGTCACCCGAAGCGAACTCGACGATATCTTGGCTGCGGCTTATCCTGAACCACGGCAGCCCGAGACATTCGATGCACGGTATTCGGCGGCCGAGGGGTTTGAGCATCTGGACGATCGCCTCCAGAATGCACCCCCTGACGAACAGCAGGCGATCAAGCAGTCGACGCTTGATCGAATTGAGCGGCACTTCGGCGTCGGTTCTGGGGCCGGTTTTTCACTCCGGGACATGGAAGCGTTTACAGACGCGCTTGATTGGCGTGTCCTGACGGCCTTACAGTGGTATCGGGGTGACAACATTCAGGCACTGGTCTACGATCGAACAAGAGATCGCATCACCACCTATGACCTGTTCTACTTGCTTCGATATGGCGACGTAGAGTTTGTTGATCGAAATACCTTCGAGCAGTGTGCTCCACCGGATCAGAGATCAAAGATCGATCGGCAAGAGCGCTACGTCGACGGATTCTGTCTATATGACGGAACGATAGAGACAAACGATGAGGGATTTGGCCGAAACGTGTACTTCACGGGAGCTGTGCTGAACGCCTGGATAGACGGTACGTCGAATACCAGTCGGAAGCCACAGATCCAAACCGGGCTGCAAATCGATGTCGATCCCAACGACACTGGTTCTCGCGTCCCGTCTGTGACGAAGGTTAACGAGAGTCTTCGTGAACGTGGACAGAACTCTATCGACGACGAATCTGGGCTGTTGTGCTATGCCGTTAGTGGAACTCCAAACCGGGTGAAACGGCAGTATGAACTCGACGACTTCTTCTTCCTCTATCCGATTCGCGTTCAGAACGAAGACCTCCATAGCCTCGCTGTTGGCACCGATGCGCTCTATCTGCATTGTCACGTTCTTGAGCAGGAACAGCAACTGACCGGTAATGACGACCAAGAGTTCCTCAGTGGTCTATGACGAGAGCCAGCTTTCGAGACGAACTCGTTCACGTAAGTGCGTTACAGGAATACGTGTACTGTCCACGCCGGTACTACTACCAACGGTATCACGATCAGATTGGCACGCCGTACGAACTGGCCGATGGACGTTCAAAACATGCTGCTCAGGCACAACGTGGCGGCTGGACTACTGAACAATACTTCCGATCCGACGAGTTGGGGTTACACGGGAAAATCGACCTGATAGAGAGCGACAGAGGGACACTCACCCCAATCGAACGGAAGCGAGCCGAAAGCGGGGACTACTACCCGAGTGACGAGGTACAGATAGCGGCATATTGTCTGCTGCTCGAAGATGCTATCGACGAATCAGTGAATGTTGGATACATCTATCTTTACTCGACTGATGAACGTCATGCAATCCACATTACAGACGAACACCGCCGCACGGTAACCGAGATTATTTCCCGGATTCAATCAATGACCGTTGACACAATCCCTTCGTTCACTGACAACCCATCGAAATGCGAAGCGTGTTCGGCACGCTCGTATTGCATGCCCGAGGAGACGGCGATCCTCGAACCAGAGAAAGCCCGCGGAACCGGGTGGGAGGGTGAAGTATGAAAGCGACTGAAGGCATGTTCGACGAGTCGGTCGTCTACGTCACCACACAAGGTACGCAGGTTCGCAAAGACGGCGGTCGAATCGTCGTGTGGGACGTCGACGGTGACGAGGGCGAACTGGCCACCTTCCCCACCGAGAAACTCGACACGATCAACGTCTTCGGTGGTGTGAACTTTTCGACGCCGTTCGTAGCCGAAGCGAACGAACACGGAATCATCCTGAACTACTTCACCGAGAACGGGCAGTATCGAGGGAGCTTCGTCCCGGAGAAGAACACGATCGCGGAAGTTCGACGGGCACAGTACGCACTCTCCGAGACGACCGAGCTGGATATCGCGGCGGCGATGATCGCAGCCAAAATCCGCAACGGCAGAACACTGCTTTCCCGCAAAGGCGTCCACGGGACAGATGTGCTGAAGGATCTCGGTGTTCGAGCGACCAACGTTACCTCTAAAGATGACCTTCGGGGTGTCGAGGGAGAAGCCAGCGAACGGTACTTCACCCGCCTCGACGAGACGCTCACTGACGGGTGGACGTTCGAGAAACGGACGAAGCGGCCACCGGAGGACCACATCAACTCGCTGTTGTCGCTGACCTACGTCTTCATGAAAAACGAGGTGTTGAGTGCGCTCCGGCAGTACAACCTCGATCCGTTCCTGGGTGTGCTGCATGCCGACCGACACGGTCGGCCGTCACTGGCACTCGATCTTCAAGAAGAGTTCAGGCCGATCTTCTGCGATGCCTTCGTGACACGATTAGTGAATCGGGGCGTCATCACGCACGACGAATTCACCCAGGACAATCACCTGGCGGATGATGCGTTCAAAACCTACTGCTCGAAGTTTGACGAGTTCATGCAGGAGGAATTCACACACCCCTACTTTGAGTACACCGTCTCACGCCGCAAGGCCGTTCGACAGCAGGCGATCCTGTTACGGAAAGCGATTACTGACGAACTGGACGAGTACCACGCACTCACGTTCTCAAAATAACGATGCGCCTGGCAATTGCGTACGACATCAGCGACGATGCGAACCGTCGACGAGTGTATCGAACGCTTCAGCGATATGGGGCGTGGCGACAGTACAGCGTCTTCGAAGTCGACGTCTCCAAGTCTGAGCGAGTCGAGCTCGAAGACGAACTCGAATCGCATATTGAACCGAGCGATGGTGACCGGATCCGGATCTATCGCCTCTGTCAGTCGTGTCTCGATGATACGACGGACCTTGGCGAGGATCCGCCGAGCGAGCAATCCAACGTGATCTGATGCTGGTTACGTGGACCTTTATGAAGTAGCTGTACAGCCCCGGTCGACGTAGTCGGGTGCTAATTTGCGGGACTGAGAAAGCTTTTTGAGCCATATAGCCGTATTTCGACCCCCTGTCGCGACGGGCAGAAAACCCAGTACGGGATTGAAACCGCGGATGTCGCCGCTGCTGACGCCGGCGAGGCGGACGATGGTCGCGACGGGCAGAAAACCCAGTACGGGATTGAAACGCGTTCGCTTCTGTTTGATGTACCGGAGTTCCGTCGCGACGGGCAGAAAACCCAGTACGGGATTGAAACGCCGATCGATATCGTTCGGCACATCTCGATCGTAGGTCGCGACGGGCAGAAAACCCAGTACGGGATTGAAACTCAATAACGACATTGAGGGTGAAAGCTTCGAACCTGTCGCGACGGGCAGAAAACCCAGTACGGGATTGAAACGATCAGGACGCGTCGCGATAAACTCGCGGATCTCCGTCGCGACGGGCAGAAAACCCAGTACGGGATTGAAACTCGCTGACTGCGCTCGTCTCAAAGGTCCCGCTCAAGAGTCGCGACGGGCAGAAAACCCAGTACGGGATTGAAACGGCGTGAAACCCCACACTATCGAGGGCGACCCTGTCTTGTCGCGACGGGCAGAAAACCCAGTACGGGATTGAAACACCATCTTTTGTTGGCGAGGATACGACCGAATAACCGGGTCGCGACGGGCAGAAAACCCAGTACGGGATTGAAACAACGTCACGTACTACTTCGACGCGAAGCCCGCAACCGTCGCGACGGGCAGAAAACCGGTTCAAAAATATCTGATGGTAGCTTACTGCTCAACCACAGCCATGCCGTGCCACCAGTCGCTGCGTGGGCCGGCGTGTTTGAGCGTCAGTCCGTATTCGCCGAGAATGCTGTTCACGACGGCTGGAACCCCGTCAGTTCGGAGCGTCAGTTCCAGCGTCCACTGGTCAGTCGGATCGACGCTCGGGGCGATAACGTCGACCCCGATCACCGCGGGGACGGCTTCGAGTTCGTTCACGGCGTTGTGGGCACGGTGGCGGGCTTCCACGCGGCAGTTCATGCCGTCGCCTCCTGCGCAGAGTCCTTCGCCAGGTTGTAGCGGATGTCCGCCGCCTGCGCCTTCGCGGCCTGGTGGCGGTCGTGCGCTGGCGTTGCCGTGTTCCACCACTCGTCGATCCAGCCGCACTTGTCGTCGCGAACGTAGTCGATCCAGTGCTGGACGGCCGGCCGGGCGAGTTCCTCCGTGTGGACGACGTCGCCGTCGACGGTGACGTAGAGCGTGGCCCGGACGGGGTCCCAGCGGTGGCACCGGCCGCGTCGGTCGTAGCCGATGACGCCGGCTCGCTGTGCAACAGATTTTTCTCTCGAAGTGTCGTTGTCTGTCATGCGTAGCTTCCTACGCGAACCCTGCTCGCCGTGTCCCTAGCACGGTGGGCAATTCACATTCATCCAGTGTAATCGCCCAAGAGCGACGTGTTCGCGTATCTAATTAATGTGCCGCCACCACCATAAACTCTTTGACGCGGAACAACATTCAATGGAATAATGAGCGTGACTGACCCCGATAAGGTGGGTGAATTGAGCTACGAGAATATCAAGCGGTTGTTTCGCATCTCGGAAACGCCTGTTCTGACTGCCCCGGAGATTGCAGAGACATTCGGAATCTCCACCCAGGCAGCAAACTACCGGGTGAAGCAACTCCACGAGAATGGAGAAGTTGGGAGAAAACGAGTCGGCAGCTCGGCTGTCGTTTACTGGCTCTCAGATGATTGACGCCATTCAGAGAGCGTTTCTCCTACTTTCTGCTTCCCAGCCGGAGTCAACCAATAGACGACAGCAGCTGCGCCGACACGCTTCGACGCGATCAGATCATTTTCTTCGAGTTTGTTGAGTCGCTTATTGACTGCCTGGTTCGAGATCGGCAAGTTCTCAGTCACTTCTTTAGCTGTGAAGACCGGATCAGGGAGCAGAGCAGCTACGCGAAGAAATTCATCATCGGGGATCGAGCCGTCGTTTGTCGGCACTACCTACACTGCAGCCCGGAGCTTAATAAATATCTGAGCATTGTCAGAAGTTGATGCGCATCACCCATTGTTCCGGAACAACTACATGGTTCGCGATTAAAATCGAGCATAGTCTCGACGCGGTGGCACCGTCGCCACGCTTCAGAAACGGTGGCGACCTGCCCTAAACAGGCCGCCGCGTGAGGCTCCCGACGAGGCAGAAGCCATGTCAGCCTACGATATCGAGGGGCTTGAAACCTCTCACCGACAGTCGATAGTATCTCCACAGAATCTCCAGATCCCATTAACCAACATCCAACTTACTACCCCGACTCTGTTGGTTAGAAGTGTTGCCACACTTCCCGCCAGCCACGGTGGTCAGGAGGCATCATGACAGAGCCATCCGACGACCCCGAATGTTGCCCCATTCCTGACGATACACTCACGGCTGAGGAAGTATCTCTCACCAAGCAACTCCTCGCCGAGTGCCAGCAGCTCCGCGAGACCGTCGAAGCACAACAGGAACTCATCGACAAGCAACAGCAGACGATCACCGACCAGGTCAGCCGGATCAACGCCCTGGAGGAACGCGTCGCCGACCTCGAAGCCGACAGCGAGAAGACGCGGGACATCGCCCGGAGTGCGAGCGCCAAAGCCGAGCAGGTTGCCGCCGACACAGACCAGCAGGAGGATGCCGAGCAACTCCCCCAGGGCGTCGAGCCGTCGTCGTCGCCACTGGATTTCTTTGCGAACTGCCGGCAGTCGAAGGCGAAGGAGCTGTTCGTCGAGGACAGCAATCGGTCGAACACCTACCGCGCGATCTGTGTGGCGAAACGCTGGCCGGAGTTCGCCCAGCGACGGACCGACGGGAGCGGGATCTTCTTCACGCGGGACCACCTCGAAACGGCTCTCACGGCGCACCTGGGGGAGTCACCGCATCGCCAGACGATCCACCGGGTGTGGGATCAGTTGCAGGAGTTGGGGGGTGACGACGTCCGGGTGAAACGCCGGCAGGTCAGCCGGTCACAGGAGCCGAAGGAACTACTGACGATGGACATGGCAACGGCCGAGGGGCTGCTGGACAGTCGGTATCTCGGGTTGGATCTGTTGGAGGCGACCGCTGGGAAAACACGGACGGGTGGCGTCACGCCCGTTGTGACGGGGGTGACCGGCTGATACCGTGACGAATCCGGCATAGGACCGTCGCGACGACCAGCGATCCTGATCGACTTGTTTTCCCCACTCTGCAGGCGGCTGGTGCCTGCTGTGGCTAGCTGCAGGACTGTGCGGGACCCTACTCGTTCTAGGTTTAGTGAGCGTGTTCGTTACATGCGACCGGGTCTGGTGCTCGTGCCCTGCGTCACAACGTCTGTGACAGGATCCTGGATACGGCGTAGTGGGATTGAAGTTACTGCGGGTGATGTCGACTTTGGACGGGTTGAAACTGGGACGCCAACGATCTCTACCGAATTACAGCTCATAGAAGTTATCTAATTATCTCTTCAGTATTCTATAAGGCGTAGATCTGGTTATTTCACTTTCACTCTGGTGACGGAGCGCTAATAGGTCACGATATTGAACTGGTGAGTATAGATGACAACACGAAGATCTGTCCTGAAAGGTCTCGGCTGCTGCGCGGCTACTCTATCTCTCACCGGTCCTGGATCTGCGGTTGCCTCAACACAGTCCGGTAGTTTAGGGCAGTCCGTCAAGAGTTTCCAGGATGAGTTGGAGGACCGAGGGTTCACGGAGTATGAATCGTTGCAAGATTCTGGGAGTTCTCCTGACGAGGAAGGTGAGTACAATACCCGAGTTTACCACAAAAAGGAGGTTACAGAGCAGATCAGGGAAGAGTCTGAAGGAGAGGTGGAACGCCCGGGGGCTGTTTTCTTTGAACAGGAACTGACCGGTGACTGGGAAGGTTCCTGGGAGATCGATGCTTCCCTGGGGGAGGTATCGAACGAAACGGATTACGAGTTGAGCAACACGAACAATGTCGATATGAGTTTGTTCAAGATCAACGTCCCTATTCTCAGTCCTAAACTGGACGCAGACTATACTAAAAAGAACACTACAATAGAGAACCAGACGGTGGAAGGAGGTAGTAGTGAGTCAGAGAGTTTGGTCCCGCCTCACGCAATCGGCCATATCGTAAGTTCGTATGAGAGTTTGCTGCTGGAGTTAGGGTGTGACGATCTTCGATACTCGGATGGACTATGGCAGGATATGAGAGCAGGAAAAAATTGGGGAAAGACGTTCGTTGCACAGGATGAGGAAATAGACTATTCTAAAAGCGGTGTAGCCATGGCTCACCGGACATACAATGCAGAATGGGACGGTGCAGAGAAGTCTCTAACAGAGGGAGTCGACGGGGACATTTACAACAGTCATATCGATATCCGTGGGTATCTCTCGATAGAGAGTCAAGGTGGAGAGCAGCACTTGGCTGTCGGCGGTTTCTACATTAATGAGGACGAAGTCGATTTCAGCACTGGTCCTCTGTCGTCACCTGAGGTCGAAGTTGACGGAGAATCACTTCACGAAGATCTTATCCAGTTAATGTGTTCCCGAGAACTCAGTGAATGAGTGAGTGTTTCTCGAGCGGGCTGGCTACGTCGGTCTAATAATTTGGGTACGAATCCTATTGTGTAATTTATCCACTCGGTTGTAGTCGGGGACAACGGACTGTCACCTCCGGTCTGAGAGCGGATTAAATCAGCCAAACTCTCTCTTCTAAAATGACGTTGGCCGACTTTGCTACGTAGTTGGGGAGATTACGTTGAACGCCTACTAGTAACGTGGCTTTTCTTGGGAACACGGCGCAATCGTCTTTGGTGCAGTGAGATCCGAAGATTATGCCACTTCTTAATCCAGCTGGTCCCGGTGATACCCCATCAAATACACTTTCGGTGGCTCTCCATGCCGTCACTGATCAGGATTGCTAGTCTGGAAAATTTATATTTATCCTTGAACTAAACCAAGGTGATGAGATGGACGTATTTTGCTGCTCTTCTCGTACTCTGTGGGTTTCTTGCAACCTCTACAGTCGTTTCCGATACGGCTACTGCTCAAGCGCAATCGACTACTGACTCATGTCTTGATCCCCAGTCCGATATCACGCTTCAAAACGGCGTTTCAGTCCCTCGTACTGAAGCGAATGTCACCGGTGTACTTGATTACAACAGGAACACCCAGAGACTGACCATTACATATCATAATCTTTCCTCGGTTGAGGAGTTCTGGGTCGATCTATCGACGACCCATTACAACCGTGGTGTTAGAATAGTGAATGCGACTGGATTCGCCAATCTGTCGTCTGATATTGGGTATTCCTTTCGGTGGGATGGAAAAACGTCACGGCCAGAGGTGACCTTGACCGTCGTCGGTCAGCCGGCCTCTGGGAGAGAGAATCATGAATATGCAGCATCCTCACGCTGGGGGTTCTTTCCAGTCCCAAGCCATTCGGAGGCAACGAACCTCAGCTTCGCTAGCCAGGGATTTGTCGGCGATCAATTCATCCTTGCAGGACCGAACACAGTTCATTCGGCAACGGCGGGGTGCCAGGACATTCGCCTCATTGTGCCGCAGGCTGCGAATTTGTCCGAATCACCGGACAGTATCGTTAATTCGCTTGCTTCGGCCTCCAGCCAGTTCGATGCTGGACCACGATACACCTACGTCAATGCGTATGCAGTCACCGACCCGATCCGTCGTGGTGGGGCAGCGGAAACACACGAATTCTGGGTCCACGATGCAGCGACCTTTGACTTTGGTTCCGAATTCCGTGGCGGTGTGATACTGGCGAATACCTGGCTGCACGAATATACGCATACACGCCAGCTATTCACCTTTCATTCGACAGTCGATCTGGGAGAGAAGATGTGGTGGTTTACCGAGGCAAGTGCGACATACTATGCCGTCGATCTCACCACCCGACAGGTGTACGCGAGTCCATGTAACTATACATACTACTTCTGGAACTTGAGTCGCAGACGGATGGGCAATGTCGTTCTTAGCAATCAGAGCCGGTGGGGACCGCACGAGCAGGGCCAATACAGAAAAGGCGCTGTGGTGCTGTCAGCCCTGGATCAACGAATCCGGAACGAGACTAACGGACAACGTACGCTGGATGCTGTCGTCTATCGCATGAACACGCACAATGGGACTGTCACTTACGCCGACTTCAAACAGATCGTCAAGGATGTAGCGGGCACCCCACTCGATTCCTGGCTTGATACACATATCACAACCAGTACCTATCCAGAGCCAGGCCTCCGCAAGAAGGCCTGCCGCTGGCACTTAGCAAAGCAGCAATTACTCTATACGAACAAGGGCCGCGTAGCCCTCCTCTTGGCCTGTCTCATTGTCATTGGTACTGGCTATCACATATATCAGTGGAAACAAAACTAAGTCTGATACAGTGAACCAAACCAGTGAGAAATCGTAGTCCCCGGTATCCTATCTCGACAGTCTACTTCGCAAATACATCTCGAATATCGAACAGCAACGCTAGCGCTTTGTCGAACTGCCGGTCACGGGCCGACTGTGTGGTGTCGGGGTCGGAGGCGGTACGCAGGTGCGAAAGTGCCGTCCGATAGTTCGAGAAGATCGTGGCGTAGTCGCTGATGGCCAGCGACGAGGAGGCGAGCGCATACGACTGTACGGGGGACGGAATATCGACTTGAGCGGGTTTCTGTGCGGACTCAAACTGTGTGCGTGCCTGGTCGAAATTTGACTGCTCGAACAGCTTCGAGCCGGCTTCCACGTCCGTACTGATTCGGCGAAACGCCTCTTGAAGTTCCAGATGCGTCTCGTAGACAGTCATCTGCTTGCGGAGTCCTGTGGTTACCTCCTCGGCGGCTGGTAGGAGCCGGGCTACAGCCGAGGATTCAAGCAACTGAGTTTGAAGTTCATCAACGTCGCTGATTCCGCTCCCAAAGTTGTCGAGGGAAACATTTTGTAAGTCCGTATCGCCTGCCTGACCCCGGTTGAATGCCCGCTTTTCTCGGTCACGAATTTTCACCCTCACGTCGAACCCATCCAGAAGAGTCGTCCGGAGGGTGGTGTAATAATCGAACGCTGAATTGATCGCCCCGATGTTCGGTCCCGTTGGAGTCGGGCTATTTGGTGTGTGCCTTGACCGACGAATCCCTTGCTTCTCAAGCGATTCTTCGACCCTACGTAAAGTGCGTCTGATACGCTGGGTCACGTCCGGGAGCTGTTGTGGATCCGCGAGATCGCGCTGATCGATGAATGACGCAAGCTGCTGGAACTCCGTCTCGGCAGTCGTGAAATCCGGAGGTGACTCTTCTTTGTCCGATTGGGTAGACAGCACTATAGCACCAGCTGTGCCAATCGCACCGATCTTGAGCAGTTTCCGCCGATCGGGGTCTGGGCTGTCGCCGTTCGCCATTGTCGCCTCGTCGTAGTGACAATAATTAAATTCGTCGGCAGAGACCGATTCCTATGGTCGAACTGGAGTCCGCCCGGACGGAACTAGCCGGCCAGCGATTGCAACAGGGCTTCCAGACACACGCCGCTGTGCAGAGCCGGGAGCCTGCCCTGGCGCTGGCACGCCAGCTCGACAACGGGCACGACCTGGCGATGGATTTGGAAATCAATCCGGAGACGGAACTCAAGGACGTCAAATCCCAACTCTCGACAGCCTCGCTCAGGCGGCTCCGTAAGATCGTGGATGTGCTCGAAGACGATCTCGGAGTGAAGTTAGCTCACGGCAAGTTCGCCCGGCTCGCCGGAACCGCCGCGACACTCAACTCGTCCCTGGCGCTCGCAATCGCGGGCTGGAATCTACTGGAGAGTGCCAATACGTTGACCGGGGCCGCCGCCAAAGTGTCGTCGCAGGCTGCGATTGACGAGAAGTACTACCATCGCTTCTACCGAGCGGGGGGTATGTTCCTCGTTGAGTGTTTCCTCTTCACGACGCCACTGACATTCGAAACAGCCTGGAAAGGCACCCGGTTTTTGAACAATCGGTATCTCTATCGACTGCGGAACGTTTCGTCGTTCCTCTACCGGTTAGTCCTGAGTGAGGTGCATTTCGCTATCCAGAACCTTCTGAAATCCAGCCTCCGGAAGCCAGAGGAACTCTACTCGTATCTCGTCGAGATGACCACCCAGACTGTGACTATCCTCAAAAAACAGTCTTCCGATGGAATCGGTGAGGTAGCGGCTAAGGTTGAGACGATCGTGGACGAGTTCTACGCGTTTATTGAGGACACCTATCAGGTCGTGGTTCCCGATGTAGATTTTGCGGCGATTGTCCAAGACGTCTTAGAGGAACTCGATCTGTCCATCTCGATTCAGTGGTAGCTGGTGGTCACCAGCCGCTTGACACAGTCGGTTGCGTGGAGGACCTTAGCAGTAAAATCCATTATTGCGAAGTATGAGAACTCGGGTTCGGTCTTTGCGTGCCGATCTCGTCGTACTCAGGGAAGCCCCTGGCAACGTAGCCACCACGAACCAAGGGACCGATTCAGTGTCAACTAACAACCCGTGAGCCCTCGGCCGGGTCGCGGTCGCTGTGCGGGATATCCGGGGGATAGGGCCCGCACAGACGACCACGCAAGCGCGACCCGGCCTCGCCCTCACAGTCCGCCAGGCCCGCCCGTGGGCCATCTGACGAATGGCGACGCTTCCAAAAGCGACGCTGTAAGATAGCGTGGGTCGCTTCCTATCTCGCGATCCCGCGCGCCTTCGGACAACCCGACAACTCGCGCACGCGTCGAGTCACGCGCACGGACTGCCAGCACTCAGGCGCGCGGACTGCGCGCCGGGGCCCACCCGCACCTCCTTGAGTCGGTGCGGGTCCCGCCCGGTGCTCGGTCGCGCGGTGCGGGCCAACCGCGCGACTCGCGTCGTGAGAGTAATCTGTTCACACGTAGGTGCCCCGGTTCCTGCGCTCGCGTGGCGTGCTCGGATACGCGCCCCCGCTCGCCGATGGCGAGGCTGCGCGGGGGCTGCCGGGACGCGAGCGCAAAGCGCTCGGTCCGGGCTGCCGGGCGCGACTCCCGCACATGGGATTCCATCCGACGCACAGCGCGGATTCCATCCCATGTGACGCCGTCGTGCCGGGCGCTCAGGGGCCCTCCCGCGCACGGCGCGGGCCCCTCCCTGACGGACCACCTACGTGCGAACGGCGGGCGAGCCGGCGGCTCGCCCTTGGTCTTCGACCAGATCATAGACGGGGGTGGCCCGTCCGGGGCAGGTCGCGATCCCGGCGGTTGGTCGGTTCGTGACGTGTCGTCGGCCACCGGGCGGGGCGTGGGGCGACAGCCGTGGCTCGCGAGTGCAGAAAGCGAGGCGCGGTGAGCACCCCTGTGTGAAGCAATTTGGTGATTGCAATGAAAGGTAACACGACTTCGCTGAAAAAGGTATCGACGGATAACTACGGCGCGCTGGCGGACAAGCGGCGCGATCCACGCGAGGAACAGCTGACGGTCGCGATGGCCCAGAAGGTTAGCGGGCCGGAACACATGCTCCAGCAGGTGGCCAAAACCCAGTCCGGTGACGAGTTGGACTTCCGGCCCAACAAGGGCAAGGACTCACGCGCGAATTACTACGACGTCCAAGATGACTACAACTGGACGCGCGATCCGGACGTGGCGCCCGCTCGCCGCGCCGGCGAAACCCTGGCCCAGCAGGAACGGCGGCTGGCGCGCGAGGATGAGCTGACTCGCCACCGGACGCTCGCCCGCGATGCCCACGAGGCGGGCGTGAACCGTGCACAGTCCTGCCGCGTCCAGAACGCGGCCGACACACCCTCCCAGCGGACGACGGCCGACGAGCGCCCGGACGTTGGGCTGGAAGACAGCGCCGATCCACGCGAGCGGCTCACCCAGGACGACCTCGCGGCGGTCAATCGGGTCGCCATGTCACTCGCCGACGAGTTGGGCCACGACGTCCAGCTGGGACGGGCCGGGCTCGCCAAGCTGGTTGCCCGGCGCGTCCGCAGTGGGGCAGACCCGATCGGGGCAGCAACGGCCGTCAAGCGCTCGCTCCAGCGGCTGCCCGACGTCGCTGAGACGTTCACTGACCTCGACCAGTTCACGACCTGGAAGACGACGGTCGACGTCACAGTCGACAAGCTGTTCGCGATTCCGGCCCCCAGCCAGTACCAGGCGGGGTACGTGGAAGACGCGAACGGCGACCGACGCAAGTTCGTCTACTGGGAGAAGTCCCACAAGGCATCTGGGATGCCCACGCTGCGAGAGGGTGACGAGGTGCGACTGGAGGACGTGGCGGTCAACGTGTGGCACGGGCAGGCCTGCCTGGCCATTCTGGGCGACACGGCGATCACGTTCGACAAGCGTGGTGACGGGCCCGCGCACCGGAGCGGGACGCGAACGGACGCCCCAACGATCGGGCCCTGGAAAGTCGACTCAGACACCCACGCCTGGATCGAGACGGCGGACAGCGAGCGCGCGCTCGAGCACCTCGCGGACTAACCCTCTCGCCGCTCTTTTTTCGTAAGGGGTTCCGTCGGTGAGGGAATCAGTGCCGCCACTCGTGGGGCAGGCAAATGGGCGACACGCCCCGGCTGGTACTCGATCGCCCCGCGCGCGACGCCAACGGGGCGCTGCGTCGGCGCAGCGCGCGTCTCGCAGCGGTCCATCGTGCTCACATCCGTTGCGCGCGATCCCAGTTCATGCAACAGTTTGAGCGTCGAGCCCGCACACTTGCGGTGGTTGGGCGGTGGGCAACAGAAAGTTCGGTTCTGGGCCGTGAGTCCGTCTGCTATGGCGGGGCTGGAAGCGTCTTGCATCCGTTGCTGCAGGTATGGAGCAGGTACTGCCAGTCGCGATGGCGTCGGTGTGTACCCGCCGTCTGGTCCGTGCCTGTGGTTAACCCAGCCGGTTCCCAGGTGAGAACAGTATATATCGGCTGGGGTGTCACTCGATACCGAGTGTGAGTCGTGTGGGTGAGTGCTGCTGTGGTCCGTTGGAACTTAGACTCACAAACTCTCGGACATGTGGAGTGATGTGAAACGTGGTCGGTAAACGACTCTTGGCGTCAGACTCGCCGCTCGCATCGCGACACTGATGACGTCGTGACGGGTCGTTCCGTTTGCGTGGAACCAACGCGCTTTCCAGCCTTACCGAACGTTCACATCATACCTTTTGGCAGTTTGGTAAGACCACTGGTGATGCATCGGGTGCCTCTCCAGTCCAGCTATCATCATCCAATCCTTCGATTTACCTGCTGATACACAGTGCAAAGGCTGAGCCGTCTGATTAAGCCCCTCTGCGCTGAAAATACAACTCCCATAATATGATAGTGTATATACTATATCGCATCTATAGGTCGGTGGTCTGATGTGTGGGGCGAACAACTCGATACCTATGAACAAGGATTTACAACAAATTGGTAGTGGGGTAGCCGGTCTCGATGACCTGCTTCGGGGCGGATTTGCTGCAGGACGGATGTATCTCACCATCGGTCCCCCGGGGTCCGGAAAGACGTTACTCGGCATGCATTTCCTCGAACAGGGGCTTGAAAACAGTGAGACGACCCTGCTCATTCACGGTGAGGAATCACAGCCAGAGATCGCCACCAGTGCAGCCGCAGTCGACATCGACATCGACGGGACGGAGTTCCTGGACATCGGTCCCAAGTCGAGCATCTTCATCGAAGACCGCACGTACGACCTGGTTGCCCCGAGTGAAATCGAACGCGACAGATACACGCCGGAGATTCACGAGGCAGTCAGCGAGATCGATCCGGATCGAGTCGTCATCGATCCGATCACCCAACTGCGCTACGTCGAGGCGAACGACGCACAGTTCCGCCGACAACTCCTTTCGTTCATGCGCTTCCTCAAGGGTGAGGGTATCACCGTGCTGGCCACGGCGACAGCAACACCGGACCGCGAGTACGAATCTGAACTGCGGTCACTCAGCGACGGGATCGTCGAACTAACCCAGGGTGAGGGCGGCCGTCGGATAGAGGTCACAAAGCATCGAACGATCGGTCAGATAGAGGGGAGCCACGGGATGGAGATTCGGGACGCGGGAATCGAGGTGTTTCCTGCACTGGTTCCCAAACAGCACGAACAGTCGATCGGCGATTCACAGATCTCGGCCGGCATCGACGAACTCGATCGACTCCTCGGCGGTGGGATCGAACGAAACACCGTGACGTTCATCACCGGGCCGAGCGGGGTCGGCAAGACGACGCTGGGTGGGCAGATACTCGCCGAGGTTGCGCAAAGTGGAACTGCAGCGCTCTACCTGTTCGAGGAGAGTATCGAGACGTTCACCCACCGATCCGAGGCGATCGGCATTCCTGTGGCACAGTTACGTCAGGAGGGGAGGCTGGTGATTCGCTCAGTCGAACCGCTGGCCCGCTCCGCCGAGGAATTTGCCAGTCTGGTCCGGCGCGACGTCGAACAAGAAGGCGTTGAGACGGTCATGGTCGACGGTACCGACGGATACACGATGGCCATTCAGGGCGAGCGAGAGCCACTTATCGCCAAACTCCACAGTCTCTCCCGCTATTTGACGAACAACGGCGTGACGATGCTGGTCACGGACACGACCCCGGAAATAACGGGCGTCTCCACAGCGACCAGCTTCAATGCCAATTATATCGCCGACAACATCGTGGTGTTGAGTTACATCGAGATGGACAGCGCCCTGCACAAGGTGATCGGCGTCCTCAAAAAGCGTGCCGGACGGTTCGAGCAAACCCTCCGTGAGTTCAAGCTCACGGACGACGGCATTCAGGTCGGTGACCCGTTAACGAACGTCACGGGTATCCTTCAGGGTACTCCCTCCATCGCAGAGACACCGGACGGCAAATGAACAGCATTGCTCTGCTCATCGACCGGCCGGCGGACAGAGACGCCGTTCGAGACCTACTTCCCGCCCGATATGACGTCGTGACGAGCGGGAACCTCGACGAGAGTGACATCGTGCTGGTCGACGAGCGTGCCTTTCCGACGTATCACGCCAGACTCCAGGCACGGGTCGAAGCTGAGCATCCCCTATTCTGTCCGATTATTCTCATTCGGCATCCGACATCAGCCGTCGACGTATCGGTACACGACCCTGACGAGCGTGAGCCACCGCTGGTCGTCGACGACATCGTGGAAGCGCCAGTAACTCGGGAACGTCTCGTTCGGCGGATCGAATCGTTACTGGCTCGTCGTGACCAGTCGAGAGAACTCCACGAGACAGTCCAGACCCTGGCCGACGCCAACCGGCGGCTGGCGCGTCACGAGGCGATCGTCCAGCAGATGGACGATTTCGCCCTCGTCGTCGATAGTGACTGGACGCTTGCATACATGAACGAGACAGCCCTCAGCTATGCAGACACCTCACTGGGAGCCGTCGAAGGCGAGCCGATCATGGACCTGGTCTCAGGCTGGGTCGCTAGCGATGAGGACCCAACGCGATTCGAAGAGGCACTGGAGACAGTGTACGAGGACGAGTCGTCGACCGAGTATCCAGTGACGGTCGAACTCGAACTGGCGTTGCCAGTCGGCTCCATCACGACCGAGTATCACTGCTCGCCGCTCGAAAACGAGGGCCAGAAAGTCGTCGTCATCGGCCGCGATATTACCGAACACAAAGACCTCGAGAAGACGCTCCGCAGTTTCAAGCGAGCCGTCGAACATGCCGGCCATTCCATCGTCATCACGGACGTCGACGGGACGATCCAGTACGTGAACCCAGCCTTCGAGGAGGTCACCGGGTACACGGAGGCGGAGGCTCTCGGAAAGACCCCACGGATTCTCAAATCCGGCGAACACGATGAAGCGTTCTACGAGCAGTTGTGGGAGACGATTCTCGACGGCGAGGTCTGGCAGGCAGAGATCGTCAACGAATGCAAGAACGGCGAGCAGTTCATCGCCAGCCAGACGATTGCGCCCGTGTTCAACGAGATGGGAGCCATCGAACTGTTCGTTGCGATCAACCACGACATCACCGAGCGGAAAGAGCGTGAACAGCAACTCGAGGAACAGCGCGATAATCTGGACATTCTGAACCAGGTACTTCGCCACGACATCCGAAACGATCTCCAGATGGTGACCTCCTACGCAGAGTTGCTCAGTGACTCTGTCGACGGGGAAAAAGCAGAGTATCTCGACGCGGTCCGCGAGAACGCGGCCCACGCAGTCGACCTGACGACGACGGCACGGGAGATGGCCGAGGTGATGCTCACGACCGCCGATGAGACCCAGTACATGCGTCTCCGACGGATGCTCAAAGATGCCGTGGATGAGATACAGGCGGGGTATCCTGACGCCGAGATCACCATCGAACCACCGGTTCCTTCGGTGAAGGTCCAGGCCACCGAGATGCTGGATTCCGTCTTTGACAACGTGCTGAAGAATGCGATTCAGCACAACGACAAGGACGTCCCCGAGGTTACCGTTGCAGTCACAGAACGTGACCAGATGGTTCTGGTCCGAATCGCAGACAACGGGCCGGGTGTCCCCGACAACCAGAAGGAGGAAATCTTCGGCAAAGGGGAAACCGGGCTGGACAGTTCGGGAACCGGGATCGGTCTGTACCTCGTCCAGACGCTCGTCGATATGTACGGAGGAGACGTCTGGGTTGAAGACAAAGCGGCGGCGGGAGACACCGGCAGCGCTGGGCCGGAGGCCACCGAGACCGACAGTAACGGCGCCGTCTTCATGATCGAGTTACCAAAGCCGGCCGAGCACGACCAGCTGGCACAGCGGGGTCGGTAAAATCAGGATGATTAGGATCCGGATCGACTGTTGACCAGGTCATCGAGTCGCTGGTCGATAGTCGCGATCTCGTCGGTTTGATCGTCGATATCGTCGGCGATGTCGGCGGTCTGTGTGGCGATCTGGTCCGCCGCGGTCGTGGTCTGTTCGACCATGCTCGCAACTTCTTCGGTCGAGGCCGCCTGCTGGTCGGTCGCCGTCGCCACCTCTTTGATTCCTTCGTTCACCTCGGAGACAGCGCTGTGGATGTCGTCGAGGATGTCCGCTGCCTCGTCAACGGAGTCGATCCCGTTCGCGATCCGGTCGTTGTTCGCTTCCAGCGACTCGACGGCGTTTGCCGTGTCCGTCTTGATGCCGTTGATCATCGACTCGATTCTGCTCGCGTGGTTCTGTGACTCGCCGGCGAGTTGTTTGACTTCCTCGGCGACGACGGCAAACCCCTCACCGGCCTCGCCCGCCCGCGCCGCCTCGATCGAGGCGTTCAGCGCCAGGATGTTCGTCTGCTCGGCGATGTCGTTGATCACCTCGACGACCTCGTCGATCTCGGCGACGCTCTCCTGGATCTGGCCGACATCCTCGGAGACTTCCTCGCCGGCGTCCTGAATCTCGGCCATCGCCTCACGGACTTCGGCCGCCGACTCCTGCCCGTCGTCGGCGAGTTCCTTCGCTTTCTGACTCGACGAGGACACTTCCTCCGATGAGGAGGCGATCTCTTCGACCGCTGCCGAGAGATTCGACACTTCCTGAGACACCTGCTCCATGCCCTCGTACTGTTCGGCGGTCCCCTCGCGAATTTCGCCGAGTTGCTGCGCGATCTCGATCGCGGACTCGTGCAGTTCCGCCACCGACGTCTGCATCTCGTCGGCAGCCTCGTGGTCGTAGCCCTCATTCCTGTTAATGTTCTCCTCGATATCGTCGATGTCTGTGTCGAGATCACCGCCGACGTTGTCACTGATGTCCTGTTCTAAATTAGCAGTGTCGTCACGCGGACCCGTGTCAGGGGACATACATCTAGCTGTTATAGACATGTGTAAAATAAACTACCGACCGAACATCTTCGGCGGTGTGTAGTGAGGAGTTATTCCTAGGAACTATTGTCGTGATACCACTACGACCGCGTCAATCTGGGCACTTCACATCCGCAAAGGACCAGCAGTGCAGTGGCTGTGAGCCAGTCGCGTTCTTTCGGCGGCTGGGCAGTGGCGAGTCGTGTACTCAGGCTCTCCGGCGGCGTCGCTGTGGGTGGTCTCCCTGGGGGTGTGTTCGGTGGTAGGCAGCCGCGCTGCTGTGCGAGATCGCCCGCACGGTCGGCTCGTCTGGGGGCACGCTCCCCGGGTCCTGGGCGTGAGCGCTGGGTGTCGCGGGGAGTTTCACTCGACACGGAGATGTCCCGGGCGACCGCGGTGTGTGTCGGGCCCGTACTCGTGACGTGTGGGGGTCGGGTCGGGTGGTGTGCGTGGCGGGCTCGTCGCGAGCACCACGCCGGGACGCAGCCGTTGGGCCAGCCCGGCGTGGTCTTACCAAACAGTGCGTGCCTGATTTCTTTCTGTGTTTGGTAAGATCGGTGGTGCCGGGCCAGTCTGTTCTGAGGACCTGTCGCCACTGCCGGCGACAAAGTCGCCTTGTCGGATGTCGCTTCAATCAGCTAAGGTTCCCTCTGAAACCGTCCGTGATGGTGTCCTGCTCTCTGACGTTGTCCTGTTTCAACCCATCAAGGGTCCGTCTGGGGCCCTGGAAGGTCGACTCGGATACCCACGCCTGGATCGAGACGGCGGACAGCGAGCGTGCGCTCGAGCACCTCGCGGACTAACCCTCTCGCCGCTCTTTTTTTTGCGTCGGTGAGACACGCTGCTCGCTGGCAGATCTCACGGTGGATTTGAGTGGGAATTAACTAGCGAAGGGTCATCACGGGTAAGCGCTGTGCGCCAGCATTTCAAAACCGCTCGCGTGACCACGTCGACCGGTTCGACCTCGATACACGAGGGGACTCGTGTGTTCGCAGTCGGAGGTTCGTGAAAGTGATTCTCCGGAGCATGCGGTTCTGGATGACGGTCGAACCGAAAGTCAATGCCATCTGACTCGGTATAGTGGAAGTTGTAGCAGTCGCGTTCGGTCCAGACGATATCGAATCGACCACATGCGCTCTCGCCAAACCCTTTGTCGACGGTGATATTCAGTTCCGGCCGCGGATCCAATCGATCACTGAGATCGTGATGGGTGACCAGTGGCTCGTGTTGCAGAAAGATATCACGGATGCGTTGGAGGGCCCCGTAGTCGATTGGGCCCGTATTCCCGGTCAAATACGACATTTCTCAGACAACCACTTTCCGTGCGTCATGGAAGCTGATCGCTGCTTTCGTGAGATAGAGGTTCTTCTGAGCGGTCTGCCACGTCGTATGGTCATCCCAGCCCTCGTGGTCGTCTGGATCGAGTTGCTGTGCGAGTTCTGCCGGTGATTCAACGCCATATGTCGTCCGGATCTCGCTCACAGTCTGCTTCAGTTCCTGCAGTGTCTCGATCAACTCGTCTTCGGAGTACTCGTCGTGAAGCTTCAGCACCTGCTGATAGATATACATCTGATCGTTGCGCTTGTACAGTGCGCCCTGTCCACCCTCGATTTTCTCGACGAGTCCGATCTCAGTGAGCTCGGTGAGTTCATCACGGACTACCGGCTTGCTCGCTCGTGCTTGCTCGGCGATCTCGGATGCTGGCGTGGGCTCGGTCGTTCGCGTGATGACAGCCTTAATTCGCTCTCGTGTCGTTGTCTCGCTCTTCCAGTCAGCCACTGCCGCCTCGTTCACGTCGTCGTACTCCTCGATTGGGTCAGATTTCATGCATCCTCTCTGTCTCCGTTCCCAGTGCGTAGCTAAGATATGGTTCCGACCGGAAATATATCTTATCCACAGTCGGCTCTCTCCGACGGCGAACACACTGCCTGGATCCGTACGAATCAGTTACTGTAACAGTCTGCACTGGTCACGAGGGGCGGTGAAGACGTCCGACGCTGGGGGATTCGATCGGTGTGTGGAGTGCGTCGAGTTAGGCCTCCCGGTCAGAGCAAGTCATTCGGTGGATACTGAGTACTGTGATACTGACGTCTGCATTCTGGTCATCCTGCATCGAGTTCCACCGTCGATGCTTCGGTCGTGCAGGAGAGCACTGTTCTCTGACCGGGTGTCGCGGGGGTTGCCAGACTATTCTGTGGGCCATCAGGGAACCAGTTAGACACGCCATCGAACAGTCCCTGGAAGGTCGACGCAGACACCCACGCGTGGGTCGCGCGGATCGACTCCAGTCGCGCACTCGACATGCTCGACGAACCCGCTCTCGCCGCTCTTTTTTTGCGCAGAAGACACGATGGAGTTCTGGTACGTCGGCGGTTCAGTGGGCCAGGCAGCCGAGCGACCGTTCCCCGGTTGCAAACGGCGGTGCTCCGCGCGCGGCGCCACCGGCCACCGCCCACTGTGCGGTCGGTGTCCGGTGTCCAGGCACCGCCTGGACGATGGGTCGCTGCATCGGCGCTGCGCGCGCCGAGCATCGGTCCATCGTGCTCGGCCGCTCACGACACGTCGCGACCGACCTGCGCGCGATCCCGCGCCGCGAGTTTCAGCTGTGACGTTGCGCCGGCGGCACTTGAGGGTCGACGTCGACGCTAGTCTTGATGAGAGCGTCGACTTAGGGTCAGGCTGGGACCGACCGATCCGAGTCGGGGCGCATCGAACCCGGACCTGCTGTGGCGGCCAGGCAACGAGCAGGTGGGGAAACAGGTGTGGCGAGCCGGTGGATCCAACAGTGAGTTTAGACGTGGCTGTGGGGCAGAGTGAGTGCGACAGTGGGGCACCCAGGCCAGCGTAGAGAGGATCGAAAATCGACGAGAGGTAGGTCAGCGAGCGTATGATTTTCAGGTGGCAGATCCGATTTCGGGGGCCGATTCTGGAGGGCAAGATAAAGGGGTACCACACCACAGTCAAAATCGCAAGACGGCAGTCGATCCAATCTACCACACACCACAAAATCTGTGCTAGATTGGGTGCTAGACCGGTGCAGTCCTGCGGTTTTCGAAAAATCTGTGCTAGATTCCACCACCGTAATATAGCAGACAAATAGACCGGATCGAGATCCGATCGCACGCTCGGCAGGACGCGTAATCCGTCGGACAGTAAGCAACACAGCCCCATAGTGTCAAAAGTGGATTATTTTGGAGACACAAGCCACACCAGTATTCTCCGGTGGTCGATTCCCGCTCTCCACACCAGCAGATTCACGGCTGAATGACTCTCGCAATGGCTGCTGGTAGGTGGAGTTTCAAACGGTGGAGTCCCCGCTCCATGATCGCCGGTAGTCGAGCCACTATAGCTAAATTATCATCGAGAACAACGCGACTGACTTGCGACCCAAACTCAGTGATCAGCCGAGACTGGAAGGATCCAACGTAGGTTACTCGTCTTCATCTTCGTCGTCGTCCGAGAGGATCTCGTCCTCGATCGGGGATGCCTGGACGAGCGTTCGCAGCCAGCCCTCGACATCACGGAAGTCCACGAGTGCCTCGGTGTAGCCGACACCGGCTTCACCGGGCGTCGCGTCCTGTTTCACGAAGGTGATATCTTTCTCGTTCATGCCGAATCCATCACGGGCGATTTCCCGATCCAGTTTCGGAGTGTTAAAGAATTCGACAGTTGAACACTGGCCGGTAATCGTCTCCCGATGGCTATCGGCTTCTTGGTCAGTCGTCGCGACGAACTCGTCGGGATCCTGGCTGACGAACCACATCATCGCGTCGTGATGACGCCAGTGGCGAGCCGCTCGCTGAAGCCACTGGACCATCTCGTCGGAGTGCAGCAGGTAGTGCGCCTCGTCGATCACGAACATCGTCTGACCGGGCGCGCGTTTGACCGTCTGGTACGCCTGGGTGAGCATCAGATGGAGCATCGCCGACTTGTCGGCGTCGCCCTGTCCTTCGATCTGCTGGAGGTCGAGATACGTGACCTCGCCCGGATCGATCGACACCTCCGTCTCACCCCGGAGATGGTTGTACTTGCCCGTCTCTTTGAACCCCGAGAGGTAGTCGAGCAGCTCGGCAGCCTGCTGAGCTTTGTGCTCTTTCTCCCGCTCGGTATCACCCATCGTGAATCGCCCCGGGTGGCGGGCCATCTCCTTGGCAGTCTCGATGAAGTCATCCAGGGTGGGTTGCTCATCGACCTCGATATCATCGGGCGTGATCCCGTGGTCGATGAACGTGTGCTCGATGCACTCTTCGATGGTCGAGGAGTATTTGTCTGGGTCTGGTCCGCTGATACTGACGATCCTGGCGATGAACTCCCGCCCACTATCCACGGCCATGCGGAACGGGTCAACCGAGATATCGGTGTTTTCCAGCACCGCTTCGGGTGGTTCTTCGACATCGAGCGGGTTGATCGTATCTGCCCCGTCGACGACGATGTGCTCCCCGTTACACAGGTCGACGATGTCGTCGAACCCACCCATCGTATCACAGAGGATCAGCGTCCGGTTCCCCGGATCCGCGGCCCACCAGCGAAGGGCGCGCTTGCCGACGGCATAGGTTTTGCCTGACCCACTCGGTGCGATCGTCAGCTGGTGGGGAGCTCCACCGCGGTTGAACGGGTCCGCCTTGAGCACCGTCCCGTTCTGGACAGAGCGCCCGTACTCGACGCCGGAATCTTCCTGCATGTACCGGGTCGCCGGTGGGAACGTCGCTGCTGGCGTCCCGCCGAGCGTCATGCGATACCGGTTACGGAACGAGTTGTCGTCGTAGACATCCCGACCGACGGGTCCACAGGACTCGAACATGAGCTTCTGCTTCGAGGCCGGCGCCAGCGCCATCATGTCCGCTGGCTTCGATTCAAGGATATCGTGCACCTGGTCGGCTTTCTCGTCCAGCGCCCGGATCTTGTACAGGTCCATCGTCGAAGCCTGATCGTCGAGCAGTTCGTCAATGCGTTCCTCAGCTTTGTCCAGGGCCGCCTCGTTGCCCACCCGGACAGTGACGTAGGCATTGATGTCCCAGGGCTGGGTGTTGGACTGCTGCAGAAGCTTGTACATCGTCATGTACGTGTCGAGATCGTCCGTAAGCGCAACCGACGACACGTCCGTCTCGGCCTCGCGTTCGACCGCTTCAGCGTCGATCTCGGCGATCAGATGTTCGAGTTCGTGAATGGTCGACGCCCGGTCGCGTGGGCGGCACTTGATGTTGACATCCACGTCGACGCCCTGAATGGTGTAGAGGTCCTGCAGGAGCATCGACTCGGGGTTCGCCGGCCAGGACGCCAGCCAGAACGTCTTACAGAACTGATCGCCGACACGCACGAATCCGGTGTCGATATCGTACGATTCCGGCGCCAGGCGATCCTGCAGCCCGACAGACTGGTGACGCTCGTACAGGTCCTCCGGGTTGGCGCCGTCAGCAGTTGTAGCCTCGTCACCGACGGATGGGATTCGTTCGACGGCAGCCAACAATCGGTCAGGCATGACCTGTGTAGCCGTCGCCAGTCGTGAGCGGTCAGGACCACCTTCAGCGGTGTCAGACTCATCTTCTGACTGATCATCACTATCTGAGTCTTCTTCAGGCGCTACCTGCGTAGCGCCACCGTCAGCCGCTTTCCCGCCGGGCTGGTTCGAACGAACAGTGACCGGCCCGGTCTGGGTCGACTCCAGATCCACGTCACCCTCGACGTGGTCAGGGACGTCGCCGGTGTCCATCCACTCCCGGATGTGGGGCCACGTCGACACCGACGAATCAGTGCATACCTGCTCCTGCGAGAGGGAATTCGACTGTTCCGTTCCCGTCCACTTGTCGGCGACCAGCGCTGCCAGTTCCTCGGGTGACACCCGGTCGACGGAGACACCGTCGATCGGCGAGAACACGTCGTGTTCGAGCGTGGAGAGGCGACGGTGCAGGGTTTCGACCATCTTTTTCCGTCGTTTCTGTTCTTCGAGCGTGTCATCCGTGAGGAACGGCACGAACAGTTCGAGCAGCCGACGCCCGCGAGACTGGACTGTCTGTTTGCGGACGGAGACCTCCTCCGGTTTGACCTCCACACGAACGTAATGCCGCCACTTGCGAGGTTGCCAGACCGTCTCCTGTTCCTCGTGCCACTGGTCGATATCGTACAGCAGGTTCCGGAGATCGAACCACTCGGGGCCAGCCAGTTCCTCGGAATTGGCGGCCTTTCGGTAGGGCTCCGTGATCTCCGCTGGATCAACCCGCGACGTCGTCGAATAGAACTCGAAATTGAAGTCCTTGATGTCTTCGTCGATACCCTTCGCGAGTTGCCCGACGAGCAGGTTCAGTTCCGACTCGGTGGCCTTGTCCGTATTCCGGCCGTGGAGCCGGACGAGCCCGACCAATCGGCCGTCAGCCATCTTAACGAAGCCGTTGCTATGGATCTGTTCGACGCCGTGGACCGTCTCTTCGGCTGCGGTCTCGTGACTCATCGGGAGCTGCAGCCAATTTTTGAGCTTCAGACGCGGTGCGTACAGTTTGTCCCTCGGACTCGTGAAGTCGTGACTGCTGAGTACCACGAGGAAGGCAGTGAGCGCCAGCAGGACACCCAGCGCGATGACGAGAGCGCTGCTCATGCCGGAGAGAAGGAACAGGCCGGCGACGGCCACGAGCACACCCGGGACCACTAACACGAGTTCGGCCGCTGGGATCGGACCGAGTTTGATGCCCGTATTCACATATGGCGGTACGACCTGCGTCGGATCGCGATCGATCTGTTGCTGTGGCATGAGTGATTACCTCCGTCGGCCATCGCGGTCGAGAATCTGGTCACGGCGAATCTGCTCTCGGCGGCGACGCTCTCTACTCATTCGCTGAGAGGGCGATCGATTCCCGTGCTCGTCGTAGGGCCGGCTGGCACGGCCGCTCTGAGCGGGAGTCTCATCGCCATCGTCACCACCACCGCGCCCGTCGGCACCGCTGTCATCTCCGGTCAGTCTTCCTCTGGGCAGCCGGTTGTTTCGCGGGAGCGCAATGGGGTTTGCAGCCGTCCCCCGTTCGGCCGGTGGCCCTGTCGCGCGGCCTCGGGGGAGTCGAGCGACTACCCCACCGCCACCCCCGCTACCTCCTTCCGGGTCCGGATCATCGTCATCGGACCGGAATCGTGAGCTAACCGCCGACAGCGTCGCCGCGACATCGCGACCCGTCTTTTTCACCTGCTCCTTTCGCTTCTCGTACCGCCGTTCGGCGTTTCTGTAGTGCCGGCCGGCGTACTCGGCCTTGTGGCCCAGGTCACGCATCCCCAGGTCGACCCCGGCACCCATCGTGATCTGTTTGAGCATCGCATACGGGAGCAGAACCGTCGCGAACAGCACCCCGCCGGGAATCATCAGCAGCGACATGACCGTGCCCTGGACTGACGCCTGCGTGAAGTCGACTGAGAGTAACAACCGAAGGATGAGCCCCTGAGCCACGTTCAACACGAGCAGCCCGCCGTACAGGTTGACGACGAACTGTCCCACACTGTGCAGATACCCCTCTTTGAACGAGACTGCGGCCCACCCGAGCGGCCAGAGGTAAATCACCAGTAGCAGCAGGAACACCTGCACCGTGATCACGAGCAACCCAATGAAGCCGATTGCAGGGAACAACACGACGATAACGGCGTTGATGAACAGGCCGTAGCCGAACTTGGCGAAGTCGGTGAAGCCACCAGAGAAGACATCGAGGAACTCGTTGGCACCGGGCGCTAACCCGTCCGACAACGTACTGGCGACGTGTAACCCGAAGGGGGCGATGAACCACGTGAGAAAGACCATCGAGAACGACAGGCCCCAAGTCTTCCACGCCTGGCGACGTCGCACGGCGTTGCTATACCGGAAGTTGAGCGCCCCGGAGAACGCCAGCATGATGACGGCGAGGGCGATATTGATCTGCGTCGCCTCGTACACGTCACCCCAGAGCGTGTTTTTCGCGTTCCCACTGCTGTCGACGGGGACCCACGTCGACGGATCAGTCGGGTCACCAGGAGCCGGCACATACGTCGCCAACTCAACGGTGTCGCCGAACAGACCGACGAATCCCGAGGCAGCCGACGATAGTATCCCACTCAGCACCTCATGGCCCGTCGCGATCGGATCTGTGATAGCTGGTGGTAATTTATCATAGATATTCTGGGGCAAATCCGAGATACCGCTCTGTATGCCCCCGAGGGTGTCAAGGATGGAGCTAAGTACGCCATCACTTCTCCCGTCAGCGCTCTCGTTCTGTGCCACTGCGACGCCAGGCACTGTCGTACACAGTACTACCAGTGCCAGCAATGCAGCCACCAGACGATTGTTGTCCATCAATTACTGATATTCCGCAAAGTCATCTCTGGAGCTACTGCTCCGTGGACAGCACCCGTCAGAACATGACGGGCGCGAGGACCAGGACGTTCGAGAGGTCCACACACGAGAGCGTAACGAGGCCCACCTGATCGAGGATCGCTGCAAACACTCCCGGCATGAAGGCCCCCACCAGCGTGATTCCAGCCCCCTTCAACTGTTCCTGGCCCTCGCGCTTCTTTTCCGTCCGCGGGCTGCCATACTTATTGAAGGCGAGCGTCCCCCGGTAGACCGCAAGCAAGACCAGAAAGATCGTGATGAGCCCCAGTCCGATCACGATCAGCTCACCGAATCCGGTCTCACAGACTGCTGTCCCCGCCTGATCCGCACCTGACTGTAGGACAACTGTCTCCCCCAGCATCGATGGCAAAGCCAAGACTGTCATCGTGTATTTATTTCAATCCAATTGCCTAGTTAATTTTCACCGCGGCTATACACTGTGTTTTAAGTCAGATTTCTCCAGTCAAAGTGTAGTTTCTCCCCGATTTGGTGGCTCAAAATTAGTTCATGTCGTTGAGTGGCCTCACGTGAGGTGAGTGAGAGCGAGTTTGTTTCCCTCGAGAAGAGTGGAGCAGTCCAATGACCAGCAAGCGATCGACACTCGCGAAATTCAGCGAGACCGACAGCGACCTTGATCCCTCAGCAGTTGCCGTCGCCCGGTGCTCTCGACTCACTTCGGTTCCAGACCGCGACACTGTCGGATGGGAAAGCGGAGATGAGGAATGGGGGCTCACCACCCGCCGACCGACCGCACCGATCAGGACCGGCGCTGGGCCAGTGAGTCCTCAGCAGGTTCGATGGGTCACCGATGGGAACGTCGCAGCCTACGTCGACGACCACGGCGACGGTGAGGTATGGCGGATTCCGGACACCTTTGACCAGTTCAGCGAGATTGGGACGTACGTCTCCTACGTCGACGGACGGGCTGAGCAGTACGGCTACGGTATCGACGGCCAGAGTCTCGAAAAAGCGTTCCGTGCGTTGACCGGCGGTGGCCGCTACGATGCATCGGATTATTCTGTGATCCCATGTGGTCGCCAGCCCTGGATTCTCTCGGGCCCAGAGGGGACGCTGTTGTGCAGCTGCTTCCCCGTCGACCGTCCATCTGACGAGAACCAACGACGAACCAGCACGATCACGCCAGCTGGCCAAGCAATCGAGATCGAAGAAGAAAACTCCCTGGTTCTGGCCGGCGCCAGCCACTTCGTTGAGTTGCTTACCGAGGCAGAAGGTGTCGAAATCCTCGAAGCCGAGTATGACCAGATCCGTAATCGGACCATGCATATCTTCCACGGCGGTGGTGCCAACTGGAAGATCAGCGCCGAGGACCTTGCGACGCTCGGTCGAATCGCACTCGATCCAGCATCGGTTCCAGTCGCCCAAGAGCGAATGGTTCAACCACCGAACAGCACTGGAGAGATCTCTGTCGAATGGGACGGGCCAACTCACCAGGTTGGTGAACGCGTCAACGACGCTATCATCGCCGGCTACGAGTTTACCTGGGAAAACCCGGGCGACACACTCGAATGCGTAGCGACGGTTCGGACCTACCGACTCAGAAACTCACACAGCCGCTATCGAGTCGACTATCATTCAGATCGACTTGCTGCAGTCGTTCCGAACTAGCCACGTAACAGGACTAATCGTTATTAATGCGGCAACATCATTACATATAACCCTAGCGGGAGCCAGCGGTTTGTTCTCCCCAAGTGGGGTGCAGGCATGGACTACTACGATGATACATTGAACGACCACGAACGATTTGAGCGCCGTCAGCTAGCTCAAGACCGGGACCGTCGACGGCAGGGTGTACTCTCCATCGACGAGCAGCGGGCCGCACAGATCGTACGTGCCCTCCGTGAGCAGCACATCGTCGACGTGCAACCAGAAGGACAGCTGTTAATCCACACCCCAACAGGAACGAAGTTCGAGGACGATCGTGCTCTGGTGTACTTTCACCGGGGCTGGCAAGCAGCAGACGACAGCGATAGCTGACCGACGCCGTCAATGTCTTCCCAAGCTTACCATCGTTGACGTACTGCTGTTCCCACTCACGGCGGGCTTCGAGTTCGCGGCGACCCCGTCCGGTGATCGGTTGACTGGTCGTTCGGTTGTCGATCGGACCGTGTAGCTGTCGACTACTGCTTTGAGAGCACGCCAGGCAGAGTTTATTCTCCCCGCTGCGGGTGCGGGAGCGTTCCAGAGTGAGCGTTCCGCGGACTACCAATGTCGACGAGAAACACCGACACGACTGACGAACTGGCTCACCAGCAGACGACGTCCTTCGACGATACTGACGAGCGTGCCGATGAGATGCGTGAGCAGCTGGACGCCTGGGTCGAAGACCTCGCAGATCTCGCCGACGAGGCACTCGCGAGCGACCAGTTTCAGGAGTGGCTGGACGTCCAGAGCAAGTTCCACGACTACTCCCACCGGAACACATTGCTCATCAAGCTGCAGTGCCCCGAGGCCACGAAGGTCGCTGGGTTCTGGACCTGGAAAAACGAGTTCGATCGCTCCGTCAAGAAGGGCGAGTCGGCGATCTGGATCTGGGCACCGATCATCACGAACCGCTGTCCCGAATGCGAAAACTCGCCGTCGTATCACGAAGGAAGCGACTGTGACTACGACGAGACTGAGCCCGAAGAGTGGTCCGAAGGGCTCGTCGGGTTCAAGCCGACGTCGGTGTTCGATATCTCCCAGACCGAGGGTGAGCCACTGCCCAAGCTAAACACAGATACTCACGGTGAAACTGATGGTCTCGTCGACGCGTTGCTCGACGCCGGCGAGGCGCTCGGATTCGATATCGAGATCGTCGACCCATCTGACTGGACACACGGGAACGCCAACGGGGTCTGCGAACGGCGGAGTCCGACCACCACCCGTCCAGTGATCGAAGTGGTTGACCGGGACAACAGTGCCGACCTGGCACGAACGCTCATTCACGAGTTCGCACACGCGATCCTCCACTTCGAGCCGGATGCCGACGAAGACGAAGCAAAACTGGAAGTTGAAGCCGAAGCTATCGCCTACATCGTCTGTCGGTATTTCGGCCTCGATGCGGACAACTCCAGGTTCTACCTGGCTGCCTGGGATGGGGATGCACCCGAGACGATCCATGATCGGCTCGCTCGAATTTCCCGGACTGCCGAGGAAGTGATCACTGCTGTCGATGAGTGAGGGGAGATAGACAGCAGTTGAGTAATTGAATTCACCCCTGAAAAACTACAAGACCATCCTGCTGTATACACGGCGCGTATGCAGCACGTCGCACACCGAGAATCGAGGTCGTCTGATTCAGTCAGTACAAACCTTGAACTGCTCTGGCTGCGGAGGGATTTTGAGTCTCCATCGGCTATTAGTCGTGGTGTCGGACGATTGTTCTAGTGGGGACTCTTCTTGGATGCATCCAATCAGAGCCAGACCCACGGCCGTTTGACCGAGTGCAGGACAGCGTCACAGGCCAGTCACGGACTCTCGGCGTCGGTAATCAGCTCATACTGATGAGGGACACGAATCGATTCAGTGTATCGCATGTTCGACCTGACTGGTTTCCAGCGCGATATCCTGTACCTCGTCGCTGGCCTTGACGATCCGCATGGCCTCGCCATCAAAGACGAATTGGAGTCCTACTACGAGGACGAAATTCACCACGGCCGTCTGTACCCAAACCTCGACGAGTTGGTCGAGAAGGGACTGGTCAACAAGGGCAAGCAAGATCGGCGGACCAACATCTACAAACTTACTGACCGCGGAACTCGTGAGCTCGAAAATCGTCGTGAGTGGGAACAACAGTATTGCCAAGACGTCCCCGTCCAGCCAGCCTGAGACAGATAGCCGTCGACGGCACGACCGGCTAGGCTATATCGAGGCTGCTTGTCAACTGGTGTTGCAGGTCCCCACCTGTATAGAAGCGGTCGACGATAGCTGACTGGTGGCGGGGACAGGCTGGCACGATGACGACGCCGTCGCCGACTGACAGCACTGGGTGTGGTGGGTTGTGTGGCGCAAGCCGACACCCTGGACAGACGATGCCGCCCGCTGGTCGGTGTGGGATGATGCGTGGGGTATCCTCTGTGGTGTAGCCACATTGTTCGGCAAACTGGTCAAGGTGGTCATCACACCCGATAACCGGGACTGTCAGGTGATCGAAGAGCAGGTAGCTGACTGTCTCCCACCCCTGCGATTCCAGTGCTGCTGCACAGTCGTCACAGTGGATCGGTGGCCGTGACGCTGGACTCTCTGGCTCATGCTCAGATAGTTCGCAGGGACTCATTAGCAGTGTATCAGTACGATGGACGCGAGCCAAGTAAGTTATACGACGTTACACCGTCACGCCAGCGAACCTGCTGCAACAGGTCCGCTGCGAGCGACCCCGACCCGAACACATCTAGCGGAATCATTCGTGTCGGGCACCGCTGACGCGGTGCGCTTGTCTTGTTCGACTCTATAGCGACCGCTCAGCAGTATCAACAATCACCTACGGATGAGCGATCTGCGTTTTTTTATTCAAAAGACGCGACCGATGAGGACCTCAAAACCATGTGGATTCGATCTCCAGAGAGTGAGACCATCTAGTTAACAGATCAGAAATGACTGGCAACTTATCGGGCTGTATCCGACGATAGCGTCGAAGTGTTCTCTCTGTCCGCAGTAGTGGTCCCATTGCTATCTATCCATACACGAGACTCAGTAACGGGAAAGGTTCTCGCACCAGGTGTGCGTTTTATATCTTGAACGCCTTTGTGATAGCATACGAAAGCTGTTAGATTTCTCAACGGTCAGTAGGCAGTTCTACTGACCGGCTGATTCATCCGAATCGGTGTGAAACCGACGATGGCCGACTGCTGACTATATCCTCTGAATTCAGCACGACACGTCTGACAGAAAGTGGAGAGTTTTCAGTGACCCTGCAAGATGCACAGCGCGTATTCAGCGGCGGTAGCGCTACAGTCCGTGGATGGGCCGGGAGGACAAATAATCAGTGACTCGGATAATCGTCTCACAGCCGTGTTGAGTCGCGAGCCAGACGAATTGAGAGGGTGCTGAAGACCGTCTGAGGGGATTGATCCGAATCCGGTATCATCAACCAGCTTGACGTTGAGGGGAGGATACTATGAAGGATAGTACCGTCGAACGGGGACAACGGTGGCCGGACGTCGATGTCTCCACGCTCCTCGGTGCCGACCACGAGGCGTTCGAGGCGGCCCTCTCGGGCGAGGAGGGCGGGCCGGTTGCCGTCGTGGGCGATCCCTTCTCCGGACGCAGGTCCGTCCTCGACCGTGCTGTGCGAGAGCTGGACGCAACCCGGGTTAGCCTTGACCCGGGCGACGGGGTCGACCGAATCCGGCCGCGGATCAACCGGGGACCAGTCGTGATAGAGGACTGCCACCACCTGTACGAGCGTCGTATCGGCGGCTTCGAGGAGCTGTCTGCGTTTCTCGACGAGCTGGTGGGCGTCGACGCGACTGTGGTGACCGGCTGGAACCGGTACGCGTGGGCGTACCTCGAGTCGATGCAGGACCTCGACCGGGAGTTTCCCGTCACCGTCGAGATCCACCCCCTTTCCGCAGACCGGATCGCGGAACTCGTGCTCGATCGGTACGACGAGATGCCGACGTTCGTCGCAGACGACTCCGAGCGGAGCGGCATGGTCGTCACGACGCGCCACGAAATTGGCTGGCGGGACTGGTCGGTATCGGTGCCGGTCCCTACGCTGAGTCCAGGTGCAGTCAAGTCCCTGTTTTCGGATGGAAATCTGGATCCAAAGGACGTCACGTTCGGCCGGCTTGCTGCGGTCTCGAACGGGAACCTCGGTGTCGCCACGGCCATCTTGGAGACCCGTCACGGGTCGGAGGTGCGCCCGAGCGACATCGCCGTTCCCACCTCCGGCCGGGACATGGACCGCGAGGAGGCGTTCTGTCTGCGGATCGTGCTCGCGAAAGAGCGGGTCGACCGGGAACAGCTCACGGGAATCGTCGACGGACTCGACCGGGTCCTCAGGCGCCTCGCGCGCGACGGTCTCGTCACGGTCGAGGACGATATCGTGGAACTGGTACCGGCGGCAGTGCCGGCCGCCGCGCCGGCGATCGAACGGGGGAAGATAATGTGACCGCGCTCCAGGCGCTGATAGACCTGGGGTCAGTCCAGGGGACGATCACCAGAATGGTGGGTGTGCTCGTCGCCGCGTACCTGGCCACTCGGGTGGTCGGGTACCTGTTCACGCTGGTCGCCGAGCGCGTTCCCCGCCGGCGGCTCAGCATCAAGATCTTCAATCCGATCGCGCGGGTCCTCATTTACGGAACCGCGACGTATCTGATTCTGGGACCGTTGCTCCAACTATCGCCCTCACAGTTGCTCGCAGTATCGGGACTGTTCGGGGCGGCGCTGGGGCTCGGCCTCAAGGACCTCTTCGGGGGGATAATCGGTGGGCTGGTGCTCGTCTCCGAGCGTCCGTACGAGATCGGCGACAAGGTCACCATCGGCGGCGACTACGGCGAGGTAACCGATATCGACCTCCGCGCGACGAAACTGCGGACGCCCGACGACAGCATCGTCAGTATCCCGAACGCAACGATGTTCACCGAGAACGTCTCGAACGCCAACGACGGCGACCCGGAGATGATGGTTGTCGTCGAACTCGCGGTCACCGCCTCTGCGGACGTCGAGCGAGCGAGCGTGATCGTCAAGGAGGCCATGGTGACCTCGAAGTACGTCTTCGTCGACGACGACCACCCGTTCGTGGTCTTTGTCGAGGACGAGACCTACTATCGGACGATTCGCGGCAAGGCGTATGTGGCCGACCTGCGCGACGAGTTTGCGTTCGCCTCGGACGTGACGGAGCGCTCGATGGCCGCCTTCGCCAGCGAAGGGATCGAAATGCCCGAGGCGCCCCTCCATGACTCCGAGCACCGCTGACTCTGCGTGTCGCCTCTCGGTTTCGTCCGATCGAAGTCTGTGTCACGGAGGTCGATCCTGGAGCTGATCACTTCTCATGCCCGGCTGGATGCCTGCTCGTTGTAACGACTCGGCTCACGCTTTCTCTCCCGAAACGAACACTGGATTCTGCTGAATAGATGCTCTAAGTCGGCACCGCCTGTTCTGACGATAGCCTGGGACTTCGTTTCAGCGTCTGCTACATAGAAACGCAAATCGTGCATTGGGAGTCCGTTGGCCAGCCAGGCAAGTCACCTTGACTGTTCGTCCCTGGACTGGGAGCGGTGCTCGGGAGGGTGTGTCCGCAGAGCGTGTCGGGGAGCGACCTGTCGATTACCACTTCACCCGGATTCCCTTCTCGTGGAATCGCTACGGGCCTTTATTGTCGTGCCCGCTCTACTATCGGTATGGCACTCGACGTATCCATCCCAGAGCCACCCGATCTCTCGAACCGGGGGCGACCGAGCGGTTTCGACTGGGAAGAATCGGAGACCCTCGGATCCGAGGACTTCTACCGCGAGGATCTCGAGAACCTCCTCCAGGAAGGCGCGTGGCGTGAGGGGTTCGAGGAGTGGGCGGAGTACACGGATCTCGACGAGGAGGAGGTCCGAGTCGTCGACGACCTCGACCTATTCCAGGCCTTCGACTTCTACCGTGATCCAACGGACGACCACCTCCGCTTCGACGCCCCGACGGTGCCTGAGGACTGGCGCGAGCGCGACGTGACCGACTCGCTCGATTCGAGTTCGGTCTCGGCCATCAACGGCGAATTACATGACCTCGGCCGGGCCGTCCACGAGACACTCCAGAACTACCTCCAGCGGACCCGCGACGCCTCCGACCGGAACGAGGAACCCTTTGGCGAGCGCGAGGAGTAGAGCGAGGTAACGGAGGAACGCGGGCGGTAGTAAGGTGGGCGTGGGTGAGACGGAGGGTGGAGTGGCGGACGGTAGTGAGCCGGGCGGTGGATTGGCGGGCGTTGGTGGGTCAAGAAGCTCTAGGAAGGTGATTCGGGATGAAACCCGAACCGTAGCTAAATCCACCGAATACCGGGCGCGAACTACATGGGTCGTGCTCTCGAGCCATTGGCGACTCAGGAGGACCTCTCGATCCAAGAGGTCTACACCCAGCAGTGGGAACCGAAGACCGGCAACAGCGCCAGGGCCGCCGGGACCGGGTTCGTTGGCGACTGGGTCGTTTTCCTGGTCTTGGGGAGTGGCTTCGAGATCTGGGTCAGTCGGGAGGGGAAGTTCGACCCACATCTCTGACAGGCAGCCCTACTGTTATCCGCCTGAATCCCCTACAGTGGCATATGGCAGATGATGAACAGGGCCGAGATGAGCAGGCGGATGATCAAAAACGTCGCCAGCGAGAGCGGATGCAAGAGGAAGCACGTACCCGCGCCGATGAAGAAGAGCCGATGCGCGTCAACTCCGGTGAGGGGCTTGGTGATCTTGACGAAGCGCTCAAATCGCACGACTATCCAGCCACGACAAATGAGTTGGTTGAGGCCTATGGCGATTATGAACTCGAAACTCAGGACGGCAAGAACTCCCTGGAGGACGTACTCGCTTCAGCTAATGACGAAACATATGACTCAGCTGAGGACGCTCACAGACGGATACTGGGGCTCATAGGGCGATAGCACAACGGTCCGATATACACAGCTCGCAAATTGGACCGCCCGCGCTGAGATAAACTCCGTCTGTGGTTACCTCTCTGCTGAATCCACTCCCTGTATCCCGCACGTTGTTGCTACTAGAACCCGAGTAGGTTTGGCGACCATGCTGCATACAGGGCGCGTACTTAGCGGTGTGACTCGATTGTGATAATCGGGTTCCCTCTTTTGTTGGCAACAATTGTTACAGTCGTCGTATCAGCCTCAAACTGGAGGACCATATTGAGATTCTGTTCCTGAAAAAGCCCGTCAAGGGCGTCTGTATTAATATCTTCACTGATGCACCATTTCTGGTCGATTATATCCTCGTCGTGAGCCTCTGCAATCGCCGAGACGACTGCTAGGCTTAGTGTCTCGTCCTCGTCTGGCTCGTAGTAGAGCTCTTGTGTTTCTTCCATACTGCTAGTGGGACAGTCAACGCAAAATCCGCTATTGCTATTATTTGACGGGATTTCACATTATTAACCTTATTTTTAGGCGACTTCCAAAAGGAAGATCTGGAAAACGGTCGGTTCATCCACTAACGTTGACTACTCAACCTGTACTCAACACGGCGTGATTCCGCTCAGAACACGGTGGAGGATGTCGCTCACTTACTTACATTTTGCCGGGTCTGCAATACATTCGAGGTGCTTGATGCCCAATGGCCACCAAATGCAGTCCATCGTTTAGACTCTCGAACCCAATGTTCCCTACCGCGTGAGAACGCGGCTCGGTCCCTTGATTACCCGACTTGGGCGAACTCTCGGAGAGCCCGAGTACCGTCTCCGTGATACCGAATACGTCGGCACCGTCCAGCAGCCGCTGGATGAGTTCACGGGGACACTCCAGAAACACGGATTCGAGTGAGACCCGCTAGCGTGGTATCACCAGCCGGCAGTTGGATCGGAACCAAATGGTAGCTGGACGTATCGACAGTCTTTGCTGGCTGACAGACAGATTCACGTCATCCTCATCGCCCACTCGCCGGATTATATCGACGTTTTCGCCCACACGGAGTACAGTTGGCTGCGACACCCGATCAAACACCTCCGACAGGTCGGCATCGAGCGGAAAGCCGGTCGTGGCAAAATGCGGGAATGGATCGAGAGTCACAGCATAGAAGTCGATGTCAACTCGCGTCGCCGGCGACGGGTCACAAACGCGGTAAAAGACCTCCGCAAGTACCTTGTGTCAATCAGTCAGTAGCGTGGATTCAACTAATCTTCGATGCGGGGGGCGAGCTGTGCCGCACTCGGTGTTTTCCGGAATTCAGCACGCTATCCGATACCCGTCATCTATGCGATAGCTCAGCATGGCCACTTGCCACTACTCCCCGCCCCGGACAACGTGGCCGTACTTCAATAGGGCAACGAACACAACCCCGCCAACCGCGTTTCCCATCGTGGCTAACGTGAGGAACGATACATAGTCAATCACTGATATCTGGGGCGACAGAAAAACGCCGAATAGCACCTCGACGTTACCGGCAATCGAATGGGGGAGGTGGAGGATCGCGATAACACCAGTGACAATAAAGATGATAATGAGACGGCTTGTCGTCTCCTGGGCAGCGGTAACCAGCCACGCGAGCAGTCCCATCAGCCACCCCGCAAGCACGCCAGCGACGAATAGCCATGTGAAACCGTGGGTAACGAGTGAGAGACCGATAGTTTCGAAGGCTTCCGGCGAGGCGACACCCAGATCGGGCAGCTGCGTAACGATGAGTGCGACGAACACTGCACCGCCGACGATATTACTGACGTAGACCAAGCCCCAGAGACGGCCGAGTTCCGCGAGTGACGCTCGTCCGTCGAGGACCGGCATCACGGCCACGGTCGTATGTTCGGTGAACAGTTCTAATCGTCCCAAGATGACAAACATGAATCCGATAGAGTAGACACTCGCAAGTAGCAACTCCGTCCCGAGATCACCATACCCACCCGGTGAGAGGGTGAGTATCACCGCCATCAATACTGGACCAAACCCAATATCCAGACCAGCAGACAATCCAGAAAGTAACAATCCGTTCGTCTCGCGGTTGATTTCGTGGAACCCGCTTTCAATCAACGAATCGAGGACCTCTGTAACTCGCGTTGGATCAACCGAGTCCTTGCTTTCCGGTCCTGATTCTTTCACACACTTCCACTGAGTCCGTCGCTGCAAAAGCATAGTGACCGAAGCGATTGACCTCCTCCTCCGCGTGAACAGAGAGGGATCAAAGATCCCTCAGGCAGCCGGCCGTAGGCCGGCGACACGGAGGAATCCTACCACGGGATTTCAGGCCCAGCGTTGCGGCCTGTTGGTTTCAAGACGCATACCCCCTGCTGGGTTTCAGCATCGTCCCCAGAAATCTCCGATTTTCGAACGACCTGCGTGACCGGGCCACAGCCCTAGAGCGAGGGAGAAAACGAGAGTTTCGCCGGTATGCTGCCGGTTCCCTCTGAGTGTGGGTTGGAACCGGTACGGTCTGTTTCCGCAGGCCGATCATCCGGTAGCCGGATGCCACGGCCGTCAGGCCGTGGAGGAGGTCACTTCTGGTAGCGACAATATATTTTCACACAATTCGGGCGTAACATAGATACCCATCAATCCTCCGAGGTTGTGACGCAGTGAGAATGGGACTCTCAATTCATAGCGAGTCTGTCACAGAAACGCGCCTTATACCCCGGCAGTACTCAGCATACCGCTGCTTCCAGGTTCGAGGGGAACAAGCATAACCGTCCAGCGCCCCTCCTTGTACAGGGTACCATATGGACATCTCAGAGGTTCTTTCGACAAAGTTCACGGAGTTCGACATCGGCACACCGCTCTCGAAGGTCGCAGGGTCGTTCGAGAATCAGGAACTCGATGCCGTCGTCGTAACGGACGGCGACGAGTATCGCGGCGTCGTCAGTCGCCGACAGCTGGCGTCCTCGTCTAACCAGCCGTCTGCGAAGGTCGGCTCACAGGTACAGCACGTCCCGACTGTCGACCGCACTGAGGACGTCCGCGAGGTTGCACGGCTCATGATCGGGAGCGACGCCAAAACGCTCCCCGTGCTCGATGACGACCGCGTCGTCGGTGTGGTGACCGGCGATTCCGTCCTCGAAGCTGTGCGTCCGTTTCTCGACGCGGTGACCGTCGACGACGCCTACACGGAAGAGTTGATCAGTGCGACTCCTGACACCACGATCGGGAAAGCACTCAATATGCTTCGAGAAGCCGGTATCGCCCATCTCCCGGTCGTCGACGGCGAGGACCTCGCGGGAATGTTGAGCCTGTACGACGTCATCGAGTTCACGACGCGAGGCGGCAACAAGAGCCAGGGTGGGTCGTCGAGCGGGTTCGGTGGCCGAGGCGGTGGTGGACAGAACCGCGGTGGGTTCGGCGCGCGCGAGGGCGATGCTGACCGGATGCTCGATCTTCCGGTACGGAACCTGATGTCCGACGCGGCCGCGACGGTCGAACGGAGCGCCCCGCTCGACGAGGTCGTCGAGACGATGTTCGACCGGGAGATCTCCTCTCTCGTCGTCACGGCCGACGACACCGATGAGCCGGTCGGTATCATCACGAAAACGGACGTCATCGAGGCGCTCACCTGGGAGCGCGACGACCAGAACGCCGTGCAGGTGTTCGGGCCCGACCTGCTAGAGGGGATGACCTACGACGACGTCTCCGCGCTCATCGAGGACATGACCTCGAAGTACGGAGACATGAGCGTAATCAAGGCCAGCATCGAACTGCAGGAGCACAAAGAACAAAGTCGGGGCGTGCCGCTGGTGCTGGCTCGAATTCGACTGGTCACCGACCGCGGCTATTTCACGGCCGACGGGGAAGGCTACGGTGCATCCCACGCCCTCCGGCTCGCAGCGAACGCAGTTGAACGCCAGCTTCTCAAGGGGAAGACCTACGGCCAATCGAAGAAGCACCCCGACACGGAGGAGCAGGAACAGCTCTACGGCTGGTGGATCGGTGGGTGACTAGACGACGTCCAGCCCACCTCCCGATAGCTTCCCTATCCGCTGGAAATGTGTGCTCCGTCGAAACATCAGTGACTGGTAGGAACCCCATGCTGAAGACAGAAGAGCCGTTTCAGCACGGGAGTTCATTTTATTCCACACGATTTGTGGTAAATCACCCGATGACTGCATCCAGTGTCGTGACCAGATAATCTTATTCTACGAAGTAGACAGAATCCAAGTGATATCCATAGTATCCTCCTTTCCTCAAGGGAGGTTACTTACTAGATGGGATTTCTTGAATCATTTGGGACATTAGCGAGTTGTATCATCGCGGCACTCATCATGCTGGCGTTTGCTATTCTCAGTTTCTTTGTGACGGTGTTCATCGTGCAGGTTGGTGCTGGACTGGCCGGCTACGCACCGAGTGGCGACTTCGTTGTGCTGTCGGCCGCGCTACTGGCAACAGGTACCATCGTTGCCGGTGCTACGCCGATGACGAGTCTGAGCGACAGTAGCGAGTGGTATTGAGCGCGCTGTCGACGGCGGGATTCCCTCGCTGACTCACACCGCTTTCGCGGTGGGTAGCTCAACTCGCGCAGAACCGTTCGTCTCACACGCGGACGCCCCAGAAGAACGCGATCCCGAGGACGGTAACGATCGAGAGAAGGAACTGTAGCGGAGCGCCGACGCGAATGAAATCAGAGAACCGGTAGCCGCCAGGCCCGTAGACGAAGAGATTCGTCTGGTAGCCGACGGGCGTCATGAACGCCGTCGAGGCGGCGAACGTGACCGCCAGGACGAACGCGAACGCGTTCGCCCCGATCGACTGGGCAGCGTTGGCAGCCACCGGGATCATCAACACGACGCTCGCGTTGTTGCTGATGACACTCGTCAACAGCCCGGTCGCGAGATAGAACACCCACAGGACGCCGATCGGCGGCAGAAATACCGCCGTCGCAGCGACGGCATCGCCGAGCAGCGCCGCAGCGCCCGTCTGCTGTAGTGCGATCCCAAGCGGGATGACGCCTGCGAGGAGGAAGATCACGTTCCACTCGACGGACGAATACAGTTCGGTCGGCTTGAGGACGCCGGTGAAGATCATCGCCACGACGCCGGCAAGTGCCGAGACGACGATCGGGAGGACGTTCAGTGCCGGTAATGCGACCACGCCGCCGATGATGCCGACAGCGAACGGGATCTTCTCGCTCCGGTAGGACACCTCGTCGAACTCGTGGGCGACGATGAAATCCTCGTTCTCGACGAGTCGGGTGAGGCTATCGGGCGGTGCCTGCACGAGGAGCGTGTCGCCGACGCGAATACGGATGTCCTCGAAGCGATCCCGGACGACGTCACCACGGGTGCGAAAGGCCAGAACGTGCGCGTCGTACCGCTGTCGGAAGGTCGAACTCGCCAGGGTTTCGCCGACGAGGAACGATCCCGACGGAACGACGACTTCGACGAGCACGGGTTCGTCCTCCTCCGGATGCAGGTCGTCCTCGGTTGGCGGCCCGCCCGACAGTGTAAGTCCTTCCGCGTCCATGATGTACTCGAGCGTCTCTCGGTTCGTCCTGAGCCGGAGCGTGTCGTTTTCGTGGATCTCCTTGCGAGCGAGCGGTTCGTCGAACCGCTCACCGTAGCGGATCAGCTGTAATACGTCGATATCGAGGTCGTCGTCGCCGAGCGCCTCTCCGACAGTCTGGCCGACCAGTGGCGAGTTCGCCGGGACCACCACGTCAGCGAGGTACTCCTGGAGGGCGTACTCCTCGACGAGGTCCTCGTCAGCCGGAATCCGTTCGGGAAGGAGGCGAACGCCGATCGTCATGAGATAGAGCGCACCGACGGCGAAGACGATGACGCCGAGTTTGGTGAACTCGAACATCCCGAACGCGTCCAGCGCGAGGCCGGGTGTCTCCGCGCCGAGTTGGGCCGCGATATCGCTCGCGAGGATGTTTGTCGACGTTCCGATGAGCGTGAGCGTCCCCCCGAGCATCGACGCGAACGACAGCGGCATCAGGAGCTTCGAGGGAGAGGTGTTCCCCTCGTGTGCGAGGTCGGCGATCACGGGGACCAAAATCGCGACGACCGGCGTGTTATTAATGAATCCTGAGACTGGGCCAGTGACCCCGACCGTCGCGGCGAGCTGCTTGCGCCGGTCGGTCCCGGCGAACTCGGCCATCTTCCGGCCGATCAACTGGACGAGGCCGGTTCGATTGATCCCCGTACTCAGGATGAGCATCGCCAGTACCGTGATCGTCGCCGGGTTCGCGAACCCCGAGATCCCCTCCCGTGGAGAGATCTGCGTCCACGGTTCGAGTACCATCAACAGCACCATAATCAGGATGGCGGTGACGTCGATCGGAAACCGCTCGGTCGCAAAGAGAACGAGTGCGAGGAGAATGAGGGCGAAGACGACGAGCATCTCGGCCGTTACCGGTGTTGAGGCCAGACCCTGAACTGCCAGAAGATTCAACGAGAAAGACATACCGAAAAAAGACGCTAACAACGGAAAAGAACTGGTATTGTCACCGTCTTCTCTGTGCCCTGGTAGACTCGCTTTGTGCGATTCAAAGAGTGTCTAGTACTATAGTTTCATTGTCTCTGATTTTGCAGTCTGACGTGATCGGCTATCGGTTTCGCTTGCTGATACTAGATATTCGCTGAGGCAGATGTCCCCACCGTTATCCGTGTGAAGACCGTAAGGTTGTTGATGACATCTTATCAACAAAAACGCGAGTCTAAGCCGTCTCGAAAGGCGACGCTTTACTGCCTCAACTGCGCTCATGAAAGCCCCATTGAGGGGGACTGGAGAGTCCAAGCGCACGGCGACCATGTCGATTACACGTGCCCTGAGTGCGGGACAAAAATCACTTCCCGTCGAACCAACATCAATTCGGCCGCACAGATCACGAGAAACCAGTTCTGCTGTCCTGGTGACTGAGATGTCGGATGTCTTTCTGTGCGCAGTACTGTCCACCCACTGAGCAGTCCGATCTTCCTCATTCACTTTGGACTGGATCGCTGAATTTGCGCCCTGTGTCTTGCGGGATTACTGAATCCTACCTATATCTACCAAAAGTATTGAGCTAAACTGCGAGCATGTAATCAGCAATCAGGATTCATCTATTTTGGGAATCGTCTCCGGGCGGTAGTCTCTGTCAGCGTCGCGGCACCGGCTCCCAGCTGTAACCTGAGGTTGGTCAGTCAGCCGAGAGATTGCTGACGAGTCGTGGGAATATCGAGTGGCCGAAATGGACCGTGAGCACCACAACAATCGGTCCGAGAAACAGTCCTGACCAGCCAAACGCCAGGGTGCCCAGGGCGTACCCGAGGAGCACGAGCCCCATGTGGACGCCGCTCCGTGCAGCCAGCCACGACCGGATGAAGAAATCCGGGATCGTATCGACGATGACCAGCGTGACGAGAAAGAAGACGAGCGGATGCCAGAGCGGCGTTTCTGTCGTCGCAGTCGTCCCGAGGAGGAGCGCGGTGTAGGGGATATACACGATCTTCATGCCGACAAGCGGGATGAGCGTCGCGATTCCGGTCAGCAAACCGAGGAGGACGGGGATCGAGACGACTGTGCCACCAGGAGCGACGAAGTTCAGCGTGTAGTACGTGAGGACAGCGATACCCCCCGATACCGCGATGATAGCGAGGTTCCCGAAGAAAACTGTCTCGAGGTCGTTGCTGACCTTTGCAACGAACTCGACGACCCGTTTGTCGTGGTCGACGCTCTCGAAAAACCAGTCGCGTACCTTGTAGTCGTCGCGGAGGAAATAAAAAAGGAAGATACTCACCAGAAATAGCTGTGTGAGCACGGCGAAGACGAGCCCAGCGATCGTGCTCACTCGCCCGAGGACGCGTCGGATAACCCGTCTGGCCGCCGGGGGGAGCGGCTGTTCGGGGTTCGTCACGAGCAATTCCCAGAGCCGCTGGAACTGCCGCTCACGCACGAGGCCGAGGTACGGTTGCAGGTACGCCCGAATGCCGTCGAGGGGATGCGTCGCGAGGAACTGGTTCAACTCTTGGAGCGCGATGATGACCGCGTAACCGGCGACGAGTAACATGGGCAAGACGACCACCAGCACCGTGAGTGTCACCGCGAGGTTCGGATGGTCGAGAGCAGCATTCAATCGGTGGTACAGCGGCCGCGTGGCGAAGTAGAGAAAGACAGCAAAGAGAAACGCGCCGATGTAGGTCGTCAACCCGACCACGATCACACTCCCGATCGCGATCCCGAGAAGCATCCAGACAGCTTGGCCGAACTCGAGTCGGTCGAACTGTCCCATAGGCTTGTATCGACCGCTAGCTCATTGAGTCCGGCGGTGGCACCGGACCTGTTTCACTAACTGCGAGCGGGCGTCCCCGCCAGCAGTCTCATCATCGTGGGGGCCAACTGTTCACATGGGTACTGAGTATGTCCCAGCAATGGGAGTACAAGACGCTCGAACCGCCAAAGGGATTGACCAAACGAGAAACGGTCGATCCGACGGACGAACTCAACCGCCTCGGCGCGGACGGGTGGGAACTGACGGAGACGATCAGCTACGACGGTGGCGGCACGAAGCTCCTCGTGTTCAAACGGCCTGTCCCTCATGAGTGATCTCTCGACGGACAACACGCTGCGTGCGCGGACGGACGTGAACAAGTACTATTTCTGGATACTGCTCGGAGCCAATCGGTGGGCTGTCGCCGGTGGTATCGCCTGCCTGATATTTCTCGTATTCATGCTCTGGGGCGTGATGAAGCCGGTGCCACTTCACTCGACCATGCAGTCCGGCGACATGGTCGAGACGGTGTTCGCCGGCCTCGTCGGGGCGATCATCACGGGGACGACGCTCGTCGTGACGATCAATCAGCTCGTGCTCTCCCAGGAAATCGGTTCGCTCGGAAGCCAGCGGAGTCGGATGGATACGACGATGGATTTCCGCCAGAACACCGACGACCTCCTCGGTACGGTCACGCCAGCCGACCCTGCGGCGTACCTCCTCGCGCTCGTCGAAACGAGCGAACAACGAGCGAGGACACTCCGAGACACACTCGCCGACTCCGGACACCAGGACCTCCAAGAGAAGGTAGACGAGTACGTCGATGACCTGTTGGAGAACGCCGACCACGCTCGCGACCACCTCGAAGGAGCTGATTTCGGGACGTTCGACGTGATATCACCGTCACTCGATTACAACTACGACCGGAAGATGCACGACTTGCGCCGGCTCGGGATGGAGCACGAGGCCGACCTGACGGACGAAGAGCGGGACGCATTCAGAGACCTCCTGGAGGCGCTCACGATGTACGGGCCCGTCCGCGAGTACATCAAGGACCTCTATATCCAGTGGGCGCTGGTGAAACTCTCGCGAGCCATCCTGTACGCAGCAGTGATCGCACTCACCGTCGCCGGTGGCATGGTCGTCTTCGTCGACCCGACGACGTTTCCCGGAACCTTCCTCGGAATCGAGCGCATTCTCTGGGTCGTCAGCGCCGCCTTCGCCGTCTCGACACTGCCGTTTCTGCTGTTTACCTCCTACATCCTGCGACTCGCCACGATCGCGAAGCAAACCCTCTCGATGGGGCCGCTCGTTCTCAGCTGACCGGACTCCTGTGTCCCATCGGAGGGGTGGCACGAACGGAGCGAGCGACGCTCGTCGGGCAGACCTTGATCCCTAGCGCTGTGAGTCGCGCAGGATTAACGGTTCGATGGCGAGCGTCCGTTTCGCCACGGTGACGATCCGAAGGATGTAGGAGACGAACAGCATGAACGGAACGAGCGTCACTGCAAACGCACCACCGACGATCAGGACGATGTGCTCGATGCCGAACGTACTCCCCGGGAACGTTCCCGCGTCCACGATTGCGACCATAATCCCCGCAATGGCCAGTGCTGGAATCGCCGCATAGAGAATAATCTGTGATAGATTGATGAGCGCCCATTGGAAGTACAGCGTCTTGATGTGCTCTCGCGCCGGCCCGAACAGCGATAGCGCCGTTTTCAGATCGTCAAGTAGGTCGTGCTCGGTCTCACCAAGACTGTCCTCGTACTCGTTCGCGAACCGCTCGACCTGGAAGATCTTCCACGCGTAGTTGAAGTTCAATGCGGCAAACAACACGTCGAACGAACCAAATTTCGCGCCGTCGAGCTGGTCTTGCACCGCATTGGCGTTCCCTGTGACGCTCTCGGCAAACTCGTCAACCTCTGTTCGAAGATCCCCGTTATCGTTCTCGTCGATAGCTTCTCGAAGTGTCGTGGTTCGCTGCGCGGTGACGTCGACGATATCACTGAGGAACGCAGCTGGTTCTACGGGACTCGGTGCGCCGATGAGTTCCTCTGTGTAGTCACGGAAGTCCATCGAACTCGCCATCCGCTCGCGCTGATCGCCGAGGGGACCATTCTCCTGTGAGAGGACGAGTTGGCCGATCGTGACGACGACCGTCGTCCCCGTAACGATGACAGTGATCATCGTCGAGAACATCGTATCGATCATGTCTCCGGATTCGAGTTGCCGCACGAACGGCGGATCGAGCGTGGCGACGGCGATCACGAACGTAGCGAACACGGCAACTGTCAGGACGCTGGCGACGAGAAGGCGGCTTGAGCGCAACAGTAGCCAGAGTTTTACCCGGCTTTCACCAGCGCGCTCGCGCATCGTATTTGCCGTGCTGATGTCTGGTTCGTCCGTCATGCACCATCACTCGAATGGGCAGGGCGTTTGAAAACGAGATACTTGGTGCCGCCGCCCTCGTACTCGATGGTCTCCACGAGTTCCCAGCCGTCCGAACCGAGTCGGTTCAGCTCTGCTTTCGGGTCGTCTGCTTCCTTTCTCGTTTCATCGCGAGGCGGGCGAAGCGTCTCGTACTCCCAGCGGGTCGCCTCTGATTCGGGCATCACTCCTAGTAGGTACTGCAGCCCTCTATATCCCGTTCCACTACCGAGATGGGACAGTATACGGCGAACGGATTTATTGGTCTGTCTCTTTCCAGTCGTCCGTGTCTCCTTCACGGAATTCACCTTTGGCATGGCGCTCGTGGGGCCAGAAGGCGACGCCCAGCAGTACGACGTAGAACACACCCACAACGGCAACTACAGCAATCCCAGGGATACGGGCGATTCCAGCGGTTGTCAGCCAGTCTTTGCGCGGCGTGAACGCAGTAATCCTGAAGACCCACGCAACCAAGAGGACACCGAGCAGAGCGATATACACACGCCGGAGCCGGTTTACGAGTGCTTCGAATACCGAGACTTTCAGCGTCGGCCTGCGATAGTCTCTGCTTAGTTCCGCCCGCCAGTCGTGACTTTCGACCCCCTCAGACGGATCAAGGGCGTTTGCAAACAGGTTCTCCTGGAGAAGCCGAACGCGCGAACGAAAGACGTCGTAGTCCCGGTACCGACGTGCTTCGATTCCTAGAAAGATGGTGACGGCAACGATCCCGGTCAGCAAAATATAATGTGGGTTATCGGGACTCGAAAACGCCCACGTCAAGATTGCTGCCATCAGCGTCACCGCCCACGTCGTCGTCTGGTCAAGGCGCTGGCGCCACGTCCCCACTCGGCCTACCTCTCCGCGATAGGCGTGGGCCATCACCGAACCGAGCCCCGTACTGTCGTCAACCATTTCGCGGCCAATCTCCCGTTGGTCTGGTGCTGTTGGGTCGAACTCGTCGCTACTCGAATCGGTCATAGAGGAGAAACACCTCCTCGCTCAATAAGCGGCGACGGTGACGGCGTGAGAGACACAGCCAATTGAGCACTATCCCGCGTATAGTGGTATTTATGTCGCGTTTACCGATGGTCCATCGAGAAATATACAGGCGTACCTAACAGCTGATTCAACCAAAAACGCCTGAATAGAACGCACTCTCAGCGATGAACTCAGCCTCTAAGTCTCGCACGTGGATTTTGACAGTCTCATAGTAGATTAGAACTCAAATCGGAATCTGATCGCTCTGAACTCATCAGAGATGGCACTCCTCGTACAAAACCACGAGACTACTCCGGGATATCATATCGACAAATCTCACTGCCCCCACAATTCGGACACTCCTCAGTCTTCGGCGACACACTTGTCCCGCAGTGACGGCACTCGACTACGACATCGGAGCCGCCACCAGGGAGGAGTCGCGCGACGAGCGAGTGAACTCCCATCGTCTCTGCGCTACAGGTGACGGTGTGTTAACTGTAGTGGACAGTTCATTCAGCCAGAGATAAGGCATTTCGATCCCTGAAAGACCGACGAAAGCTTACAACCGATGACGACACAAGACCGAATGGAAGGACCACTGTCACACGCTCCTTCCATCCCTTTGCATGAATACCGACGAATCGTCTCTTGGTCGGTGCCCGGACTGCAGCAAGCGGATTCCCGAAGCATGGCTGCTCGTCGAATACACCAAAGACGACGGCACCGATGGAATATGGGCCGAATGCCCGACGTGTGAGGATGTTGTAGCGCCAGAGTGACAGTTGTAATCCGACGATGTTCGAGCGAATTCGGACAGCAGAGTCAAGTGTTCTCGGTTGCGTATTTCGCGGAAGACACTACTGATGGAAATTCCTGATCAACTTCGCTGTCTGTTTACTGCCACGCTTGAAGAGCGGGACGGCTCATATGTCGTTGAAGTCCCAAAACAGGAGCTCCGACGTGGCGACATCCACCAGGGCGAGACATACCGCGTGGCTGTGCTTCCCTCGACATCTACCACCGAAACCGCCGACACCGACACACGATCACAGTTCGAACCAGACCCACAGGAACCACCGGTTACAGAAGGTGAACAACGGACCGTCGAAATCGAAGACATCGGCGATCAGGGCGACGGGATCACCCGTGTCGAACGTGGCTTCGTTGTCATTGTCTCTGATACCGAGCAGGGAGAACGAGTCACCATCGAAATTACTGATGTCCGTGAAAACGTCGCCTTTGCAGACGTAGTTGAACGCATTAGCTACTACGACTGAGCCTTACAGAAGCTGGAATTGGCAAACATAGGTACGTTCCCTACTTCTGAAAAAGAAGTCGTTCACGTTGAGTGATGGTGAACCAGTTGTTCAATGTGTTTGCCAACTGAGCAGAAGACACTTATGGAAGTGTAATGGGTTAGTAATTATGTCCCCTGTACGGTCTCGCCGTGCCATCCTTGCCAGTCTAGGGAGTGGGTTGGTTGCCGGCTGTATTGGTGGTTCACCGGCCGGTACAACCACACAGGACACGACCTCCACATCTCCGTCATCATCGCCACAACCATCGTGTTCGGCTTCTGGCGACGTGTCTCTCATGGCTGAAAGTGAAGTATTTACAGTCGATGAGAGGTACGAAGGATTTGAGTTCACATTACACAATCAGACCCAGTCTGCTGTGGCAGTTGAGACGACGAATGGATGGGAGATCACGGCACACTCATCTGATGGCTGGGAGCAGATTGCAACACAGGACGGTGTAGGAACAGATGGGAAACGCACGCTTGACTGTGAAGAGAAACACACCTGGCACCTGGCCCTCTTTGAACATCCGACACCTCATGGCCGCACGACAACGTACGTATTTGTTGACCTTTTTGAGGGACTGTATAAATTCACTGTGACAGGGTCCCTCGAAACTGGTGAAGAGCTAACCCGTGAGGCACAGTTTGAGGTGCGGAGACGTCTCCCGTCTGAGACAAGGACTGATGACTAAGTCCCCTGGACTGATCAAAAGTGAGCAGAGAATCGGTTACTCACTCTCCTGACTGCCTGTTCCAATTAAGTAGATAACTTAGTGGCCGGTCGGTGTCTTGAATTCCGCATTGCCACAGAGACAAGTACCGTCTGTGCCGATGGGATGGATCACATCATCCGCAAATCGCTGGACTGTATACACCTTCCCGCAGTCTGTGCATTGACCCACCGTGTGGAGAATCCGTCCCTTCTCTGGCGCACCCTTGTTGTCACCCATTCTTAATCACAGTCATGTATACCAATGTGATCATGTTACTGCTTACCGCCCAAAGAGACCGTTCTGTTCCACGATAATCCCGTATCTCATGAGGAGGAGAAGGGGTCGCATGAGCAACCCCTTCAAATACGCTGTACAGAATGAGGGATGCGTGGCGCGTAGTTAGGTGGGTGAACGGAGTGCATGCGGAAGAGTGGGGGAGCCATCTGCGATGGAGCGTGGTGGTAGGAGCCAGCCTCGGTCACTCTTCCACATAGAATTGTATGGGGGACTTACCTTGTTATACGGCCCGTAGAAGACGTAATTTTATACTATCAAATATTACGTGGTGAGAATACTCACTCACATGGGCAGTTGGCGTGATAACGACCCTTAATACGGTTGCACCCAACTAGATACTGCGATTGAGATGACGCTCGGAACCGACCCAACTAAGACAACAGCTACACAGATTATCCAAGAGATTGCCAGCCGGGAAGGGGTCGAACCGTCAGCACTCCCCCAGCGGCTCTTTGATGTGCTTGATCCAGATGCCCTCAATAAAATCCTAGCAACTACCGAGGGGCAGGTGTCATTCCACTGCTGTGGGTATGACGTGACCGCTTCCAGAGATGGGGACATAGAGATCACCCCCAGTGAATGACGCCGGTAACAGAAATAAGACGAGTGGGATCTATCCCAATGAAAGCTGCTGAAAACTCACGACCTCGGAAGATGCATCGTGATGCGTACTTTTCTTCTACAGGGAATATTCACAAATTGTCTGCTTTGTAAATTTATTTTACTGACTGACCTCGCCCAAGAATCGGATGTGATCTGGAACATGCTCACTGTGCCTACCAACTGACCGCTGTAAGTTATGTCAGAGTCGAATAATCGTCTGAGCTAGTTGCTGCATACACAGCGCATGGTCAGCAGACGGTTGTCTCAGGTCTTGTTCGTATTGAGAGCACGAGAACGGCTGATAAAGGCGGCTACCACGGCACGAAGGTTCTGCTGCCCTAATCCTGTGGAATTGTCTGGGCCGATTGCTCCGGAGCAGGTTCAGGCGGTTCGTGTGTCCCGAAGTCGGGATGGGTCTCTTCCATCCAGACGAACACGACGGCTCCGGAGAGGAACATCAAGATGGCAGTCATATAGAACGCGGCTTCGGCGTTCACGAACTCCATTGCGAGGCCGATCAAGATTGCACCGACGCCATAGCCGGAGTCGCGCCACATGCGGTAGACGCCCATGCCGGCCGAGCGCCACGTCGGGTGGGCGGCATCGCCGGGGACAGTCATCAGGTTCGGATAGAGGAGCGCCATACCTAGACCAGAGGCGGCGGCTAAGGCTGCCCACTGGAGATAGCCTTCGACGAGGACCATCCCGAGCACACCGCCACCTGCGAGGAACATGCCGGCGATCACCGGTGGGCGGCGACCGATGCGGTCTGCGAGGCCGCCGGTCGCGATCTGGGAGAAGTACATCGCACTGTGGACGCCGACGACGACGCCGACGGCCTCGATACCGAGGCCCTGGCTCGTGAGATACAGCGGGACGGCGATCCAGAACAGCGTGTCGACGAAGTTCTCGATGTGGCCGGCCTGGGCCGCAGCGAACAGCGTCTTGTCGCCGTAGGTTGCCCGCTTCAGCACGTCCATGAACGGGAGGTTCGCGTCGTGGTGGTCGTCGTCACCTTCCGCCTCCGCGTACTGAACGGTCTCCTTTATCAGGAAGATCGAGATGAGGAACGCCAGCACGACCACCGCTGCGAGGAAGTAGAACGGCTCGGGACGGAGATTCGTCCGTGCAGCGATGACGCCCGTGATCCAGGCACCGGCGGCGACGCCAGTGTAGCCGAACGCTTCGTCGATTCCAACCGCGAGCCCGCGTTGTTCGGGGCCTGCCAGATCGATCTTCGCGTTGATCGCCATGCTCCAGGTGAGCGCCTGGTTGATGCCCAGCAGGACGTTCCCAGCCGTGATCCACCCCCAACTCGGCGCGAAGATGAGGATGAGGGGCAGCGGCAGTGCCGTCGCCCACCCGAGGATGAGCACCGGCTTGCGGCCGTACTCTTCGCCCCACTTGCCAGCGTAGAGGTTGAGGATCGACTTGACGAAGCCAAAGGAGACGACGAACGAGCCGATGACGAGGAACGACGTGACACCAAGTACCTCCTCGCCCAGGACGGGCACGACTGCGCGTTCGGAGCCGATGGTCAGCCCCGTCGCGAACACGAGCAGGACGTGCAGCGAGAACTGTCCGAGGTGTTCACGGATTCCTTGTGTGAGGTCTGGTGCCGTACTCATGGATTACTCCGCTGCACAGTTGTTCGGACCCAGTTCCAACTCGGCCAGTTCGTCGGTAGGGACTGATTCCTGACCCACGTTCGTTCGCTTGACGCGCTCGAAATTCGGTGGATGATCCGGAATATCCGCCGCGAGCTCTTGGACGAATTCCTCGCGGTCGCGCTCGAGATCCTCGTTCAGGTCTCTGACTTCTCCGAGAGTCGCTGCCTCCGGCGGTTCGGGCGAGCCCGGATGATGAGCCGGGAGGACCACGACGTCGTCTGATCGGTCGAGCAGTCGCTGGAGGGTCTCGTAGAGCGTCGCAGCGTTCTGTTCGACGTTTGAGTCTTCGATGCCAGCTTCGACGCCGAGTTCGACCCGGCCCACGCTCTCGTGGAAGAGCGTATCGCCGGTAATCAGTGCTGCACCGTCGACATCGAACGAGACGCTCCCTTCGCTGTGCCCAGGCGTGTGGATTACCTCGACATCGAGTTCGCCGACCGTGACGGTCTGCCCATCTTCGACAGGGGTCGCGTCGAGCGCGAGTGCATCCTTCGGATGGAGATAGTAGGGAACGTCGTGTTTCTCGGCGAGGTCCACCGCGCCGGAGACGTGGTCGGCGTGGGCGTGCGTGTCGAAGACACCGACCAGATCAGCGTCGTCGGCGAGAATCGCCTCGTACTCCTCGAGGTAGTGAGAGGGGTCGAAGATCGCTGCTTCCCCGTCCGAAACGAGGACGTGCGAGAGACAGCCCTTGCCAGGGCGTGCAACCTGGACGAGCGTCCCGTCGAGATCGGCCTGCACTGTCGCGTGCCGATGCACGCGACTCCAGCCATTCAATCCGTCCGCGAGCGTCGCCGCGTCGTAGTCCATCTCGTCGAGGAGTTCGGTCGCGGTCTCGGCAACGGCACCCGCACCACAGACTGTTACGATCTCTTGCTCTTCAGGAAGGTCTCCGAGAGCATCCTGTGCCGTGTCAGGATCGTCCTTCAACTCGTCGTAGAGATCCACGTTGATACTATCCGGAACGTGCCAGTCGTCGTACTCCGCTTCGTGGCGAATATCGACCACGAGCAAGTCGTCTCCGTCGTCCTGCAATCGGTTGCTGAGTGTCTCAGGACTAATCTCCGACATGTGTGGTCACTCGTAAGAACAGTATGGGAATATAGGTGCTGCCGGACATGGCCGGTACCGTTAATTTACTCTAATCCATCTACACGCGTATGAGTCTCTACGAGGCCTCGTTCCGGGTCAAACACGAATGTCCGTATCGGGAGATTTCGGAGCACTATCCGGATCTCACGATCCGCGAGTGGTATCTGAGCGACTGCCAGGTGATCGAACTCACAGCACCAGGAGCGCCGACCGACCAACTCCTCGACGAAATCGATCAACTCGGAACGATTCTCCACGAGTCAGTTGACGAATCCGGTCTCCACGTCGTCACCCAGTCCTGTCTCTGTTCGCTGGAGGACTCTATCATCGAGCGCTTCGAGGAGTACAACTGTCTGTACCAGCCGCCGACGATTCACCGCCAGGGATGGGAGCACTACTCGGTGATCGCCTTCGACGAGAGCGACGTCCGAGCACTCCTGCAGGATCTGGAGGCTGACCGTGACATCGAGGTCCTCTCGAAAACCGCGATCACCGAACAGCAGATTCCACACAGTATGCTCGCCCCGGTCGATCAACTGTTCGAGGACGTGACCGAGCGGCAACTGGCGGCGCTCCGCCTGGCTTTGGAAAGCGGCTACTACGAACAGCCCCGGAAGACGTCACTCCGGGATCTGGCCGACAAAACTGCCGTCGCGCGGTCGACGTACGAAGAACACCTCCGGAAAGCGGAGAACAAACTCCTCACGAACGCGG
>NZ_JALLGV010000010.1:0-130460 GCF_023077655.1 Halorientalis brevis | reverse complement strand
CGTCGGAGGAACCACTGTTCTCCCCGGTCAGCTCCTCGAAGGTCGTTTCCGTCCCGTCGACGCTGACCGTGACGGCGTAGCCCTCGGTGACGCTGTAGTCGGTGATCGAACCAGTGAACCGGTAGCTGTCATACGCGTCGGGGTTCATCTCGACGCTGGTGACCGTGTAGGTACCGTCCTGGTTCTCTTCGATCGTGTCGGTGTCGGGTTCGGCCTCGTCGCCGTACTCGACCTCGCCGTCCACCGTGAACGAGACGTCACAGTAGGTGTCGGGGTTGTCCGGGCTCGCGTGGAGGGTGAGCTTCTTGCCGTCGATTGTGGAGCCGCCCGAGTCCGCGCCGTCGGTCGGGCCGTCCGGACCGACTGCACCGTCCTGGGGCGTCCAGATCGAATACTCCCGGTTGGGTTTCTCGGCCTCGCTGCCGGTGACCGTCTCGAAGCTCTCGGGGGCATTGTGGTCCGCGTCGCCCGTCAGGTGGATGTTCTCGCCGTCCCAGTTCTCGCCGACTCCGTCCCAGTCCTGGACGAACGTTTCACGATCACCGCTGTTGTAGATGCGCATGTTGCGCATGACACCGGCGCTGCCCTCGCCCTTGTCGTCGAACTGGATCGGTCGCGTACCCGCGTCGGTCCAGTACATGTCGATGTCCTCGAAGAGGACGTTCTCGCCGGGGTCGTCGATCTTGATGCCGCGCTGGTTCCACCCGGTATTTCCGGCGGGGGCCCGCTCCGTGGCCTCGAAGTAACACCCTCGACAGATGCTGTCGTCGGATGCGAAGCGCAGCGAAGACATGCCGGTGTTGACGAACGCGCAGTCTTCGACGATGACCTGGCCGTTGCCCTCCGAGTACGGGTCGGAGACGTAGAGTGCGACGTTCCCGAAGTTCGAGAAGTAACAGCTCTTGACCCAGAGCAGGCCTGCGTGGTCGGTTCCCGCGTAGATCCCCGTCGAGTCGGAGCCGTCGACGGTGCCGTCGGGCAGGTTGACGTTCACGACTTCCACTTTGGCGTCTTCGGCTGCGCCCATCCGCCAGCGCGACTGTTCCTCGCCGTGTTTGCCCTTGATGGTGATGTTCTCGACGCGAACCGTTCCCTCTTCGGCGAACAGCGTCGGTCGCACCGTCTCTTCGGGGTCGTCCGGTCGGTTCAGGACGACGCCTTTTGGCGAACCGACGAGCGCACAGTTGCTCTTGTCCCCACCCAGTCCGTCGCCCGAGGTGTTGTACTCACCTGCGGGAATGTGGACCTCGTTGCCGGAGACGAAGTGCTCCTCGAGGTACGGGTCGATGTCGTCGCCCGACGTGAGACCTTGTTCTCCGAGGTCGACGACGTTGTCCGCACCACTCACCTGTGCCCCGACGCTCGTGATCGTGCTACCGAGCGTAACGGCTGCTGCCGTTCCGCCAACCGCCTGCAGCAGCGATCGTCTGTCGATAAGACTGTCCTTCCCGCGATTTCCTTCATCCTGGCGACGTGCCATGTCGGATTAGGGATACACTAAACCGATAAACATTCTGACCAGTCGGATGCCGAACAGTCAGGGTTACTTTACAAGACAGTGCATCAGTAGTCTGCAGATAGTTGCGGATTGCTATCGGAAGGCGCAGACGGGTGAGTAAGTGTGTCTTACTCCAGATTTCGTTCGCCTCACGCTCTCAGGGATGGTCCTGTCGAGTCGTCCTGCGAGACCCGCGTTGAACGCGCACCGTCTCAGTGCGTCGAAGAAACAGATGTCCCTGGATCGAGTCCGGGGCAATTTATGCCAACTTCGCGTCAGCGACCGGTCTCGGGTGGAGGCCGTGCCGGGCTATCGACGACGGCGTACTGCCGCGATCTCACTTGTTCGTCGACTCGTCCGGGCTGGCCGCGCCCTCGATGGGCGTCCAGATTTCGTACTCTCGCTTTGGCTTCTTGGCCTCGCTGCCGGTGACCGTCTCGAAGCTCTCTGGCGCGTTGTGGTCGGCACCACCGGTCAGGTGGATGTTCTCGCCGTCCCAGTTCTCTGCGATGCCGTCCCATTGTTTCTTGAACGTCGCGTTGTCGCTGTCGTTGTAGATGCGCACGTTGCGCATGACGCCGGCGCCGCCCTCGCCCTTGTCGTCGAACTGGATCGGGTAGGTGGCCACGTCGGTCCAGTACATGTCGATGTCCTCGAAGAGGACGTTCTCGCCGGGGTCGTCGATCTTGATGCCGCGCTGGTTCCACCCGGTGTTCCCTTCGGGGCCTTTCTCGGTGGCCTCGAAGTAACAGCGCCGACAGATGCTGTCGTCCGAAGCGAACCGGAGCGAAGACATGCCGGTGTTGACGAAGTTACAGTCTTCGACGATGACCTGGCCGTTGCCCTCCGAGTACGGGTCGGAGACGTAGAGCGCGACGTTCCCGAAGTTCGAGAAGTAACAGCTCTTCACCCACAGCAGCCCCGCGTGCTCCCCGCCCGCGTAGATCCCCGTCGAGTCCGACGCTTCGACGGTGCCGTCGGGGAAGTTGACGTTCACGACTTCGATCGTCGCACCCTCTTGGGCCTCCATCCGCCAGCGCGACTGCTCCTGACCGTGTTTGCCCTTGATGGTGATGTTCTCGACGCGAACCGTCCCCTCTTCGGCGGCGAGGCTCGGTCGCACCGTCTCTTCGGGGTCGTCCGGTCGGTGCAGAACGACGCCTTTCGGCGAACCGACGAGCGCACAGTTGCTCTTGTCCCCACCGAGTGCCTCGTCGCTCGAGAAGTTGTACTCACCTGCGGGAATGTGGACCTCGTTGCCGGAGACGAAGTGCTCCTCGAGGTACGGGTCGATGTCGTCGCCCGATTTGAGGCCTTTTTCGCCCAGATCGACGACGGTTTCTGCGGCCCGCACCCGCTGCGTGCTGAAACCGGTGACGGCGCTGCCGAGTCCGACAGTCGCTGCCGCGCCACCGATCGCCTGCAGCAGCGATCGTCTGTCCATAAGGTTGTCTTTCCCACTGCTTCCTCCATCCTGGCGACGTGCCATATCGGATTAGGGAGATAGTAAAGTGATAAACATTCTGACCATTATGGGGCCAGCGGGTCAGGCTTAGTCGTCAAGACAGTGCCGTTCTAGTTACGTCGTTCTTGTATCGTGAGTGCGGAATCGTGGATTCGGACGGTAGGTGGCCCTTACGGCACGTATCCGCTCATCGTTCCCGGTCTGTCGTCGCTCACGGGCCGAATGTAACGATAGCCTGCGCGGCGAATATCAGATACTATGAGTTACTATCGTGGCGGAAAGTTGCTCGTAACAAAACGTCAGATTCGACAATGACAAGTGATGTCATCGGGTCGTTCGTCTTCGCTGCAAACAGTCCTTCTCGGTCTGGATGCTGCATGTCTGCCGGTGCTGAATCGGCTCTCGAACGCTGCGGCGATTCCAACCATCGACCGGCTCATGAGCGAGGGCTACGTCGGCGAACTCGAGTCCCAACTTCCGCCCTGGACGCCGAGTGCGTGGCCTTCGCTCTATACAGGTGTCAACCCGGGCAAGCACGGGGTGTTCGGTTTTCTCACGTTCGACGGGTACGACTGGGACGTCGTCGATCGGACCGACGTCAAGGAGTACGCGATCTGGGAACTCCTCGACCAGCACGGGCACGAAAGCGTCGTCGTCAACGTCCCCGTGACCCATCCGCCGCGGGAAGTCGACGGCGCCGTCGTTCCGGGATACGTCGCACCCGAGGACCCGGAGTGTCACCCCGACGACGCCCTCTCGTCGGTCGAGGACTATCAGATATACCCGCCGAAGACCAGCGACGTGTCACGGGAGGCTCATCTCGACGCCTACGAGGACGTCGTCCGGTCCCGGGGGACGGTCTTCCGGAACCTCGTCGCGGAACACGACCCTGACTTCGGTTTCCTGCAGTTCCAGCTGACGGACACCGTGTTTCACGAACGACCGGACGACTGGGAGGCCGTCGAACGCGTCTACAGCGCGGTCGACGACGAGATCAGCGCCGTGCTCGACGCGTGCGACCCACGAAACGTCGTCATCGTCAGCGATCACGGGATGGGCGAGTACGACGGCTACGAGTTCAGGGTCAACGAGTACCTGCGTGAAGCGGGCTACGTCGCGACCAAGAGAGGCGGTGAAGGGATGCCCTCCTGGGATTCGATCGCCCGGAACAAGCTCAGAGAAGGTGAAGACGGGGGGAAACCCGACCAGCAACTCCTCGAACGCGCCGTCGCTGGCGCGGCGAAAGTCGGCCTCACGAGCCAACGCATCGAGCGCGTTCTCAGCGCTGTCGGGCTCGCCGACGTCGTTGCGGACGTGATGCCGACGGACGCGATCAGGGCGGGGACGGAACAGGTCGACTTCGAGAACTCGGCTGCGTACATGCGGTCCCGGATCGAACTCGGAATCAAACTCAACGTCGCCGGGCGCGATCCGAACGGGACGGTTCCGGAGGACGAGTACGAGTCAGTTCGCGAATCGCTGATCTCGTCGCTCACGGAACTCACGACGCCGGACGGCAGTCCAGTGTTCGAGGCGGTGCATCCCCGCGAGGCGGTCTACGAGGGCCCATACGCCGATCAGGCCCCGGACATCGTCGTCGTTCCGGACAGCTTCGACACGTTCCTCTCCGGTGCGTTGCTCGGTGACCAGTTCGCTGCCCCCTCCGAACCCTGGAACCACAAGCGGATGGGAATCATGGTGGCGACGGGCGCCGATATCGATCCCGCAGCGATGGACGGTGCCCAACAGCCGCAACTGTTCGACGTCGCCCCGACGGTGCTGTCCACGTTCGCGGTCGCGCCGAGCGACCGCATGGACGGCCGCCCGCTTCCCCTCGTCGAATCGCTCGACAGTCAGTCCTACCCAGAGTTCGATGCACGAGAAATCAGCGCCGACGAGAGCGACGCGGTCGAACAGCACCTCGCAAACCTTGGCTACCTCGAAGACGTCTGACCGCCCGTACCATCTCCGCATCACCTCGACTGTGTCGGGCCGGCAGTGGAACGACCTGGCCGCGAACGCCGCCCAGGCGACGCCCTTTCATCGCTACGAGTTCCTCGAAACTCTCGCCGATCACACCGGAACGACGTTCCACTCGTTCGTCGGGTTCGCCGACGACCGTCCGCTCGGTCTGTTTCCCGTCTTCGAGAAGTCGGTCGGCCCGCTGACGGCGCTGTTCTCTCCGGCGCCGAATCTGAAAATACGCTATCTGGGACCCGTCGTCTTCGACTGGGACGGAACTGATACCGTGGGACACGAGCGGCGGCGGCAGGATTTCATCGGCGCTGTCCTCTCGTGTCTCCAGGACCGATTCGCCCCGAGCTACGTCCTCGTTCGGACGGCTGCGCGGCTCGGGGACCATCGGCCGTTCCTGTGGCGGGACTTTGAGGCCACGCCCCAGTACTCCTACGTGGTGGATCTGACGCCGGACGCGTCGTCCCTGTTAGATCGGTTCAGCAGGGACGCGCGACGAAACATTCGGACCGAAACGCCGGAGCTCCACGTTTCGGAGGACTCCGATGCGATCGCCACGATACTCAACCACCTCCGCGCTCGCCACCGGGAGCAGGGGAAATCGTACCGCGTCACGGATTCGTTCGTGACGGACCTGTCCGAGCGACTGCCCGACGGCGTCGTCAGGCCGTACGTCGTCCACCAGGGCGACCGCTTTGTCGGCGGGATGATCGCCCTGGAGTACGGGGACACGGTGTATCGCTGGCAGGGCGGTGCGAAACCGGAGCCGGACCTGCCGGTCACAGAACTGCTGGACTGGCACGTCATGCGCCGTGCCGCCGAGCGCGGCTGCACCCGCTACGACCTCGTCGGTGCCAACCACCGCGGCATCTCACGCTACAAGTCGAAGTTCGACCCCGAACTGGTGACCTTCCAGAGCCTCGTCAGAAGCACGCGGACGATGGACCTGCTCTCGAAACTCTACCGTCGGCTTCGGTAGCTCACAGGGATTATCGCAGACATTCACAGATTCTCCTGTGTCGAATCGATACCAGTCGGCCAGCCGGAGGTGGCTGTGACTCCGGCTGGCTACGATACTCTCTATCAGTCGCCCGAGTGACAGCGGCGTCCGAAACTGCCGATTCGGACCTGCCGCCGTTTCGCCCGCGCGTCGTCAAGCACGAGGGGCTCCCCCGTGACGTCGATGACCGTCTCGGTGAGAACGCCGTTCGTGGCGTTCTTGAGCGTGATTCCGTCTCGGTCCGATCCGCGCTGGTCGATACAGACGCGGTCGAGCCGGCATCCGTGACGGTTGTCGATGGAGATCGCGCTCTCGTTTGCGGCACGGCCGAGCACTCGAACGTCTTCCAGCGTGATTCCGGCGTTCGTCGACCGGTCGGCTCTGAGCCGTCTGTTCGGGCGTTTGGCCAGGATTCCGGGGACGTCGTTTGCGTCCGTCTGCACGACCGTGTTGCGGATCGTGGCGCCCTCTAACCACTCGGCCATGGTGATCCCGGCGTCGCTTTCGGTTACCGCCCGCATCTCGACCGTGCAGCCGTCCACGACCACGTCGGTTCCTTCGCGGAGCCTGATGCCGCGCATGTTTTCGAGCCCCGACCGCGTGGAGTCACAGATGATGCGCGCGTCGTTGATGCGGCTGCCGCCGCTGACTCGAACGCTCGCGATGCCGTTGTTGGCGTAGACGCCGCCTTCGACGGTGACCTTCCCTGGGGCCGGTGAGGCGTAGAGTCCGTTGTCCGGGAATCCGACGACGTGGCAGTCCGCGAACGTGAGCGAGCCGACGGATTTCTCGCCGACGTAGATGCCAGTGTTGGGATAAGTGGTGACACTGCCGTCTGGCAGCCGAAGCGCTTCCACTCGGCCCGACCCCGACGCGCTCGTCACGTCGAACCGCATGCTGTCGTGGTCGACGTCCTGGCGACCGTAGACGGTGACGTCGCGGACTAACAATCCGTCCTGAATCGCCGCGTGGATCGGCCGTGCACCGGTGTTCGCGGCCGTCAGGTCGAAATCGATCCCCTCGAACCGGAGCCCTGCCGCGTCGGCGTCGGTTCCGAACTCGAACAACGACCCCGTAAACCCCTGTGGCGGGCGAACGAGTGCCCTGTCCCCCACCAGCGCGACGTTGCGGAACCCGCCTGCAGTCATCCCGCTCTCCAGTCGGTACTCTCCTCTGGGGAAGTACAGCGCCGTCTGGTCGTCGATCTCGGCGTCCAGGACGCTGCTCACCGAGTGCGTCCCAGTATGGTCCGCCCCGAGCTGCACGACGTTGTGGACGGTCTCGTACTGTTGAGTGAGTGTGGACGGGACGTCCCGCGTTCGCTGCCCCTGCGCTGGCGTGCGACCGACTGACCGCCGTGGCGTCGGTGACGGCGTCGGCGTCGGTTGGCCGTCGAAAAACGAACAGCCGGCTAAACTACCGATCGCGCCGACGGTGAGGGCCCGGAGCAGTCGCCGCCGCGACTGCGTCTTGGAGGGCCGAGATGACCGAGCCACATCAGTATCAGTTCCCGAGATGGTTTTGTTATGAAACGCGAAGTTCGGCTAAGCACCAGCTACGACTGCCGCGCACGTGATACGTCGTCGACGTGGCGGTGTGTTAGCTGCGCTCCGATTGTCCGTCCTGCGTGACTGGCATTTCTGCGCCGTTTTCCGTGGGTTCGGCAGGCTGTGCCGAGTCGGTGGCTTCCCGTACCACTGGGTGCTCTGTCTCGGTTTCCTGTGCGAGTTCCGACTCCGGATCGCTGGCGGTCGCGAGCGACTCGTGGCGCTTTCGCTCGAACAGCGTCCCGAGGACGAACACGATTCCGCCGACAACTGACGTCTTGATCGCGTTGCCGACGCCACGGGACCGACTGCCGTTCGTGACGGCCTCGACGCTCGCGAGGATCGTCCCGACGACGCCCGTCGTCATCCCGATCGTGTAGCAGAGTGCTGCCGGATGGAAGCTCCCGCGGAGGTACTGCTCGCGGAGCCGCCACACGAAGTTCCGAAGGAGCATCCCCGACACGCGGGGGATGTAGGTCTTGTAGTCGATGTGACTCTCCTCGTCGGCGTAGTTACACTTCCGGGGGACGTCCTCGACCTGGAGGTCGTGGACGTTGAGTTTGACGAGGATGTCGTTACAGTAGCCATAGAACTCGTACATCTCGTCGAACTCGATCGTGTCGAGCGCTTCCAGCGAGATGGCCGTGTATCCGTTTTGGGGGTCGCCGATACCCCAGTACCCGCTTGCGATTTTCGTCAGTCCAGAGAGGATGTAGTTGCCGACTTTTCGGAACTGCGGCATGCCTGCCCGCGTCTCGGTTTCGATGAGCCGATTCCCCTTCGTGTAGTCCGCTCGCCCCTCCACGATCGGATCGAGAAAATTGGAGAGTGCAGACGGCCGCATCTGCCCGTCACCGCCCATGACCGCCGTCACGTTGATGCGATCGTTTTGGGCGTGCTGATACCCCGTCTTGATCGCGCCGCCCACGCCCCGGTTGCGCTCGTGTTTGATGGGGACGACCCGGCGGTCGAAATCCGGACGTCGACTGGCGCCGGTCTGCTCGTCGCCGTTGACGCGGTCCGAAGCTGTTTGAATCTCGTCCCACGTTCCGTCAGTCGATCCGTCGTCGATGACGTAAACGCGGTCTACGTACGCCGGAACCGTCTCTATAACGTCGCCCACGAATCCCTCCTCGTTGTAGGCGGGAATGACGACGCCAACCGAGTGATTCCTGTACATATTCAGGCGCTGCGGGCCTCAGTCCCGCATATTTGGTCATCCAATGATCGATTCCGGTACATGAATGTCTCCCCTAATACGCCGCTGCCAGCAGCTATTGTTAATTACAACTTTTCCGCGTCCGGGTTAGAAAACTCCTGAAAACCGGTATCGAGCTCATAAAGTCGGTGAGGTGTTCATTTGCTGACCGAAACAAGCCGAGCCAAATTGCCTTCCAGATTACACCGTATTCGGGCCTTATACTGCTGCTCTGGCCATAACAAAGGAGGGGATACACAGACGTTCCAGGTATGCGACTCCGCCATCTCAAGTCCTCCAGTGTAGTCGTCGAAGACGGTGATATGAGCGTCCTGTGCGACCCGTGGTTGCTCGACGGTGCCTTCTACGGTGCCTGGGCCCACTATCCGCCACTCGAATTCGAACCGTCGGACTACAACGACGTCGACTACATCTACATCTCGCACATTCACCCCGACCACTGCCACGGGGACACGCTGGAACGGCTCGACGACGACATCCCCGTGCTGATCCACGACTACCAGTCGGACTTCCTTCGGCACAACGTCGAGGCACACGGGTTCGACGTGAAGGAACTTCCCCACAACGAGCGGGTCCACCTCGGCGGTGACCTCCACCTCAACGTCCTCGGCGCGGACAACTGTAACCCAGAGAAATGCGGGAAGTACTTCGGCTGTTCGTGGTGGATGGAGTCAGAGAGCGGCGGCAGAACGGACGGCTCGACCCAGATCGACTCGATGGGCGTCTTCGACGACGGCGATTCGGTCCTCGTCAACGCGAACGACTGCCGGTGGCCGATGTCCGCCGGCGCCTGTGGCGAAATCAACGACAGGTACGGTGAGATCGATATGCTCCTCATGCAGTACGGGGCGGCGAACTTCTACCCGCAGTGCATGGCGGATTACACGCACGCGGAGAAGCTAGAAGCCAAAGCGGACGTGGCCGTCGAGATGCTCCAGGACGCCGAGTCGTTCATCGACGTGCTGGAACCGGACTACTACATGCCCTTTGCGGGGAGCTACGTCCTTGCCGGAGACAACGCTGACCTGAACGAGTACCTCGCCGTGGCCCGCCGCGACGAGGCCAAAGACTACTTCGAACGGAGCGATGCGGTGCCAGATTCCTCGGTGTGTGTCCTCCTAAACAGCGAGGAGCACTTCGACCTCGACGCCGAGCGACAGTCGGCGCCGTACACCCCGATCGACGAACAGGAGAAAGCGGAGTACATCGAGACCGTCCTGGCCGATCGGGACTTCACGTTCGAGTCGGATCCGATGCCCGACCGGGAGACGTTCCGGGAACTGATTCCCGAGGCCTACGAACACTTCGAGGTGAAACGTCAGGATCTCGGTTACGAGTCCGAGACCACCGTGTACCTGCAACTGGTGGACGACGAGTTCGCAAAGATTTCGATGCAGGGAGACGGCTTCGAGTTCGTGGGCGTCGACGAGTACGAGTCGGCCGAAGAGTACGTCCGGATGGACATCGATCCGCGACTCCTCGTCCGAATCCTGCAGGGGCCACGGTACGCACACTTCAACAACGCACAGATCGGCTCTCACATCATGTTCCACAAAGACCCGGACGTCTACGAACGGCCGCTGTACTACGCGATGAGCTTCTTCCACACCCCGGCCTGAGAGCGACGAACGGTCGACTGTCTGCGTATTCCTGTCGCTAGGTGGGCACTAACTATACTGCGTCCACGACCGAGACCACGCATGGATCAGGGAACGGGGGATCGCTGATGTGGCCGTGGGAACACGCTGCCGTCGCGTACATCGGCTACTCGGTCGTGACTCGGGTGACGACCGGTGAGACGCCCAGCGCTGGCCCGGTCATCGCATTGCTCGTCGGATCACAACTGCCGGACCTCATCGACAAACCGCTCGCCTGGTGGCTGCAGTTGCTCCCGAGCGGTCGCTCACTCGCTCACTCACTGGTGTTTGCGCTCCCGTTCGTCACGCTGGGTGTCTGGATGGCGCGACGGTATCGCCGAACTGACCTGGGCGTCGCACTGGGCGTCGGCTATCTCCTGCACCTTCCTGGTGACGTGGTCTATCCAGTCCTGTTCGGTGACCGTCCTGCGTACGGGTTCTTGTTCTACCCGTTCGTTCCGCGTGAGGGGTACGTCGAGTCCGATGCACTCGGGAAGATTACTCGTCTGTTCGGCGATTTCCTCGGCTTCCTGGGGACGCCACGTGGCATGATGTACCTGAGTGGCGAACTCGGGCTGCTCGTCGTTGCGCTGTGGCTCTGGGTCTGGGACGGCAAACCGGGGTTCAGCGCGTTCAGCAGGCGACTCCGCGGGGCGATCGCGGGCTGACCTGACCCTGCACCGGTGGTAGCGGGCTACTACCTGATTTCTCTGGGGATAACAAAGCGGGTCGGTTCCGTTCCGTCGATAGCAGACGCGCGACTGTTATATCATGTCCGGCGAACGACTTCACGTGACTGTTCTCGTGGCGATCGTCGTCACCGTCGTTACTGCCGCCGTCGGCGTGCAGGGGCAACCGACGGCCGACGCCACGATCGACCGTGTCACACGACAGAGCGGATGTATCGACGGGGAGATGTCGCAGCCGTGTCACCAGCCGTCGCTGAGCGGCGTGACCGTCCCGAGCGCTGCTCGACAGCTCCCGCAGGAACTCCCACCCAACGGTACCGGGCAAGGGCCGGCGCCCTCGTCGATGTCAGCGACCGTCTCGCGAACTGGTTCGAACAGTTTCAGTGTGGCCGTCCGGAACGCCAGGAACGGCCGGTCGACGACCGTCGAACCGCCGAGTGCAGTCGGTGACGCAGATGACGACACCGATCTGCGCTCGTTCGACGTGGTCTCGCGTGGCGGGGCGTCCCGGTTCGACCTGAACGTCACCGTGGATAGCACGCTCGAATCGCTCTCGGCAGCCGATGCAGCGAGCCCGCCCGCCGCGTTCGATACGCCCCTGCTGTACAGTACCGTCGGCTCGACTGCGAGCTCGAACGATTTCGGCATCACGTACCGCTTCGACGTCGAGACCGATTATCTCCGGGAGGCCAACGCGGGACAAGACGACGTCGTTGTGTCCGTGTATCGCGGCGGGGAGTGGCGAACGGTCGATGCGACGCCGGGCCGGCAAAGCGGCAACGAGATGATCGTTCGGACCTCGATCGCCGACCCCGGACTCGTCGCGGTCGGACTTCGCCATCCCGAGATCAGTGTCGTCGACGTCAGACCGCAGAATCCGCCGCCCCTCTCGAATCGGACGTCACGCCTGGAACTGACCCTGGAGAACAGCGGGAGTCGGGACGGAACGGAGACGTTCAACGTGACCGCAAACGACCGCACGATCGCGAGTCCGACGGTGTCCGTCGCGGCCGGCACACAGCGGACCGTGACGGTGCCGGTTCAGTTCCGGGAAGTAGGGGAGACGGACGTCGAGGTCGGTGAGTACGTGACGGAGCTCACCGTCACTGAACCGACGCCCGACATCTCGGTGACGGCCCTGTCAGTGGACCGCAACCGGGTCGAAACGGGCGAGACGGTCACCGTCGACGCGACGGTGACGAACGCCGGGACTGCAGGCGGGACCGGCAGCGTTCAGTTCCGTGCGTTCGGGGACGTCGTCACCGTTGATCAGGTAAAACTCGCTCCAGGAGCAACTCGGACGGTGCAGTTCACGCAGCGATTCGACGCACCGGGAGAGTATCGACTCGGCGTGAACAATCGCACGACCACGGTCACCGTCGACCGAGGGCCGAACTGGGAGTCGACGCCTGCGGAAGACAGCGGGACGGTGACGGCTGGCGACGGCGAGTCCGATTCAGACAGTTCCTTCCAGTGGGCACTCATTCTGCTGGGGACTGGCGTCGTCCTGATGCTCGGCCTCGTGACCGTCGGACGGATGCTCCGAGAGTAGCGGCGAGTGGCTCGATTCCTTATTGACCGACTCTGCCGGTCGTGCTGGGGGTCGTCGTGTTGGGCGCTGTCGTGTTGGGGACCGTCGTATTGGGCGCCGTGTTGTTCTGCTGAACCCGCGTCGAGACGTTGATCCACAACTGGAGTCGTTTGTCGGCGGTCGCCGCACTCGCTTCGACCGGAGCCTCACCGCGGTACAGGAAGTAGACGAGGCGGAGGTTCGTTCCGGCCCGTTCCGGAGTGATGTCGTGGGGTTGCTGCCAGCTCTCGTTCGGCTCGAGGTCGAGGGGAAACCGCCGCTGTTCGCGCTGTGAGAGGACCTGTAACCGTTTTTCGTCGTTCGTTCGAACCTGCTGGAGTTCGGCGACGACCGTGTACGCCGTCGCCTCCTGTCGATTGTTTGTGACGCTCACGACGAGTTCCTCTGGCTCACCCTGTGTGAAGTTCGTGGGATAGCCAGAGCTCACGTATCCGCCGCTCTCAGAGCGGGTCATCAGTGCGAAGCTGGTGAACTCCGCGTCGGGTTGGGGGACGGACATCGCGTAGGCGGCGGCACTGACTCCGACCAGGATGCTGAGCACGAGCACGATGTTGACGAGGCTATCTATAGCACTGCCCCCGAACAGGAACGTCCGGGTGTCGTTTGCCCACTCGTCGAGCGGGAGGCTGAATCGATCCGAGACGGGGAGTCGAAGGCGGCGAAACAGCGCGACCACGACACAGCCGACGGTAAACACCGAGAGGACGCCGATGACCGTCGACGGCGTCAACGTAACCCCGACCGCAGCGAGTCCGAGCGCAAACAACGGGATGAGCGCCACGCTGATTCCAAATGCGAGGGCGAGGCGCTCGCTGAGCGTGATCCCGTCGTTCACCGTCACTCCGTCGAGGTTCGTTATCCGACGCTCTCGGCTCTGTGGCCCGTCGCCGGGGAAGACGGCTGCCAGCAACGCGTACCCGGGGACGAAGACGAGCAGGACGCCACCAAAGAGGAAGCGCCAGAAGGGATCATCGGGGACGAGCGCGACGCTCGACGTGAGGAGACCGACGAACCCGACGATGACAACGAGATCGAGGGGAAATGTCTTGAGGTAACTACGCACTTGCTGCCAGTTGGAGTCCGCTTGCGTACTCATTGGACCTGGCTGGAGGGAACCGTGTCACTGGCGTCTCTATAGCGGGACATTCGAGCAAGCGAACGCTTGCTCGTGCTGGCCTTTGTTATAGACGCGTTATCGTCCCTTCCCCGAAATACGCGGGTTTCTCGGTCGTATGCGTACTGTGAGGACCAGATGCCTGCAAACAGGGTTTGTTCTATAGGTCCGTGCAGATCTCACCGTGCCGTGTTCGTGAGTGGTCGCGTGCGACCTGTGAGGAAGGGCTCAGGCCGAAGTCCCAATTTCCCGTTCGACAGGACTCTGCTGCTCGACGATGCGAATGAAATCCTCGACGCCGTAGCTTTCCCCGTCGATCTCACACGGTAGCACAAGCTCGAGTTGATCGCTGGTGTACACGCCGAAACAGACCTGTGGGAGGACGATTTTTTGGTACTGTTCGTCCAGGATCGAAGAGGAGACGCGCTGCTCTTCGAAGGGAAGCTCGGTGCTCGATCCCGTTCTGGCACCCCAGGCCGTGAATTCGTCGACGTAATCGAGAATTCGCGTGCCGGGCTCAGTCTGTGCGGCCGCGCTATCGGGACAAATTGACTTTCCCCAGACGGTGACGTCTACAGAATCGAGGAGGCCCTGCCGCTCGAACGACTGGAGCTGCTCTAGGGCCTCGTTTTGCTGTTGGCACGTCCCCATCGGAGGCGCAAGGGAACGAAGAAACACCTTCACTCGGGGAGAGTGCCCTGCGTGAAGCATGCTCGTCTTCTCTTCCCACCACTCATTCGATTGATTTGAACTGCGTTTCATTGTTCACCCGTCCCTGGCCACCTTTCACCAGGGCTATGAGATATGGGACGCCCACCGGTCTTAACTGCAGTAGACTGTTTGTACCGGATGTAACTGGTTAATTCCGCTCCGACGGGGTCGTATTATTCAACACGTGTTCTCTTGCCCGAGTATACTATACTTACTGCTGGCGTGTGTAACTCGAAACAGTCGTGTACGATGCAGTATACGTCCATACTGAGGCTAGGAACTCGTTACTTCAGTCGTGACGCCCGATAACATGGGTGTGACGACACGTTGTCGGCTGTGAGTCAGTAGCATTGTTCGATCACGCGATGACGTACTGGACGTGACGCTCCGTCGCTGCGGGTACGAGACCAGCTGGTCTCGTCGCGTCGCAGTGGCTCGCTGGATAGGAGCGTGTGAAAAGGCACGTGGAGACCACGTGCCGGCGCGTGAGGTGAAGGCAGCGGGGAACCAGAGGATTTGTGGTTCGGGTCCGGCAGGGCTCCCCCGTTGTGGAACGGTGTCGGGCTCCCGTTCCGGGGCTTGTGACACGTCACGCAACTGTGCGCGAGGCCCTTTCGGCTGTTCCCGTCAGGGCCCATCATCATGCAAGATTGCTACCAGTATTGTTATCCACTTCCTATTCCCCTTTGACATCTCGGTAGAAGGGCGCAGATAGCCCGTGAGCGTTTAGAATCCGAACTGGCTCTCGACTGTCGACGTGTTAACCAACGCTGATCCCTGCGACCGTTCTGTTGGTTAAAACGAATTGCCGTCTGCCACTAGTGGCCCTATACTAATATTAATGAACAATAATTAACTATACTGCCGTCGGCGACTTGGCGGCAGATCCGTATGACTCGATCACGATACACAGACGTCGACAATATCGGTGTGCCAGTAGTGCCGTTGCTTTCCTCCCGAGAGAGCGACACGGCAAAAGCGACTGGCAGTCCCGCGGACTTGGTTGACGAGCTCGTGTGGGGCCACGACCCGGACTGAGTTCGACTTCCCCATGCCACCGCTGTTTGCCCAAGCGATCTGACGAAGCGGAGAGTAAGAGCCTTGTAACACACCACGTTTCCGGTGTAATCGTGTGCACGAGGTCTATTATAGGGTGTTTAGTGAGTGAATCCGCTCGTAGAGGTCGAAATTCCCACCAGTCGTATCCCTTCTGATAGTCACGTACTAAGAGAAAACACACACCTCGTTTCCGGTGAACTACTCCACCCTACCGCTCGGGCTGACGCCCTCGCGCTTGAGGATGGGGCTTCCTGTTTCCACGACGCGCTTTGCAGATACGGACGTATCCACAGGGAGCGCAGTCTCCACAGGCGTTGATTCGGAGCGTCCCGCTCCTAACCGCTTTTTGACACCGCGAGAAAGAATGTTCCACGCCGCGTTCGCGTCTCTATCCGCCTCAAACCCGCACGCCGGACAAGAGTGTTTACGGACCCACAACGGCTTGTCCGTCGAAACGCCGCAGGACGCGCATTCCTTCGTCGTTCCCGCCGGTTCGACGGCGACGAAGTGCGTCCCCTCTCGCTCACACTTGTATTTGAGCATCCGAAGGAACGTCCCCCACGCCGCGCCTGCCCGGTCCCGAGAGTTCCCCGGCAGTTCGACCAAGCCTTTCGCGTCCAAGTCTTCGACCGCCACGAGGTCGTATTCGCGGGCGTAGTGGTACGATAACTTGTGGAGGAAGTCTCGCCGCTTTCGCTTGAGGTCAGCATGGCGCTCGGCCACGACCTTCCGCTGTTCTTCCCAATTCGCGGAACCGTGTTCCTTCCGCGAGAGGTCACGCTGTGCGCGTTCTAACCGCTCTCGCTCGTCGGACAGGTCAAGTGATTCGACGGCAGTTCCGTCGGTATCGTGGGCATACTTGCAAATCCCCACGTCGATTCCGACGCACTTCTCGGGATTCTCCGGTTTCTCCGGTGGGTCGTCCGGGGTTTCGACGCCGAGGACGGCGAACCACGTCCCGGTGGGTTCTTGTTTGACTGTGACGGTCTTGATCTCGGCGTCGTCGGGAAGTTCGCGGTGGAAAGTGAGCGGAATCTCTCCGAGTTTCGAGAGCCAAAGTTTTGTTCGACCGCTCGTGTTCTTGAGCTTGAAGCCGGATTGACTGTAGGTGAAACTGCGGTACTCGTCCGGCGCTTTCCACTTGAGTGTCCCGACGTGGTAGCCGTTCTCCTTGCGACCCCGGAGCGTCGAGAGGTTGTCGTACAACCGCTGAACGACTTTCTGAAGAACCTTCGAGTGAACGCTTTTCAGGTCGTTCCACCACTTCTTGAGGCTCGGCAGGAGTTTCTGCTCGGAGTATGCCGAGGTGTCGTCGTTCCGGTTGAGACGGTGGAGGAAGTGGTTGTAGACCTGTCTACAGGTATCGACAGTCCACGCTAACTGTTCGCGGTGGGCGTCGGATGGTCGGAGCCGATACCTGTAGTTGTAGTTCATCTACGGGCGTTCTTCGATGAGTTCGTCAAGTTTCTCTTGGACGAACGACGAGAGGTTGAGGTGGTTCTCCTCGACCCACTCGGCTTGGTCGTCGCGGATAGAGATGTTCTTGCGCGTTGCCACATCACAATATACACAAACTACACAAATATGGGTTGCGATTGTGTAGGCCTGTGGGCCGAGCGTCGGACGTGTTTGATATTCGTGCGGCGTTGACGGGACGCTTGCGTCTCGTTCGCACACCAGAACGCTACGCGTTCTGGGGCCGCTGTATCCCCTCCCTACTCGCTCCCTTCGGTCGCTCGTTGAGGAAGGGGCCTTAGCGCCTCAATTCAGGTAAAACGCACTATACCACCGGGGAAATAGTATGGAATAATATATAAATAAAATGCCTGAAAGAACCGTGACATCAGACGAATTAAGCTATGTAATGTCGGTTTTCACTAGAAACGTGGTGTCTCTATGATTGATTAATGATATTATATAGGTGTTGGAGATACGTTGGCTACGGGATGCGAAACAGATTCGAGCCAACAATGAACGTGCCTTTCCGAGGAGGCATGCCCGCTCTACTGTCGGGAACGTCGAGCGGGCGCAGTAGAATACGGATAGAGCCGGGACCTCGTTTCCGATGAACCGAGATCGTGAATTTTCGCCGATGCTTATCGGACTAAGAATATAATTTCCGATGAATCGAAGATGCCGTTAAAGACAACTGCGAAGCGGTTACCTGCCAGATTACACTGGAAACGTACTGCGCGGCTTTCGGGGAAAAAGTAAAGTCAGTTCCACCGGAAATGTGGTCTGAACTAGGATGTCCGAATCGGACGATCTTTTCATTCGAGAGGACCCAATCTTCGCGAACAAGGAACTTCTGGAGATCAATCATCTTCCGGACGAGGGGCGTATCGTCGGACGGGATGAGGAGATCAGCCAGTTAGCGAACGCCGTGAATCCCGCGATTTTTGGACAGAGTCCGAGCAATATTCTCATCTACGGAAAGACCGGGACGGGGAAATCTCTTTGCGCGAAGTACGTGTCACAGCGACTCATCACGACGGCCGACGAGGAAGGCGTCACAGCAGGGTTCGCCTACGTCGACTGTGCACAGGACTCGACCGAAACGCAGGCCGTCCAGACCATCGCCAGCGCCCTCAACGATCGTTCGATTACGGACATCAAGATCCCCGACCGCGGCATCAGCACGGCGACATACTACAAGCGGCTCTGGTCGATTCTCGACTCGCGCCTCGACGTCGCCCTTATCATCTTAGACGAGATCGACAAACTGGACGGCGACGACATTCTCATGCAGCTCTCTCGGGCCGGCGAGGCCGGCAAGATCGAGGACTGCAAGATCGGCGTCATCGGGATCAGTAACAAGATCAAGTACAAAGATCGGATGGACGAACGCGTCAAGTCGAGCCTCTGTGAACGCGAGTTCGTCTTCCCGCCGTACGACGCGACGCAGCTGCGGTCTATCATGGAGGCTCGCAGCGACGCGTTCCGGGACGGCGTTCTCGAAGAGTCTGTCATCCCCCGTGCGGCGGCGCTGGCGGCGAAAGAGCACGGCGACGCACGGAAAGCTATCGACATTCTGCGCTACGCGGGTGAGATCGCCCAGTCTAACGACATGGGTACCGTTCGCGAGGAGTTCGTGATTCAAGCACGAGAACGCGCCGAAACGGACCGGTTCCGCGAACTGATTCGCGGATCGACGCCCCACTCTCGGTACGTGTTGCAGGCACTGACGGTTCTCTCCCTCGATGAGTCACAGCAGGAAGCGTTCCGTACGACCAAGGTGTTCGACGTCTATCAACAGATCTGCCGCCAGGAAGGGGCGGATCCGCTCTCCCTCCGGCGCGTTCGGGACCTCCTGAAGGAACACGCTTTTCTCGACATTCTGGAACAGTCTCGGCACAGCGGCGGCAGCGCAGAAGGGAGCTACACAGAACATCAGCTGCTCGAAGACCCGCACGTCGTCAAGAAGGTCCTCACCGAAACAGTCGAGTGAACAGGTCGGCGTTTTCCGCCCTCATGAGATCGCTGCACCGCCTTCGGTCCTACCTGTCCCTGTGATCTGCGATTGCGTTTTGTTCGTTCTCGAACTGTCGGGAACTTTTGACAGCAAACAAATGGAGTGAGGTTGTTATCAGAATTGAAAGAGTGATGGTGAGTGACCGATCCGTGGCCGTTCTGAGGACGCTTCCGGAACCCGTGTACGTGGGACTGATGATCTTCCTTCTGATCGGGACGGCAGTTGCGCTGTCTGTGGATCGGAATCTGATCGGCGTCACCGGGTTTCTGCTCCTCGCCCTCATGGCGCTTGGCTATGGCGCCGTCCAGACGTCAGAAGACGTGGCGTGAGTTGGAAAACGCTGGATAGACGTACTGACGGTTGTAAAAGCGACAGAAACTAAGTCTTCAGAGTACGCCGAGTATCGTGCTGCTTACGATACCGACGAGCGTCTCCCAGATCGAGACGCCGACGAAGATACTGAGCAGAGTATCAAATGCGAAAAACGCGAAGAGACCGGCGCCGAAGAAGTGGGCTTTCCGCAGCTCGAACTTGTGTGAGAACTTGTAGAAGAACACGGCGTTTACGATGCTCACCGGGATAATCGCGAGCATCTCGCCGACCCAGATCGCCGGATGGGCGCCGTACTGGAGGGCGAGACTGATCGTCACGAGTTGCGTCTTGTCTCCGAACTCCCCTGCGGCCATCATGCTGAAGATCGGCAGGAAGCCTCCGAAGTAGTCGGGAACCTCGCCGACGACGGGGAGGCGTTGATCTTCGACGGCTGCGATGCCAGACCCATCGGTGTTGAGCGTCTCTTCGCCGGGATCCGGTGCCGACCGGAACAGCAGGAACGCGAAGAGCAGGAACATCCCCGCCGTGATCGCGTCGAGAACGACTGGTGGGAGAGCACCTTTGATCGCCTGTCCGAACCAGATTTCGACCGCTGTCCAGCCCGCAAACGCAGCGCCTGCCGCTGAGACGACGACGATCGGATTGTAGTGCGTCGAGAGCCCGGAGATGAGGAACTGAACCTTCTCGCCCGGCAGCACGGCGAGCTGTGCCGTCAATGCGATCAGCATGATCTCCACGAACCCGCTCACAAGTGGGACACCTCAGGTTCGTCTCGTTCGTCGACGTCGATCGGCCTCGCGCGAATCGTTTCGGCGACGTCGTCGGGGAGATGTTGGTCGCCACCGTCGTGCGTGATCGTGACCATCCCGATCGGAGCGATCTCCCGAATTTCGAGTGCTCGACCGGGGACGATCCCCGCCTTTGCCAGGTAGTTCAGTTCCTCCTCGTTTCGATCCCGGACGCGGGCGACGATGACGGTATCACCGACAGCGAACTCCGACAGGGGTCGTGCATCGTCGTTACCCGGTGGCTCCAGCGTCTCTTCGGGAATCGGGTCCCCGTGCGGATCGACCGTGGGGTTCTCTAACGTCTCGGCGATCCGCTCTTCGAACTCCTCGCTGATGTGATGTTCCAGGACGTCCGCTTCCTCGTGGACGTCGGTCCACTCGTAGTCGAGTTGCTCGACGAGGAACGATTCCAGCAGTCGGTGATGCCGAATGATCTCGATGGCGACCGTTTGCCCTTCCTTGGTTAGCTCGACGCCCTTGTACTTCTCACGCGTGACCAGTCCTCGCTCTTCGAGTTTCTCCATCATACTGGTGACGGTCGGTGACGTCACGTCCAGATACTCCGCGATACGAGACGTCTGGACGGGAGCACCGTGTTCTCGCTGAAGCTGATAGATCGACTTGAGATAATCCTCCATCACGTCGCTCAACATCTTACGTGGGATTAGATGCGTCTAAACCTTAAATCCAACTATGCCAAGATTGATGATTGGCTCATCACTATCGTCTTTTAGCTTAACCAATCGACGACGGCTACCACGTCACATCGAAGGCCAAGGCCGAAGATGCGCTGTACGATCAGCTACGCGAGGACACGGAGTTGACCGCGAATCTCGTCCAGAAAGGGATTCATCAGGCCGTCGAAGCCATCAAGAGCGGCGTCGAACGCCTCAAAAACGACCAAGATACGTCCCGTCCGACGTTCACGGCCGATACCGCCATCTACGACAAGCGAAGTGTCACGTTCCACCGTGACCACGTTTCGCTATCGACACCGGATGGACGAATCAAGTATGACTACATTCTCTCTGATAATCCCGACACACCGCCGACGAAGTACGTTGCCGACGAGGACTACGAGTGTCTGGATTGTGGCTACCAGAACCACGCCGACTACAACGCGGTCGCCGGATTACATCCGGCGGGCAGCAAAGTCACTGCGTGACTTTTCGACGGCGAAAAAACATCGGCCTACAGTCTCTCCGCCGTCGGCAAAACGCAGACGACGGAGGCACACCCGTAGACGTGCGCTTGAATCGCGGGACGTTGAACGTGAGTGGAGAGTACGACCTTCCCGCCTCATCCGAGGCGTAGAACGGGAGTCCACGCGAAAGCCCTGGTGCAGGCGACAGCCTGCACGTCGTCAGACCTCGTCTGACGGAACCCTCAACGAGCGAGCGGGGCCATTGCCCCCGAGTGAAGTAGGGGAGGGTAGTTTACGTGTTCCAGTCGACCTGACTCCCGATCTCGATGTGGTCGGCTGAGTGAAGCATCGCTGCGACGCCGACGCCGACCAGAACCGATCCCGCCAACATACCGGTGACGAGCGTTGCCCAGACAGCGACTGGTGCAGCCGTTATCGAGGGGGAGTAGGTCGCGATGGCCCAGAAGAAGTCACCGATAAACACCCCGCCTCCGACGAGCAACAACAGGCCGAGAAGCCGACTCGGCGTCGGCGTCGCAGGCTTGTCTTTGATTCGCATTACGCGTTCCTCTGGTTTCCATATGAATATGTGTTACTCTAATTATGGATGTTGAAAACCACACTATCACTCAAAAATAAAGTTATTCGAATACCGGTTGATAGCGTGCGATTCCCCGGTTGATAGCTTCCGTCACGACTCGACGTGCGAGGTGCCAAATAACTGCCAGACCACTTCGCGTTCCGGCGTTCCGCGTCTCACTGAAGAACAGAACACCTGGCTCGTCGCTCCCTTGCCGATCGGACGACCCGTCGGCGTCGTGGACTCCAGTTATCACTGCGTCTGTACCGCGGGCTAACCGTTTGAATCGCTGAACTTTCGATTGTGAGCTAGTATATACCATAGCGACCATGTAACAAAGTTGGTGTCTCCGTAAAATGCGATAGCATTAGTCATGAGGGTCGAACAGATTGGTTTGGAGGAGTGGGGGACGGAACTTCCGAAATCGGGGTTCGAGGTGTTTCATCTGCCGGCGGCACTTTCGGTCGTCACTGACCATCTCGACGCCGAGCGTCGGTTGTACGCCGCCAAGAAAGGCCAGGAAACTGTCGGCTTACTCCCCGTTTTCGTCGAGGAGCGCCGCGTCGGTCGCGCTGTTCTCTCACCGCCACCGGGGCTCAGTATCCCGCGACTCGGACCAGTGCTGATGCCGAACAGTCCGAAACTGCGGAAGCGAGAACAAATCAATCAGGCACTGGTCGAGGGCGTGCTCGAAGACGTCGGGGCGAGTTCGTCGACGACGCTCGTCCGAATACTGAGTCCACTGGACTACGGGGACCCCCGTCCGCTGTCGTGGAACGGACTCGACGTGGATCCGAAATTCACGTACGTCGTCGACGTCGACGACGCATCGAGTTTAGCGGAACTCATGAAAGGCTTCAGCAAGAGCCTGCGGAACAAAATGCGGCGCTTTCCGGAGCTTGACGTCACCATCAGCGACGAGGGCCGAAGCGGCGCGGTCAGAATTCACGAGGACGTCGCCGAGCGATACCTCGAACAGGACAAAACGCCGCCCGTACACCGTCGCTTCGTCGAAGACCTCGTCGACGCGCTCGATGACCGGTTCCGAGCGTACGTCGCCCGGGACGACGAGGGCGCGTATCTAGGCGGCATCGTGGTCCTCTACTCGAACGACCACGCGTACTTCTGGCTGGGAGGAGCGAGACACTCGTACGATGGGATCAGCGTCAACACCCTCGTTCACCGCCAGATCCTCGACGATGTCCTGACTGATCCGGACTTCGAATCGATCACTGGATACGATCTGGTTGGGGCGAACACCGAGCGACTCTGTGAGTACAAGGCGAAGTTCTGCGGCGAGCTAACCGAGTACTACGTCGCCGAGTCCTCGGGGGTCGGGATGACGACGGCGAAAACGGCGTATCGAATGTTCTCCGGCTCGCTCACGAAGAGTTGACTGACGTTACTTGGAGCCGAGGACCGTCGACGAGCGAAGCTGTTTGTAAAAGTGGGCGGCGATGTTTATCGCCGTGGACCCGTGTTCGAGCGTGTAGTACTCCTGGAGATCGGGATTGAATTTCGCCTTGTACTTGTTGATCCGCGGATTTTCGGCACCGACGAGGTCGTACGTCGTGATGCCCCGGGATTTTGCGTCTTCCATCACTGCCCAATCGAGGTTGTCGTTGATCGAGATGGCAACGTCTGCGTCAGTTTTGACACCGCCCTGCCATCGATGGATCGTGTCACCGTGCTCGTATGCGAGGATGCCGCCGACGAACTCGCCGGCGACGCGACAGACGTACGGTCGTACTGCTCCCTCAGGCAGTCGCTCGTACAGATCGGTCACGAACGAATCCGAGAGATGGAACGCGATCCCCTGGTTCTCGTACCGTTCGCGGACGCGTTCGAGGATGGCGAGCACGGCGTCACGATCCCCGACCTCGATGGAGACGTCTGCTGCATCCCTGCCGTCACGGATGTTGCTTCGAGCGTCACTACTGAACGACATGAGGAGATCGTCGTCGTCCGGTGTCAGGTCGACGAGATACGTGTATGCCGGCTTCGCGTCGAATCCCTCCCATTGCATGGGACGAAGATCCGGATAATTGCCGTTAAGCCTGACGTGAATGTATCGCGGGTGAAGTTCGTCGTCGACCCAGTCGAAACACTCTTCCAGAAACGACTGGTGGCGTCGCTCCGCTTTCCGCTGTTTCAACTTTCCCATGTTCAACAGCGCCGGGCCCTGGTACGGGACGCGCAAGTCCGGTGGCGGCGAGAACGCGGTCGTCAGTGGCCCTTTTTGAATCTCGAACACCGGAAAGATCCCGACGGGTTCCTGCCCCTTGAAGCCCACCAGGTGGTAGACCTGACATCCCATCTCGTCCGCTTGCGCCTCGAGTGCCTCACGGCGGTGGAACAGATCCGCCTGCGGCGATTGGTCGACGTACCGGTTCCACTGCTCTAAATCGTCGTCGGTTACCTCACGAACTTCGATGCTCATGTCATCGACTCGTTTGTTGATGAGTCAGAATCTGCTCTCATTGTTATAGGGGTCTTTCGAGCGTTCTGTGCCGACGTCACTGCTGTTTGAGGGCTTTGAGATACTCGCCCATCGCGTATGCCATCCAGGCCTGACACCAGCGCATCAGCGTAACCCGACGCGTGTAGAACCGCTCTTTGCGGTAGTAGAATTGCCCGTCGCCAGCGTGGAGGTTGTCGAACACCCACTGCAGTATCTGACGCGCGAACTGGAGATCCCCGGCGTAGGTGAACACCAGGACGCCCTGTGTACTGGCGTGAATATCACGGGGATACGCGTTCTGCTCGTCGAAGTTCGGTGCGCCGTTGGGCTCGAACAGTTCGTGTCGGTAGAAGTGGAGTGCCGTGTCGAGCGTGTCCGCGTACCGCTCCTCGTCAGTGACAGCGTGGTACCGCTGGAAGCTCTCGATGACGAACCCGTTGTGGTGGTTGTCCATCGAGAGGTGCGAGGCGTCCGGCGGATGGCGATACGTCCAGCCCCCGATGTCCGCTTGCAGGTCTGCGATGTGGTCGAGTAGTTCGCGCGCTCGCGTTCGATACGCGTCGTCACCGAACTGGGCGTAGAGATCGACGAAGAGACGCGCGCAGAGTGCGCCGGCGTTGATCGTGTAGTACTCTTCAGAGTGATTGAGGTGATAGTTGACCTTGGCGCCGCGGTCGCCCTCCACCTGCCGATAGTTGAGATGGCCGTCGACGAACTCGGTAGCGCTCCGGGCGATGTCGGGATACGCTTCGTCCAGGGCGCCCGCTCGGAGGAGGGCTTTGGTGGCGTACGACGTCGAGACGACGTCCGGATCGGACGGCTGGCCGCGGCCGTCGAGATGCTGAATGGGATGGCGGTGACCGCCGCAGAAACCACCGTATCCTGAACACTGGTGCTCGACGAGCCAGGCGGCGAGCTCGTCGGCTTCTGCGGCGTAATCGACGGGCGATTGGTTCGGGGCGTGGCGAGCCTGAGTGAACCCTAACTCCGAAGCGGTGAGGTTCGCCATCGAGAACAGTGCGGTTCCTTTGAAATTCCGCCGTTGTTCGACGAGCAACAGCGGTCTGACGTTCACCGGGCATCGCTTACTGGTCTCCTGAAACACGAGGTTGAGCCACTTGTTGTCGACCGGGAGGGCTTGGAGGATCCGACTGCTCATTCCGTCGCCGTAGTCCCAGCCAGTGTAGTCACGGTCGCGTGCGTACGACAGTGTTTGCAGAAACAGATCGACGACCCGATAGTCCTCGATCGTCGTCTCGACACGCTCATCGGCCGTCTCCGAACTGATCTCTACTCCTCTCATGGTTGTAATAGACGCGAGGCCATCGACCTCGTCGTGATGGCCACGGCTTACGAAATCCCTCGACTGGTTCGGATATTGTTATAATTCTCCTACTACACGACGGTCTGCAATCATCTGGCTCACTCCTCTGCTGTCTCCGGTCCGCCCGCTGGTGGTTCGTTCCGTGGGGTTGGTGACACCGGCCTGAACGATCGAGTGGTCACCCCGGAATTGAACGTTGGTTCGTATCCGGATTTCTAGCACCGGGAACCGTTCGAATCGATAGAAACGGTGGCCGTGGTGTCCCAGTTCGGATTCCGTTTCGCTGCTTCCGTGGCAGCGCGCTGGATTGACCGCGGGAACGATTGCGACGTCGGATCGCGACGCGGGAACTGTGACGGCTCGCTGGGTGAGCAACGGCGATTTCATCCACACTCACCCATCACAGTTGGAACATAATCCTGTTTTCAGTAGGATACCCCACATTCGGCACAGAGCTAAATTTACGCCCGTTCGGCCTCACGGGGGCAACGACGACACCTATCCGTCTTTTAGTATCTGGTAGGACCTCTATTCTCCGCCGAAAATTACGGCGGCTGTCCACGTATCACATGGTCGGGCTGTATATTGTACCTAGGAAACGTGTCCGATTCGGCAAGTGAGCCATAACAATGGTGAATCCTTCCGAGAATTGGAACAGTTACCCGACGGCGGTACCCATGAAGGAGATACCTGCACTACCGGCGAGGGAACGGAGTCTCACCATTAACGGCGGTTACGATGCCGCTTTCACCGACGGAGCGAAACGATGAAAATCGCATCAGTTGTCGGTGCTCGCCCACAGTTCGTGAAGGCGTTCCCCGTCTCGAACGCGCTTCGAGACGACCACGAGGAGGTGTTGATCCACACCGGCCAGCACTACGACGACGAGATGAGCGACGTGTTCTTCGAGGAGCTGCCGATCCCTGAACCGGACGTGAACCTCGGTGTCGGGTCGCACTCACACGCAAAGCAGACCGCAGCGATGCTCGAAGGTATCGACGACGTCGTCTCGAAGTGCGCGCCGGACGTCGTTCTGGTCTACGGCGATACGAACTCGACGTTAGCCGGTGCGCTCGTCGGTTCCAAACGCGACGTCGTCGTCGCTCACGTCGAGGCCGGGCTTCGGAGTTACAACCGGTCGATGCCGGAGGAAACGAATCGCGTGCTCACAGATCACTGCTCCGACCTGCTGTTCGTGCCGTCAGAGCGGGCCGTCGAGACGCTCGCGAACGAAGGCATCACCCGGGGCGTCTACGACACCGGCGACGTGATGTACGACTCGCTGCTCGCGGTTCGTGAGCGCGCCCGGGACTGCTCTTCGATCGTCGACGAGCTGGGTCACACCGACGGAAAGTACGTCCTCGCGACCGTGCATCGAGCGGCCAACACGGACAACCCGGACCGTCTCGAATCGATCCTCACAGGCCTCAGCAACGCACCGTCTCCGGTCGTGTTCCCTGCACATCCGAGGACTGTCGACGCGCTCGAAAGCGAGGGTCTCGACCGGGCACTGCCGAGCAACGTCGACGTGATCGATCCAGTTGGGTATCTGGACTTCGTCAGGTTACTCGACGGTGCGGAACGCGTCGCGACGGACTCCGGTGGCGTCCAGAAAGAGGCGTTCTATCTGGACACACCCTGTGTGACGCTGCGCGACGAGACGGAGTGGAGGGAGACTGTCGCCTGTGGCCGAAACGAACTCGTCGGAACGGACCCGACTGCGATTCACCGCGCACTGACGCGGGAGTTCGAGTCGTCGACAGACGACACGCCGTACGGTGATGGCAACGCTGCCGCACGTATCGTCGCAGCACTCGAGTCTGTCACCGACGCTCCACAGCGGAACGTCTCCGAAGGAGTCACGACATGACTACGCTTTCCGGAACCGAATACGAGTTCGCGCTGTGTCTGACCCACGACGTGGACAAGCCCTTCAAGACGGCGTACCACGCGCTTTTCTATACACTCCGTGAGCGTGACCCCCGCCATCTTCGCGCGCTGCGGGACCAGTGCAACCCCTACTGGCAGTTCGAGGAGATCATGGCGCTCGAAGAGAAGCTCGGGGTTCGATCGGCGTTTTACTTCCTCAATCAGCCCAGCCTCGATTCGTTCCCGGTCTGTGACCTCGTCGACGTTTCCGCGCTGACACAGGAGTTCGGTCGTTACGACGTCAGAGAGTCCGACGTCGCTGAGCTGATCCAGCGACTCGACGACGGCGGCTGGGAAGTCGGGTTACACGGGTCGTATCACACGGCAACGGATCGGACGCGACTAGCGGAAGAGAAAACCCGGATCGAAGAGGTTCTGGGCAAAAACATCCGGGGCGGTCGGCAGCATTATCTTCGGTTCGAGGCACCGGAGACGTGGCAACACTACCGGGACCTCGGACTCAAGTACGACGCGAGCTTTGGGTCGGCCAGAAAGCCCGGATTCGGGTCCGGATACGACGTCTTTCGACCGTTCGGCGACGACTTCGTCGTCTTTCCGCTGACGCTGATGGATCAGCACCTTCCGGACCCCGAATCAGAGTTTCAGACGGCGTGGACTGACTGCAAGACGCTGTTAGATACCGCCAGCAGCGAATCGGCAGTGATGACCTGCCTGTTTCATCCTCGATATTTCAACACGCGCGAGTTCCCGGGCTACCGCCGCCTCTACGAGCGATTGATAACGGAAGCACGAGATCGTGGGGCATGGATCGGGTCGCCGGGAGAGTTCTACGAGGAGTTTCTCAGTCACCGGGGCGTAGTGCGCGACACGCAGGGGGAGTACATCGAATCGATTTCGTGACTGCTCTACGGCGACAGTTTTTCCGGTTCCACCGCTGTCTCTGATTCCTGACCCGGGTCCGGGCGCTCCCAGTCCCGGGAGAGAGCGCTCACTCGCTCTAACTGCTCGTGATTCGTGGCCACCTCGACGAGGACGTCCGTGAGGTTCACCTTCTCCTCGAAGAGACGCTGGCGTCGTTGCTGGTACTGCTTCTGTACGCCGTCCTGCTGAAGAATCTCCAGTGCACGGGAGCGCACGTTCGAGAACGTCGCGAGGTTATCGACGAGGCCTCGACGCGCGAGTTCGATGAAATTACCCATGTCGTCGTCGCCGACGAACGAGTTCGACCGAATGGCGGGCGTCCCCAGCAGTGCGGCTTCCGTCACCATCGTTTGCGTGTCCGCGACTAACAGCGAGGCTTCCGCTAACGCGTCGTGAAGGCGTTCAGGTGGCAGATTGAACGGGCGTGCGGGGAGGTTTTCGAGGGGACATTCGTTCCCCTCGTCTGAAACGAATACCGTCGCGTGGTCGGCAAGATCGCGAATTAACTGTCGGCGTTGCGCTGACGTGAACCCTCCTTTGGAGACGTCGTGGTGGGAGCCGAAAGCGTTGAACCGGAGCAAAACGAACGGCTCCGAGCCGATCCTCAGGGCAGACCGGATGTCGTCGTCTCGCTCGAAGATCTCGGGATGGAGATACGCACACTCTTTGAATCCGGGGAACGCGTAGTGGTTCGGTCCGAGAACGCGGCGGAACGAATCCGGTGTCAGCATCGCGTCTGCAAACGGCTTCGAGACGAGATGGTCTACCTGCGTCGGCTCGGAGTCGAGCACCAAAATCGTCGGCGTTCTAGACACAGCCCCCGCGTGCGCCGCGTATGCTCCCATCCCGAAAATCAGGTCGGGATCGTAGCGCAGCGTTTCCTTGATAATGTTCAGGTAGTGAGACGGGAGGTTCGTGACGAGTGACGCTTTGTTCGTGTCACAGCTCCCGTAGATCGTGTACGGCAGATCGAACGCCTCCGCCAGTTCGACAGTGCAACCGTAATCCCTGGCGAGAACTTTCACGTCGTGCCCGTCGGCCTGGAGCCGCCGGATCGCAAATTTATACAGATGTACGTGCGCAGGCGTATTGGTCAGGATCACGTATCGCATACGGGTTGCTAACAGGTATCGATACTTTGTTAGGTCGTGTCGAAATCATCAGTAGAGAATTCATACTCCGTTGCTATGTCCTTTCAGGGGTACGTCCGACTCGTTTCGACGAGAGTGAGTCTCGATCGTTCACACAGAACTGTCTGAGCAGGGAGCCGAAGATGGCTCTCGGATCAGCGTAAACAGGATATAACAATGACAACTCAACCCGATCACGAAACTGATCGGGGGAACGTCGAGACACAATGAGGATTCGTTATACGTGGGTGCAGCGGTCGAGACAGCGTGATCAGAAAGCATGACCACATTATCTGATGGTCACTGGTGGGAGACAGTCCGCGACTCAGTGCGGGCAGTACCGACGGATCTGGTACTCCTCCTCATCTATCTCGCTCTCGGTGACGCCCTCTTACTGCAGGACGCAACTGCTCGTCCGATACGAACAGTCGTCGGCATGCCGATCCTGCTGTTCTTTCCCGGATATGCGCTGGTCGCTGCCCTCTTCCCGAAAAAGAACGAATCGGTTCCAGCAGGTATCATTCCGTTCGGTAATAATGCGGGAAGGGGAACCACTCACGGTCTCGGCCTCGTGGAACGGGTTGCGCTTTCGTTCGGGCTGAGTATCGCGCTCCTCCCGTTGTTCGGGATCGGCCTTTCGGTCGTGGGGTTGCCACTGGATGGAACGGAGATCATCCAGATACTCACCGTGACCGTCGTTGTTCTCACGCTCAGTGCAGCCGTACGGCGATTGTCGGTCGGTCCCAGTGAGCGTTTTCGGCTCCCCGTTGACCAGTGGCTGAATGAAGTGCGAACTGCAACCGTACGTGCTCCGTCTGCGCTCGATGCGATCCTGAACGTCGTCCTTGCACTGGGGATCGTTCTGGCGTTTACGAGCCTCGGCCTCGGCCTAGTCACGCCGACTTCGGGGGAATCCTACACGCAGTTCCAGTTGCTGACGACGAACGAGAGCGACGACTACACAACCGCTGGGTATCCGCAGACGATGGACACCGGCGAACCGCGCTCTCTCGTCGCGAACGTCGTCAACAAGGAGGGAAAGCGAACGACGTACACCGTCGTCGTTCAACTCCAGCGCGTCGAAAAGACGGACGGGGAACTAACCGTCCAGGAACGGCAGTCCATCGAGACACTCGAATACACCCTCGATCCGAACGAATCCGTCTACGATTCGCATACGGTCACGCCACGAATGGCCGGCGACGATCTCCGGCTCACGTATCTCCTCTATGCCGGCTCGCCACCGACGACGCCCACGATACAGAATTCCTATCGCCACACCTATCTGTGGGTGAACGTCACGCGCTCGACGTAGTCCTCAGGAACGGAGTGGTCGTTCCTCGCCGACGGTCCGAAACTGACGGCGTGCGTCTCCGTCCTGGCCGTAGATACGCCATAACAAAACGAACTGGTTGTGTAGCTGAGTGGTGGCCCGAGTGACGTGAGGGGCTTGGAGAAAACTAGTTTCGATGTCTACTACCGACAGCTCACAGACGTCAGCGAGGAGTGGATCGACTGCGTCGCCGTCCAGCCATCGTGTACACGACCGCGACGAGGAGCGCGCTCTCAACGAGGACGTGGAGTTACTGATCGTGGGAACGTTCGGCGGTGGCGGCGTCAATCAGTACGTCGACAACCAGGCGTCGCGGCTGGAAGACCGGATCTCGGTTTCGACCTACGGAATGGGAATGCCGCCGTCCGGGAGCGGTGTCCTGTGGTTCCTTCGGGGTCTCGTTCTCGGATTCGTAGCGATGCTCCGGTTCCCGTGGCGACGACCACCCGAGATCGTCCACGTCCACACGTCCCATCAGTTCTCGTTCGTCCGCTCGTCGTTTTACGTCCTCTATGCGAAATACGTCTGGAACGTCCCCGTCATCCTCCACGTGCACGGGTCGTCGTTCGACGAGTTCGTCGAGACCGCATCGTATCCCCTCGCACTGTTTCAGTCAGCCGTGTTCGCCGCCACGGACGAGGTCATCGTCTTGTCCAACTACTGGCAGCGCGTCCTGACAGACCGCGTCGAGCAGTCGAAAATTACGGTCCTGCCGAACGCCGTCGACGTATCGGAGTATCGGGCGGCGTTCGACGCCGATCCGCCTCGAATCGTCTTCATCTCGAATCTCATCGAACGCAAGGGCGTCACCGAACTCGTCGACGCCATCGATCACTTGGTCGCGCGGACCGACGACTCGGTGGCAGTGGATATCGCTGGCGACGGCCCATTGTCTGGCCGCGTCGAACAACTCGCGGCGGACGCCGAGTCCGTTACCTACCACGGGTACGTCTCGGAATCAGAGAAGCGAGACCTGCTGCGCGGTGGGTCAGTGTTCGTGCTTCCGACCTACGCTGAGGGGCTTCCGATTGCGATACTCGAAGGAATGGCCGCCGGAAACGCGATCGTGTCGACGCCCGTTGGTTCGATCCCCGAGGTAATCGATGACGACGCTGGCGTCCTCGTGCCACCCGGTAGTGAAGAGAAGCTTGCAGACGCGCTCGAATCGCTACTGGCCTCGCCGGAGCAACTCGCCGAGATGGCACGTGAGAACCGCCGACGGATCGAGGACCGGTACACTTGGACGCAGACCGTCGACGAACTGCTCGCGATCTATCGCCGCCAACTTGCTGGCTGACGACGGAATCAAACTAGCAAACTGGCGGCCAGTAGTTCGGATATAACAAAGCTTGATCGCCTGACATGGCTGGCCATGGACGAGATGCCGGACGTATTGTTCGTCGTCCTCGATTCGCTCCGGAAAGATCACGTGTCGACGTACGGCTACGATCGCCAAACGACGCCAGCACTAGATACGCTCGCCGAGCGGGCGACGGTCTACGAGAACGCATACGTGCCCGCACCGTGGACGCTGCCGTCCCACTGCTCGATGTTTACGGGACTGTATCCCAGCGAGCACGGGATTACGAACGGGTTCACTGATTCGTCGCTCTCGCTTCCGGCAGAACACGAGACGATCGCCGAAACGTTCAGCGAGGACGGATACCGAACTGCTGGGTATTCGAACAATCCCTGGGTCGGGCAACTTTCGGATCTCAATCGCGGGTTCGACCGGTTCGTCGAGTGGGATCTCGAGGTTTCCAGCGGAGAGCCGGACAGAACGCGCGACCTCGCCTATGACAGGTGTCACTCACTGCTCGGACGCGCGATCCAGCAGCCGCTCGTGCTGGTAAAACGACGGTTCTTCACGGAGAATCTGGTTTCCCGCGCGCAATCGTGGATTCGTGAGAACGAGCGTGCACCGACGTTCACGTTCCTCAACCTGATGGAGGCGCACAGCCCGTACTACCCACCTGACAGCGGTTTCGAACGGCTCGGGCTGCAACCGCCAAATGCGGTGTCCAAACGGGTCCTCAATACGAAGCTACTCGCCTACGTCATGGGGCAACGCGAACTGGACGGCCGTGAACAGCAGCGAGTTCACGAGTTCTACGACGCGAGCATTCGCTACCAGGACGGGCAACTGGAACGGCTTCTCGCAACGCTGCGTGAGCAGGGCACGCTCGACGAGACCCTCCTCGTAATCTGTGCCGACCACGGGAAGACGCTCGGCGAGTTCGATCGCAACGAGACGCCGCCGCACTACCTCAGAAACATCAACGTCAACGTCCCACTCGTTGTGAAATGGCCTGGCCAGACAGAGGGCAAACGCGTCACTGATCCGGTCGAACTGACGAACCTCCATGCTGCGATGGAAACCATGGACGAGGACGCGCTCACGACGGAGACTGGCTACGCACTGACCGAGGACTTTCTACCGCACACGGCCAGTGAATCGACGTCGATCACGCGCTGGCGTTCGCTGAATGCCACCGATCTCGCTCTCGCGAGATGTGAAGACGGCCGCGAATACGTCCTCGACGGAAACGGTGAGACTGAAACGGCACAGCGAGCGTCTGCCGTCGACACTGACCGCCTTCGAACGCTCCAGACCCGTCTCTCTAAACGGGAGAAGGCGGTCGATGCCAGGGCGGCGACGACCGACCGCAGCGAAGACGACGAAGAAATCGCGTCCGGGCTCGAATCACAGCTTCAGGACCTGGGATACCTCTCGTAAATGGTCAAGAATCTCTCCGGCGGGATCTGAACGATCTGCCCGTCGTCACGCCGTGTGTTGCAGGGGTTGAGAACGAACCCACGCTCCGGCGAGGCGTGGAGGAAGACGTACGCGTTCGCGTTCGGGAGGAACTCACCGAGCGTCTGGGAGTCGGAAAGACAGCGCCGTTTCCGGTATCGTTTCAGCTCGTACCACTCGCTGTAATTCGACGCCGACGAACTCGCGACGACGACCGCCTCGTCGTCAGTACTGCCGCCGCCAGCGTCCGGCGCAGTGCTATCACCACCAGTTTCGATGGCCGTCGAAAAGGCGACCCATTCGTCGTCGACGGAGAGGACTGCGGCGTAGAACACCGACGACGGCAACGTATGCACTACTTCGGGCGTCGGCGACGACGTGCCGAGCTCGCTGCGTGGCAGCCGGTAGACGCGGTTGACATCCGAATACACGCAGTCCATCCCCCAGAGAATCGCATCCGCTGTGATAGCCAACTCGACGGCCCGCCACGATTGGCTTCCGCCGCCGACAACTCGGAGCTGTCCGTCCTGCGGACGATAGCGGTAGAGCCGACACGCGCGATCGACGTCACCAGTCGTGAGCCAGAGCCCGTCGTCGTACGGATCAACTTGCACGGAGTGGACGTGTCTCACGTCGGGAAACCGGTGGGCAGTCGTCCACGTGGCACCGCAGTCGGTCGACGCTAACAGCCGCGGAGACGCGTCGCTGTCGAGCGGATACTCTCCGAGATACACCGTCCCGTCCGCGACCGCGACGGCCGAGGGAAGCACACCCATCTGCCCCGATGACGGCGGCAGTTCCAGGGTCTGTCTCCACGTTCGTCCCCCGTCTGGCGATCGATAGACGTACCGTCCGAGGGTGGCGATCAGATCGGCTTCGGTCACCGACCAGACGTTCACCGTCGGGAACTGACCGACGATTCCTTCGAGGAGAGATTTCCACGGTCGGGCAGTCACGAGCGTGTTTTTCACCCCCTCTGTCGCCAGATCGCGAGGGATTCCGCCGCACCTGGACAGGCTGTCCGGATCGCGGCCACTGAACAGTTGCCGACCGCTGGTCGCGAGAATCCGATCGTTAGCGGCGACGTGTACTCTCACTGTTGTCCAGTCTGCGTTTCGTTTCCACCGACGAGGTAGAGGCGGAGATCGCCGTTCGTGAGCACTCGATCGACGCCACGCTGGTTCTCGACCGCGTTCAATTCTGCTCGGGAGTATCGCAGTTCCCGATACGCGTTCACCTCCCGTTGCACGTCGTACGTCGACAACACGACGTACATCGGCTTCTCTGCGGCCGCATCTAACTGCGTTAAGTTCGTCCCCGAAATAGAGCGATCGTATCTCCCGCTGTTTTGGTACCCTTCCACGCCGTCGCTGTAGCGGGTTGCAGACTGACGGAGCGAAGTCACGTCGATGCCGTCAGCGCCGTACTCGAACGTGGCTTCGTAGCCGGAAAACTGGCTTTCTGTGACGTGTTGGTTCGCCTTGTATATGTACGGTGATTGGTACGCCGTCGCCAGTGAGACAGGTGTCAGAACAGCGAACAGGACGACGAAACCGAGCGCGAACGTCGTCGACCCGTATCTGTCTGCAACGCCCTCGAAGACGTTAAAGAGCGATACCGCTCCGGCTATAAGCAGCAACAGGACGATGAACCCGAAGGTGCGGAAATACATCTCGGCGATGCTGCCGGCGAAATAGAGGACGAAGAGCGGTAACACGCCGAGAACACTCAGCACGAAGTACCGGACAACGGCATCGTGCTCGCTCCGGAAATTGATCCAGGAGGTGTAGCTCGCGAGAACCGCGACCCCTGCGAGTACCGCGAACACAGTCGTGGGCAGAAAGAGCTTCAGGTACATCTCCGGTAAACTCCCGCCGATCGCAGTGATCGACGTCCCCTGACTCGCGACGCGTCCCCCTGGTGTCGGTGGGTTTCCACGTAGATACCCCTGAGCGGCGAGGGAAATCGACTCGATCTGGGCGCGAAAGGCCGGCCGACCGGTGATCCAGGCGACGACTGCGCCAGCTAACAGCAGCGTATGAGCGAGCATCGACCGGTGTGACGTGATCGCATGATCCGTCCCACGAAGTCTGTAGAGATACTGAAGCACCGTGACCGACGCGAACACCGCGAGAAGGTGGACCGACAGTTGCGGATGGTAGATGACGGTTGCGACCGATGCAACCCCCAGAATCACCGCGATCGGAGTCAGCTTGCTCCCAGTCGTCTCTTCAGTCAGGAACTTGAACAGCAGATAGAACACGAGTGCCGAAAAGAAGAGCGTTTGAGAGAACGGATGCGCTCGGAGGAACATACTGATATTGTTGATCGGGAGCAAGAGGAACGTACTGAAGGCAGCGACGACAGTCGCTCTCTCGCTACCGGTGACGTACCGCACACACAGCGGGACGAAAACGAGAAAGATCGCTGTGAAACAGAGAATGGCCACGAGAATGCCGAGACGAAGGGAATAGCCGAGCGTTTCGTGGAGGATGACCGCCGCCGTGTGCAAGCCGGGATAGAAGAGGTTCGCGGGGTCGAGGACGCCGGACGAGATGTCTTTCGCCCAGCCGAGGTGCGTCATCGGATCGGCTGACCCATAGAAGTAGTAGCCGCGGAGAACCGGTAAGGCAACGACAGTGAACGTCGTCGCACCGCCCAGGACGAGCGCGGAACCCCGTAGATAGCGTGACGAAGTGGTGACGCTACTGACGAGCGAAGTGAAGAAGGCCACGGCAAGACAGAGCCACACCAGGGTCGGTGTCGCGCTGTACAGCGAGAGTTCGTATCCCGTTGCTGGAGCTCGGTGCGCGACTACCGCCGCAATCGAAAGCGCACCGAACCCGATGAGAAGCAGCACCCGACTGGATATCCGACTCACTCTCATAAATCTCAGTTACAACCTGTTGTCTCATATTCGACTGCTCTGCTATTTTGTTACACAGTTTTTACTCTCACTGTGGTGCACAACCAGGGGGTTCGAAATGTGGATTTCTGCCGACAGATCGGTACGAACCTACGTAAATCTAGTTACGTGATTTGTAACTGCAATATGTGATCTAAGACAGTCGCAGTGTATTCATAAACCGGGATAGACACCGTCTGTAGTCGCTGGGAACGGTTGTAAACGGCCACTAACAAAGAGTTAGCCGTGCTTCTATGCCGCCAAAAGATATACTATGTCAGACAAATCTAACGGAAAAGACGAAGTCTCCGAGACAGAAGTTCGGAAAATCGTCCGTGAAGAACTCAGAGCAGCGCTGACAGATTCGACGACGCGGCGGAATCTACTCGGGGCGCTGGGTATCGCTGGCATGGCCGGCATTGCGGGAACGCAGTTTTCTGACGCCTCGTCGCTCACTGACGGTTCGCCGTCGAATCTGCGGATAACGAACGGCGAATCAAAGGTCAGGGACAACGTTGGCACGCTCAATTTCAGGGAGAACCTTTCTCTCGATCTCTCGGGGAAGCAAGTCTCCGTTGACGCCGGACTCGACGCCGTCGGACCGAACGGCGAGTCGACTACCATCTCGAGCATCGACATCGGACCGGGACTCGACGCGACGATCGAGGACGGGACGCTCAACATCGCGCAATCGAAGACCCAATCAGGCAACGGCACCCATCTCGCTCGACCCGGCGAACTCCAGCAAACCCTCACCGATGCAGCGAGCGGCCCGGTCGGCTACGTCCGCCTCGCGGCCGGCGAAACATACGAAATCACGAACTCGATCGAGGTCCCGCCGGGCGTCTCCCTCGACTGTACCGGGGCACAGATCAAACCCCAGAAGGACGTGAACGTCTTCGAGCTCCACACGCAGAGTCAGATTTACAACCCGTATGTACGGACGTCGCATTTGAACGGGTATTCGTCGTCGATTTTCCACGTCTTTCCCAAGCAGTTCGACGAGAGCTTCGGAACGAACCGATCGGTGCCGCTCTGGACAGTCTTCGGCGGCTGGTCTGAGATGACTCCCGGACAGGGTACGTGTATCGAGCTTCACGGCGCGAGAGAACGGCAGTCGAACAACTACGACGCGACGAAACACAACCGAAACGTCTACTTCTGTTTCATTGCGCACAACTGTACAGGTGGACGGCGCTTCGCGTATCTTCACCGTGAAGGCGGTAGCACGACCAGGGGCGGTCACGTCAACAGCAACATCATCAAGGGCTACGCCGTGAACGCGACCCGGTTCGTCGAAACGAACGACAGTACCGGTGCGAAGAAGAACATGGTCAACGGAAACAAGTTCTATCTCGTTACGCAACCCGGCCCCGAATCGGACTGGCTCTGGTACGCGAACAAGGGAGCGCGGAACGAACTCTACGAATGGGGAACGAACTGGGATTACGCGAAGTACTCCGACGCAGACGGGGACGGCTACGCGGAATCCTGGTACATCGGTCCGAACGCGGGGATGAACTTTCTCTGGCGAAAGCAGAGCAACGCGAGTGGCGGCCTCGGTTCGACCGTCGTCGACGAAAGCAACGGGTCGAGCGGGAGCAAATACCTCGTGCTCGAACAGCTCGGAACGTCAGTCGGCGACCTTGAAGTCTGGGACAACTGAGGCGAGCATCTCTTCTCTTGGCTGCCCAGTTTCGTTCCAAACGATCAGCGGTGACGGACAGAACACGCAGTACACCGGGACAACTGCAGGGCGATAGATCTCGTAGCGATTCGTCCGGAGGACGGGTCGCTCGTGGCTGAGAGGTAATGATCTCTATAACAAAGGCAGGGATCGGGCAACAACTACGCAGCAACTGGCAATGTCTGACAATCGTCCCCAGCAGTTCGGTCCAGCACGACCGGCAGACGAACAAGTATGAGTCGGTGCTCGACACAGACAGTCGTCCTCGGGTTCGATGCATTGTCACGGAAATACCTCGAGACGTTCGATCTCCCGAACTTCGATTCGCTCCGGGAACGAGGTGCCTCGGCGTCGCTCCGATCGACGTTTCCCCCGTGGACCGGGAGCGCCTGGCCGTCACTGTACACCGGAGTCGACCCGAGCCACCACGGGGTGTACTCGTTTTTCGACTTCGAGAACGGGTATCCGAACGAAGCCGATCTCATCTCCCGGAAGGACGTTCGGGCCCCGGCGATATGGGACTATCTGACTGACGAAGGAGTGTCGGCAGTCGTCCTCAACATGCCGGTCACGCATCCGGCAGACGCGATCGACGGCGCGATCGTGCCAGGGTATCTGGCGCCAGAAGATGCGGTCGGGTACCCCCGCGAGATCCGATCCGAACTGACCGACGCTCTGGGTGAGACGTACCGAATTTACGCGACTGACGAGACGGGGAGTCCCGACGACGAGATGCTCCGCAGCTACGTCGACCTGATCGATCTCCGACGGCGTGCCGCCCGAACGCTGCTGCAGACGCGAGAACCGGACGTTGCGATCCTGCAGGTCCAGAAGACCGACACCGTATTTCACCAGTTCGACGACCGGACGGCGTTCCGCCGCGTCTACGAAGCGGCCGATTCGTTCCTCGGAACGATACTCGAGACGGTGGACGAAGACGCGAACGTGATCGTCTGCTCAGACCACGGTATCGGTCCCACGCGCGGGTACAACATCTATATCAACGAAATACTTCGGGAAGCCGGCTTCGTCGAAGAGACCTACGACGGCGAAACCCCGATGTTCGGCGACAGTAAGCACCGACTTGCAAACGATACCGACGGCGAGGAGGAGTCGTCCGCAGTCGCCACCCGCGCGATGTCGGGGCTCGCGACCGCCCTCGGGAGCGTCGGCATCCAGCCGGGAGACGTTTACACGATTGCTCAACGGGTCGGCGTCGGTGAATCGCTCCGCCGTCTCCTCCCCGCGCACACTGACGCGCTCGCTCGCCACGTAGATTGGTCCGATTCCCGGGCGTACTGTCGGAGCGGCCCGGAACTCGGCGTTCGTATTAACGTCGAGGGACGTGAGCCAGACGGCGTCGTACCGCCCGAGCAGTACGAATCCGTCCGCGACGACGTGATCGAGACGCTCTCTGGGGTGCGGACACCGAACGGCGAACCGGCGTTCGAGTGGGTGAAGCGCCGCGAGGAGGTCTACGACGGTCCGTACGCTGGAGAGGCGTGTGACGTGTTGTTCCAACCGGCAGGGATGAACCACATTGTCGCAACGAACCTCCTGGGCAAGCAGTTCATTTCGATCGACAAGCACAACCACAAATCCGACGGCGTATTTATCGGTGCTGGTCCCGCGTTCGCCGCCCAGAGTGACACTGAACAGCTATCGTTGACCGACGTTGCGCCGATGGTACTGGCACTCGCTGGATGCCCAGTTCCTGAACGGATGACCGGGTCGATACCGCCCTCCCTCCTCACCACGTCACACGAGACGCGTCCGTATGCCGACCTCCAGTACGGGACGGGAACGGTGACGACCGACGACGATGACCAGGTCGAAGCTCGCCTCGAGGATCTCGGGTATCTCTGATGTCGATCGACGAGGACAACATCTCGACGCTCCTGTCGAGCGCCTCGCTCATTCTGGTCGGCCAACTGCTCTTTTCGGTCTCGAAGCTGGGCGAACGGATCATCATTGCCCAGATGCTGACGCCCCAGGCATACGGCGAAGTCAGCATCGGTCTCGCGGTGGTGATGATCTCGACCACTGTAGCACTCGTCGGCTTACGCCAGGGAGTCCCCCGATACATCTCCAGATACGATGACGCTCGTGACATTCGTGGTGCCTGGGTAACAGGGATTCTCATCGCTGGAGTGATCGGCAGTGTCGTCGCGATCGGACTCGCCGTCGAGACCGAGACAGTCGTCGGACTGCTCTTCGAACAGGCTGACTCGACGGGATTGCTGTTCCTGTTCGCGGTAGCGATTCCGTTCGTCATCGGGATGCAGGTCGGTATCGGTGCGATACGGGGGTTCGAGAACACGCTCTATCGGACGTACACGCGTGATCTACTCTATCCCGGGCTCAGGATCGCCGCGCTCGTCGTCTTTCTGTGGGCCGGGTTCGGCATCCTCGCCGCAGGATACGCCTATCTGATCGCCGCTGTGACGACGTTCGTTGCCGTGCACGTCTTACTCAACCGGTTGATTCCGCTCGTGGGAGAGGTGAGAACGCACGTGCGCGAGATGCTTACCTTTTCGATACCACTCGTCATCTCGACGCTGCTCTCGCGGCTGCTGACTCGTACTGATACCCTCATGCTGGGGTACTTCGACACGTCCTACCAGGTGGGGCTCTACAACGCCGCATTTCCGCTCGCGAGCGCGCTCGTCCTCGTTCTCTCCTCGTTCGGATTCATGTATCTCCCGATGGCGTCGCGTCTCGACGCCGAGAACAAACGGGAAGAGGTCGATGCGATCTACAAAGTCACGACGAAGTGGATATACATTGTAACGTTTCCCGGATTTCTCACGATGGTCGTGTTCTCTCGGGACGTGATCGCCGTGACGTTCGGGGCCGAGTACACGCCGGCCTCGACTGCGCTCTCGATCCTCGCGCTCGGGTTTTTCACCCGAGCCACCTTCGGACGGAGCCGCGAAACCTTATCGGCGTTCGGACACACGACCTACCTGTTAGTTACGAACTCTTTCGCGTTCGTCCTCAACATCGGCCTGAACCTGTTTCTCATCCCGCGCTACGGGTCCACCGGTGCGGCCGTCGCGTCAGCAGTCTCGTTCATCGGCCTCAACGTTGCGGTGTTCGCATTTCTCAGCCGTCAGTTCGGCGTCTCGCCGTTTTCGCGGTGGACCCGCCGAACCGTGGTGGTTCTCCCTGTTTGTCTGTTCCCGCCCGCTCTCGTACTCGATTCGCAGATCTCGCTGACGCTCGTCCCGCTCGTGGTATTCGTCGCAGTCGCCGAACTCGCTGCAATTGCCGTCGTTACGGTAACGGGCTGTCTCCAACCGGAGGACGAGATACTGATAGAGTTCGTCGAAAACCGAATCGGAATCGACGTGCCACTCATTCGTCAGTACGTCACTGACTCGACCTAATCCGTCCGTCGCTGGCCACTGTAGCCGGTCCGCTGTGGCTCTCAGAGCAATACGTTCAGACTTTGTCCCGACCGATAACTGAAAGCGGTACCTCGTTCGCCAGACTTGCCACCGAATGCGTGGTAATAATTAGTCGCGCGATAGTTGATTTATATTTTTATTAACTGGTAACTAAACATAGTAAAGTAGGAAGATGTCTCTTGTAAGTAGGATTTTCCTAACACGATATGGAACCAGAGAAGGACGATACTACGCCAGAGAAGGAACCCTCTAACCGCCCGAACTCGCATAGAGGTGAGCAGCCCGAGGAAGAGACCGACGCTGTAGCGGACGATTCCACCGAGACTTCCTGCAGTTCTGCCGACTCCAGACGCGAGACGAGATCGAAAAGCGACATCGATCGACGATCGATATTAAAAGCGACTGGTGCTGCTGCGGCAGTAAGTTCCGTCGGCGCGGTCAGTTCCATCGGCCTCGCAAGCGCGGCAGTCGAGGTCACGCAGGAGAGCGACTACGAGGTCTGGACCGTCACGGGAAAGGAAGTGTACGACCTGTCTGACGGCGAGCAGTTGTCGAACGTCCTCATCGACCAGACTGCCGACGGCGCCTGCCTGACGATCCGGTCGCGGAACAAAACCGGCTGGGAAGTCAGCAACGTCGGCTTCGTCGGCGTCGGACAGGTCGGTGACGGCAGCAATCGGTTCCAGTTTCAGGTCTCGGTACCGGCCGGCGGACACGGACTGATCGAGAACATCTGGGCCAACGGGAAAGCGCGAGACGGGCAGCCGTCGACCGAACTCGGTGGCGTCTACGTCCGCTCGTCGCACGCAGGACACATCGACGTCAAACACACCTATATCGAGGGCTTCGGAAACAACGCCGTCTACGCGAGCGCCGTCGGAAAGGACGGCGGAAGCGACGGCTCGGTGGCGATCGAGAACAGTTTCCACCGGGACAACACCGTCAGTCAGTTCCGCATCGGTTCCCCCGACTCGTACGTCCGGAACTGCGTCGGGATCATCAACGACCCGAACGGCGAACGTGGCGTCTACCCCGGCACGACCAATAATCGCAACGCGCGCGGTATCTGGGGCAAACACTACCGGAACCAGCGCGTCGAAAATTGCTCGTTTTACGTCTCACCCGACGACGTCAATCCGGACGGCGTGTTCGAAGCACGTTACATCTCCGGACGGTCCCACGGCCCCGAAGCCGAGGTCGACGTAGTTGATTGTGACGCCAACGCGGATGCACCAACACTGACGGGTTCGACGAGCAATGCGAACGTGAATCTCGAGAGCATCGAGAACAGTCCAACGGTCGACGTCATCGGGGGCGGCGGTGTTCCCACCTCGCCAGAGATGGCCGCCCGGGGTGAGCGGGAGATGCCGAACCCACCGGAGCTCTCCGCTTCCGACGGTGGAAGCGACGGTAGCACCGACACGTCGACCCTCGATCGAACGCTCACGATCGACGGCAGCGACGCTGACTGGACCGAATACGAGTTTACCGTCTCTGGTACTGTCGAAAACAACGCTGACGTCGGCTCGTTCGACGGCGACGACCAGATCGACGGCTCGACTGTGAGCGGCTTCGTCAACGGTGGCGTCGACGGCTACAGGTTCGCCGGTGAGGTCACCGACGCCACCGTCGACGGAAACGCCACGGTCCTCGTCGACGGCCAGGCGGTCGACCCCGACGGGATCACTTCGGATCGGACGCTCACCATCGACGGCAGTGACGCCGGGTGGACGGACTACGAGTTCACCGTCAGCGGCGACCTCGCCGAAAATCCCGACGTCGGGGGCCTCGGTAGCGGTGATCAGATCGACGGCTCGACTGCCACCGGCTTCGTCAACGGCGGCGTCGACAGCTATCTGTTCTCCGGCGAGATCACCGACGCCACCGTCGACGGAAACGCCACGATCCTGGTCGACGAGCAGCCGCTCGATCTGGGACAGTTCGAGTCTGCGCCGGCGATCGTACGGTACGACGTCGTCGAGGTCGGCTCACCGAATCCCGACGCCAACATCGTCGTCGAATGGGGCGTCACCGACGCCGACGGCGACCTCGCGACCGTCACCGTCGAAATCGTCGACGAGAACGGGTCCGTCGTCGCTGAGTCGACGACGAGCGTCGCTGGCACCGAGGCGTACGACGTCGACTACTTCGCCATCGAGGACGTCGACGACCAGCGCTTCACCGTTCGGCTCACCGTCACCGATGCCTTCGGAACCGAGTCCGCAACCTCCGAGAGTATCCAGGAGTGAACAGCGGTCACGGGCACCACGCGTCCCGTGTTCTCGCAACTCACGATCAGCATGACGCGTTTTAGTTGCCACACCGATACACGTTAACTACTATTCGTCAACGGTCATGAGAGCAGAGATTTGAATACGAGCCCCCATGAGCAAATCTGGAGAAGTTTCGATAGATACGTGGTAAGTTCTCCATAGTTACTGAGACGGAGCACGAAATCACCAGGGAGACAGGTGGAGTCGGGAACGTCCTCTCAGCGCAAGCCCCTGAGAAGGAGTATTGTACCAGAAATAAAGGAGTATCTATAACACGTTTCTGTGCCGAAAAGAGTGACTACTGTTCGAATAACAACAGGCAGGGAGATGGATCCTCACGATCCATGGATCGCCGATCATTGTTGAAAGCGACAGGGATCGCAGCGGCAACAACCACGGTTGGAGTTACGAGTTCCGCCGGTATCGCCAGTGGCGAAGTTGAGGTCACTCAGGAGAGCGATTACGAAGTCTGGACGGTCACGGGAAAGGAAGTGTACGACCTCTCCGACGGCGAGGAGTTGTCGAACGTCCTGGTCGACCAGAGCGCCGACGGCGCTTGCTTGACGATCCGGTCGCGGAACAGTCGCAACTGGGAAGTCAGAAACGTCGGGTTCGTCGGCGTGGGGCAAGCCGGCAGCGGCAGCAACCGGTTCCAGTTCCAGGTTTCGGCTCCGGAAGGGAGCCAAGGCGTGATCGAAAACGTCTGGGCCAACGGGAAAGAACGCGACGGACAGCCGTCGACCGAACTCGGCGGGATCTACATTCGCGCCGCCCACGGCGGACAGATGAAAATCAGAAACACCTACATCGAAGGATACGGAAACAACGGCGCCTACGCGAGCGCAATGGGGAAAGACAGTGGGAACGGCGGCACGGTAACGATCGAAAACGCCTATCATCGCGATAACACCGTCAGTCAGTTCCGCATCGGCTCTACCGACTCGGACGTCCGGAACTGCGTCGGCATCGTCAACGACCCGAACGGCGAACGCGGCGTCTACACCGGCACGACCGACAACCGCAACGCGCGTGGCATCTGGGGGCTACACTACCCGGACCAACGCGTCGAGAACTCCTCGTTTTACGTCTCGCCCGATGACGTCAACCCGGACGGGGTGTTCGAAGCCCGGTATATTCCGGGCCGATCCGGGGGCTCCAGAGCGGTGTTGGAGGTGGTCGACTGCGACGTGAACCCGGACGCGCCGAGTCTGCGGGAGTCGACGAGCAACGCGGAAGTGAACTTCACGAACCTCGGCAACGAACCGACCGCCGACGTCATCGGGGGCGGTGGCGTCCCGCTCTCACCGGAGATGGCTGCGCGTGGAGAGCGGGAGATGCCGGACCCGCCGGAATTCTCTGAATCGAACGGTGGCGACGGGACACCCGACCTGGACCGAACGCTCACCATCGACGGAACGAACGCCGACCGGACGGACTACGAGTTCACCGTCAGCGGCGAGATTGCCGAGAATCCGGACGTGGGCTCTCTCGGCGAAGGCGACCAGATCGACGGGGCGACCGCGACAGGCTTCGTCAACGGCGGCGTCGACGGCTATCTGTTCTCCGGCGAAATCACCGACGCAACCGTCGACGGAAACGCTACGATCCTGGTCGACGGCGAGGAAGTCGACTTCGGGACACCAGACCTGGACCGAACGCTTACGTTCGATGGGACGAACGCCGACCGGACGGACTATCAGTTCACCGTCAGCGGCGAGATTGCCGAAAACCCCGACGTGGGCTCTCTCGGCGAAGGCGATCAGATCGACGGCTCGACTGCCACCGGCTTCGTCAACGGTGGCATCGACGGCTACCTGTTCTCCGGTGAGATCACTGACGCCACCGTCGACGGAAATGCAACCGTTCTGCTCGACGGAGAGGAAGTCGACCCAGAGACGCTGGGTTTGAACCGAACGCTGACCGTCGACGGGACGGACGCCGAACGAACGGACTACGAGTTCACCGTCAGTGGCGGCCTCGCCGAGAACCCCGACGTGGGCTCTCTCGGCGAGGGCGACCAGATCGACGGCTCGACTGCCACCGGCTTCGTCAACGGCGGCATCGACGGCTACCTGTTCTCGGGGGAAGTCACCGACGCCAGCGTCACCGGCGACGCTCCGATCCTCGTCGACGGAGAGCCGCTCGATCTGGGACAGTTCGAATCTGCACCGACGATCGACCGGTACGAAGTCGTCGAAGTCGACTCACCGAACCCCGACGCCAATATCGTCGTCGAGTGGGACGTGTCCGACCCCGACGGCGACCTCGCGAGCGCCACTGTTGAAGTAGTGAATGACAGCGGCACTGTCGTCGATTCGGCAGAGACCAGTATCTCAGGCGACGTGGCGTACGGCGTCGACTACTTCGCGATCGAGGACGTCGACGGACAGCGCTTCTCCGTACAGCTCACAGTCACCGATTCCTCCGGAAACGAGTCTTCAGCCTCCGAGAGCGTCCAGGAGTAGCCAATCACCCCGACAGTCATTCTCTGCCGTTGAGAAGTCTGACGAACACAGACACTCGGGATGGAACCCGAATAACGCATCCCGACACTATACCGCCACTCTCGACTCACCCCGTCACAGCGCACGGAGGATTCTCGAGTCGCGTTGCTGTCTAGGAGCGGACGTTAGGAACACTATTCGATCGAATTATCGGCTTACACGGCTTCTCTATCGATGTATTGCCATTGCCCCTACTGACACCTGAACACGATTTATAGAATACATAACAAAGACGGTTGGACGTCACCGTTCCAGCGGGCACGTGAAGGTGAAAAATATGATAGGTCATTTCGCTTCGTCATGGGGAACACGGACGCCAGGAGATATCGATATTCAGAACGGATCGCACGTACGTGGGGGGACGGTGGGAACGAAATGAAGGTACTCACGATCGTCGGCGCCCGGTCGCAGTTGCTCGAGTCGTTCCCCGTGTCACAGGCCCTTCGTGACGACCACGACGAAGTCGTCGTCTACACGGGCGAGAACTACACCCAGGAGATGGGCGAATCGTTCTTCGACGTGCTCTCCGTTCCAGAACCGGACGTCACCCTCGGTCTCGAGTCGCGTTCGGACGCTGAACAGACGGCGTCGTTGCTCTCGTCGCTGGACGATCTCGTGGAAACCCACGCACCAGACGTCGTCCTCGTCTACGGTGACACGAACGCCACACTCGCTGGCGCACTCGTCGGTGCCAAACGAGACGTGCTGGTCGCACACATCGAGGCGGGACTTCGAGACGATGATCGGAGCCAGCCCGACGAGATCAACCGCGTCCTCGCTGACCACTGTTCGGGCCTCTTGTTCGTGCCATCCGAACGGGCCAAACACTTCCTCGCAGACGAGGGGATCACCGACGGCGTGTACGATACGGGCGACGTGATGTACGACGCCTTGCGCATCGTCCGGGAGCAGGCACGCTCGCAGTCGGGAATCGTCTCCACGCTCGGTCGCGAAGATGACGAGTACATCCTCGCGGCACTCCACAGGGCCAGCAGCATCAACGACGGGGACCGGCTGCGTTCGATCGTCGAAGGGCTCGGCGCTGCGCCACGGCCGGTTCTCCTGCCGTCGCATCCACGACTCGACGAGGCTCTCGAGCGATACGGATTGGCAAGCGATCTCCCGGAGGGTGTGAACCGGATCGATCGGGTCGGCTATCTCGATTACATTCGACTGCTCGACGGCGCAGAACGAGTGGCGACGGACGCCGGTCGCGTCCAGAAAGAGGCGTTCTACCTCGATACGCCCTGTGTCACGCTTCGAGAGCGGACGGCGTGGTTAGCGACAGTCACCTGCGGCTGGAACGTCCTCGTCGGTACGGACCCCGACGCCATCAGTCGAAACCTCGATCGGTCCTTCGACGTGGCAGCGAAACCGAATCCGTACGGAGACGGGAGCGCAGCAGAACAGATCGTCTCGGCTCTGGAGTCGGAGCGCCTGTCGGTCGAATCCAACAACTCAGCTGAGAAACTGACCTCGTAACGATCGGTCCGCTAAGCGAGACTCTCTTTCTAGAACGATACTTTATACTCGAGGTGTTCGTTGTGTTGCATATCGAAGACCATCGCGAACAGGACCAGGGTCGTGCTGAAAAGGACGATGAGAAGCGCGAGTCCACCTGCGATCAGTGAGGAGTCGACGACGACTCCCCAGATACCGTAGCCGACGCCGAGGAGGGTGCCGAGTGTACCGAGGACGTAAAAGAGAACGAGCGGATGAAAGTCAGTGACGAAGTACTTGTACTTCAGTCGCCAGAGGAAGTCTTGGAACAGCAGGAGACTGAGTCCGGGGACGAACGACGAGTAGCGGATGCCGCTTTCCTCGTCACCGTAGACGGCCTTCATGGGGATGTCGGCGACGCGATAGCCGTGTGCGTTCAGCGAGACGAGGAGATCGTTGAGGAAGCCGTAGCGGTCGTACAGGGAGTCAAGATCGATCGCCTCCAGCGCTTCGAGGGAGATCGCTGTGTACCCATTCTGGGGATCGGTCATCTTCCAGTAGCCACTGGAAATCTTGGTGAGGAACGTGAGGATGGCGTTGCCGGTGAACCGCCAGGTAGACATCTCCGACCGGAGTTCGCTCGATCGAAGTCGGTTTCCCTTGGTATACTCCGCGTTGCCTTCGACGATGGGCTCGATGAATCGGTCGAGAATGTCGGGGTCCATCTGGCCGTCGCCGTTGATGACGGCCGTGACGTCCATGCCGTCGGTGAGTGCTCGCTGGTAGCCAGTCTTGATCGCGGCCCCCACGCCTTGATTCGTCTCGTGTCGGATCGGGACGACGCGTGAGGTCAAGCGACCACCGTCAGTCTTCGCCGTCAGTCGCTGTTCGTCGACACCCTCGACACGGTCGTTGATCTCTTTCCAGGTGCTGTCAGTCGAACAGTCGTCGACGACGTACACCCGATCGACGTACGCTGGAATCGAGTCGATAACAGCCCCAACGAGCCCCTCCTCGTTGTAGGCCGGGATAACGACCGCAACAGTCTTCCCTCGGTACATTCATCGTCTGAAAGGGATACGTAATTCCTTTGTAATGGACGACCTGTGAGGTAGAAGCCGCTCTGTTCTCGATTGATTGCGAGACGGCTACCAGCCGGCTACCGAGGGGACGCCGATCGCCGAGCGTCGCAGTTCCGATCCGAGGACGATTCGAACGCAACAAAAGGTGTCTCGGCCACCCCTTCTAGGTCGCCCCCGACGACCTCGTCCGAGGAGTGGTCGGTGACCGGAAGTGCCAGATCGGTGGACCCAGTTAGGCCAGAGTCGCAGTCGGCATCGGAACCACAGTTCGCCGGTTCGTTCCGGCGACGATAGTGTATGCTCGCTATTCCACGGTGTAGCTACTGCCGGGCATACACCATGATTTATTAGCAGACTAATTATTACGCAGATATGCGTCGTGGAACGATCGGCAGCCAGTCTTCCTCCCGCGTACACGGTACACATATGCCATTGGCCTGTGAGAATCCCAGGCAGTACCTGCGTGAACGGCGAGGGCACGTCATGTCGAACCACTACATCACAGCAGATGAACATCTGCCTGACGACGCGCACACGGAAACGACGCTCCAGATCACGGACGCCCGGACGAAGCGGATCTTCGAGGCGCGCGTGCGTGTCGCACGCGACCCCGACGAACTCACCGACCCGCAACCGCTGACGGTCGTGGCTGGCCCACACGAGAGCGTCAGTAAGGAGTGGTACGTCGAACTACTCGACGAGATCGACGCTGCGGGAATCAACGAGGACCTCCTTCGTCGGCTCGCGACCGAACAGGAGACGACGTCCAACATCGTCAACACGCGATCAGACGATCTGAAGGTCATCCTGCGGTATCTCGTCGAGTCCGGCGAGTACAACTCGACAGCGGACGCCGTCAGAGAGATCGCCTTCGAGTACCTCGCTGCGGAGCGGCCGGCCCTGCTCGAGCGCTACGAAGAGATTCGGACCGAGTTCGAGGCAGATCCGCTCCGCCGCGCCCTCGCCGACCAGGAGTGAGCATGACTGTCGACTCGTTTCGTGCGTATCTCGACCTGCTCGACGCCACGGGATCGAGCGTCGCCTTCGAGGAGTCGATGTCGTGGGACCTCGAAGCGAGCGCGATCACGATGCTGGCCAACCTGAACGACGGCCCGATCCCCGTGTTCGAGTCGGTCACGGGCTCAGAAGTCGAGACCACACTGGTCGGCGACCCGTATCGAGGCCCACAATCTCGTCCCTGGGACCAGTTAGCCCAGGCGATCGGACTCCCTGCGGGCCTGTCCGGTCGCGCCTACTACGACGGCGTCATCGACCGGCTCAGGGCCCCGCAGGAGCCCCGGGTCGTGAACCGAGATCGCGCACCCTGCAAGGCGGTCGTGCGAACGGGAGCGGACGTCGATCTGTTGTCGTTCCCGTGGCCGTACATCCATCAGGGCGACGGCGGGCGCTACTCGAACCTCCACACCGTCGTCGCACCGGACCCCGACGCGCAGTGGGGAAGCTGGTCGAGTCATCGGATGATGATCCACGACGACGCGCAGGCCAGCCTCCTGTTGTTGGCGGGCGAGCAGGTGCCGAACCTCTACTACTACGAGTACGAGCCGCGGGACGAACCGATGCCGGTCGCAGTCGTCGTCGGGGCCGAACCGGCCGTCGAGTGCAGCGCGGACATGTGGATCCCGACCGGCCGGAGTGAAGCCGCCTTCGCGGGCGGGCTCAAGGACGACCCGGTCGAACTCGTCGAGTGCGAGACCAGCGGGCTGCACGTCCCAGCGACGGCGGAGGTCGTCATCGAAGGACACGTGCGTCCGAACGACCGACTCGACGAGGGGCCGTTCGGCGATTACTTCGGGTACATGAACGGGCCACGGCGCTCCATGCCGGTGTTCGAAGTCGACGCGATCACCCACAGGCGCGAGCCACGGATACCCTTCTGCGTCGAGGGGACTGGCGTCGGGTACGGCCAGAATTCGAGCAGCACGCTCCAGCTCGCGGCCGCAGGTCCGGACGCGACGCTGGGGCTCAGGGCAGCGGGGTTCGACGTCGAGCTGGCGGTCCCGTGGCGCTTCACGTCCCGAACCGTCTGGGTCATCGCGACGGATCAGCCCTACCCCGGCTACCTCCACGAGCTCGCAAACTTCATCTTCACCACGTGGGGGATGCTCCACATCGATTTCTTCGTCTTCGTCGACCCCGACGTCGACCCGCTCGACCCGCGAGCGGTGCTGACGGCGATTGCCCTGGACGCCGACCCGGACGCGGACTTCCACCAGTTCGGCGTCGAGCACATGCCGAAAGTCCCGCTCAACATCTACCAGACGCCGGACGAGAAGGGGAGTGCCGACGTCGGCACGTCGAAAGCCAAGACGTCGAAAGCGTACATCGACGCGACGACTGGCGACGAGAGCGACGACGGCGATCCGCCCGACCTCCGCAAACGCGCCCAGGAGGTACTCGTCGACGCGGGAGTGGCTGCGGACCGATTCGACCTGCTCGACGAACGGGACGGTGAGTTCGAATGATTCCGTTCGCACAGTACGTCCGCGGACTGGACCGCGACGGTGACCTGGTATCGGTCGACGAGCACGACGACGTTCCGATCGACGTCATCGCAGCCGAGGGGCTCCGCGCGAGCGGCCCGGCGCTCCAGTTCGCGCGGGACGGCGGCGTCGACCTCGTCAGCGGCGCGTTCAGCGGGCCGGATCAGATGCAGCGGCGTGACGCCCAACCGTGGTCGCGGCTCTCGCTCGGGGTCGGATTGGACCCAGACGCGTCGTTCGTCGACCTACTGGAGACCATCGTCGGGCTCGGACCGCTCGGCGGACCACGAGAGCCGACCTACACGGGCCAGGCAGCGTCCCAGACCGACGCCGACGTGCAGGACCTGCAGTTCCCACGCGGTGCTGACGAGACGTGGCCGGGCCTGACGCTGGGCGTCGCGTCCGTCTCGACGAGTGACGGGTCACACTGGGCGCCGATTCACGGCTCCGTCGTGAGCGGTGACAAGCTGCGCGTTCGCGTGCCGACTGCGTTGGCGTCGCTACTGGGCGACGACGAGACGATTTCTATCGCCCTCGGCGTCCCACCGGCCGCGATCACGGCCGCCTACCTGCTCGCCGTCACCGAGCAGGTCGACACGCCAGTGCAGTCCTGTGGCGTGGCGGGCGACGTTCCACTGGTACCGACGAACGGGGGGCTCGTCCCGAGTGCGACGGAGGTGGTCGTCGAGACGACAGTCGCCGATCGACAGCCCGACTTCCGATCCGACCGCCGCGAAGCGTGGGAACACGTCGTCGACAGCACGGCACTGGCGCTCTCGGTCGAACGCGTCGTCGCGACCGACGATCCGATCGTCCCGTTTTCGCCCGTCGGCCGGCCGCTGGCCGGCGATCTGCAGCTCACAGGCCTGACGACGGCGGCGACGCTCTTCCACCGCGTCAACAACTACTGGGGAATCTCGCCCGTGGAGTGGGTGCTGTTGCCGGCGGAGACCGAACTCGGCATCTGTTTCGTGGCCAGCGACGTCCTCTACGCCGGGTTCGAGTGGCAACTGGCGAACATCCTCTTTTCGTTCTCGTCGCTGTTCGACACGGTCGTCGTCGTCGACGAAGACGTGCCGCCGCACGATTTCGGCCGCGTCCTCGGGGACATCTGGGTGAAGGCCCACCCGGCCCGCGACTGGACGTTCAGCGAACCGGACGCACCGGCGGCAAAGCGCCCCAGGTACCGTCAGGACGGTGAAACCGGGTCGCGACTGTACGTCAACGCCGCCTGGGACCCGCGCTGGGAGGACACGTACATCGCCCCACGCGTCACGTTCGAAGAGTCGTTCCCGCGAGCCATCCGAGACGTCGCACGTGCGATGTGGACCGACCGCGTCGGACAACAACGCGGAAACGAGCAGTAAGCGCCGTCTCGGACCACAGAATCGACGGTGAGTGATACTCAATAAATATATAATATATTATATTACGAAAACGGAATCGTTTACGCATTACATCGCGCATATGATTTCCGTTGTAGGTACCCTACACATATTTAGTTCGTTGTTTTTGCTAATGCAATTAACCAATACTGTTATGTAGGGAACTAGTATCCGGAGTGGTGTATGGTGACTAGCCACAATCTGGCGGATTACGAAGCGGAGAGGGAGCGGTTTTCGTGGGACGACATCTACGCGGACGCTGACTGGGACGCACCGGAGGAGCTGAACATCGGACACGAAGTCGTCGACCGACACGCGACTGACCGGGGAAAGGTCGCGCTCTACCAGGTCGGCACCGACGGAGAGCTCACGACCATGACGTTCTGGGAACTGGCCGATCGGTCGAGCCAGTTCGCCAACGTGCTCGAAGCCCTGGGGGTCGAGCAGGGCGACCGCGTGTTCTCGTACATGCCGCGGATTCCGGAACACTACGTCGCCCTCGTCGGAACGCTCAAACGCGGCGCAGTGTGGGGGAGCGTCAACGAGCGATTCGGCCCCGACGGCATCTCCTACCGGCTCGACGACTGTGACGCGAAGGTCGTCGTCACCACGACCGACAACCGCGACACCGTCGAAGACGCGCTCGACGACGCGCCGTCGGTCGAACACGTCATCACGGTCGACCGCGGGAGCGGGGCACCCGCCGACGACGTCGTCTTCAACACTGCGCTCGACGATGCGAGCAAAGAGTACGAGGTCGCCGAGACTGGCGGCGAGGACGACGCGCTCCTGTACTACACGTCGGGGACGACCGGACTCGCGAAAGGCGTCCTCCACAAGCAGCGCTGGATCGCCGGCGTCGCGGCGACACAGAAGTACACCGTCGACCTCCAGCCCGGCGACCTCTACTGGAGCACCGGCGACCTGGGGTGGCTGACGGGTGCGATCAACACGCTGGGTGCCTGGTTCTGGGGCGCGTCGCTGTTCACCTACGAGGGCGAGTTCGACCCCGAGGAGTGGGCCGACCTGCTCGACGAGTACCCCATCAACGTCCTGTTCTCGGTCCCGACCGCCTACCGGATGCTCCGGGAGAAAGCGGAGGTCCTCGAGGGCGTCGACCTCGATCTGCGCCACGCGCTCTCGATCGGCGAACCCCTCAGCGCCGGCGTCGTCGAGTGGGGCAAGGAGGAACTCGGGGTCACCATCCTCGACACGTACGGCCAGACCGAGACCGGCAACATGATCATCAACAACTACCCGACGATGGAGCTGCGTCCCGGCTCGATGGGGAAACCGCTCCCCGGCATCGAGGCCGACATCGTCGATCCAGACACGGGTGAGGTGCTCCCGCCGGGCGAGACCGGCGAGATCGCCGAGCGCGGCGACTACCCGTGTTTCTTCGCCGAGTACTGGAACAAGCCCGCGAAGACCGAGAAGTGCTTCGTCGACGGGCCGAGCGGCGAGTGGTACCTCTCGGGCGACCTCGCGCACAAAGACGAGGACGGCTACTTCTGGTTCGAGGGCCGGGCGGACGACGTCATCCTCTCGTCGGGCTACCGGATCGGGCCGTTCGAGGTCGAGAGTTCGCTGGGCGAACACGAGGCCGTCGCCGAGTCGGCCGTCGTCCCCAAGCCACACTCCGAACGCGGCAACATCGTCAAGGCGTACGTCGTCCCGAGCGAGGGAGCGACCCCGTCCGAGGAGCTCACGGAAGCCATCAAGAATCACGTGAAAGAGGAGCTATCGGCACACGAGTACCCGCGCGAAATCGAGTTCCGTGACGAGCTCCCCAAGACCGTCACGGGCAAGATTCGCCGGACCGAACTCCAGGACGAAGCAGAGGAAGAGGCAGAGGCCGCGTCCTAACGACTCACCGGGACGGGGCTGTGACGCGAGCAACCCACCGATCGAGACAATCAATGAATTTCGAATCCACACAGGAACGTTCGATGATTCGGTCGACCGCCGAGGACGTGGCGGCCGAGTTCGGACCGGAGTACTGGCGCGAGAAAGAGGAAAACGAGGAGTTCGCTCAGGGGTTCTGGGACGAACTCGCGGAGGCTGGCTTCCACGGCCTGTTGGTCCCCGAGGAGTACGAGGGGGCCGGCATGGGCATGCAGGAGATGGGGCTGGCGATGGAGACGCTCTGTGCCGAGGGCTGCGGCATGGCCGGCACCTGGTACCTGGTGCTGACCGCCGGCATGGCCGCCGTCGGCATCCGCGAGAACGGAACCGAGGCACAGAAAGAGAAATACCTCCCGGACATCGCCAACGGCGAGCGGAACTTCTCCATCGGCATCACCGAGCCGGAGGCCGGGACGAACACGCTGAACGTCGCGACCCGCGCCGAGAAAGAGGGCGACGAATACGTCCTCAACGGGCAGAAGGCGTGGATCACCTTCTCCGACCGCGCGGACAACATGATCATCGTCACGCGCACGACTCCCCGCGAGGAGGTCGACCGCGGCACCGACGGCATCAGCCTGTTCATCGTCGACATGGACGACCCCGGGATCGACGTCGCGCCGATCTCCAAGCACGGCATCAACTACTCGAAGTCCTGCGAGGTCTTCCTCGAGGACGTCCGCGTGCCCGCAGAGAACCTTCTCGGTGAGGAAGACGACGGCTGGTGGGCACTCGTCGACATGCTGAACCCCGAACGCATCGGGTTCGCCGCCGCCGGCACCGGCATCGGGAAACTGGCCGCCGACACGGCCATCCAGTACGCCAACGACCGCGAGGTGTTCGACGCGCCGATCGGCTCCCATCAGGCCGTCTCGTTCCCCATCACGCAGGCGTACGCGCGGATGGAGACGGCGGCGCTGATGCGCGAGAAGGCGGCCTGGCTCTACGATCAGGGCGAGGAGTGTGGCTACGAGACCAACGTCGCGAAGGCGACGGCCGTCAGCGCCGGCATCGAGGCGGTCAAGCAGTCGATGCAGGCGTTCGGCGGCTGGGGCTACGCCACGGAGTACGACGTCGAGCGCTGGTGGCGCGAAATCAACCTCACGCGGCTGGCTCCGGTCTCCCAGCAGATGGCGTACAACCACATCAGCCAGCAACTCGGCTTCCCCAAGTCCTACTAATGTTCGAGAAGGTACTCGTCGCCAATCGCGGCGAAATCGCCGTCCGCGTCATGGCAGCGTGTGAGGAACTGGGCATCGAGACGGTCGCCGTCTACAGCGACGCCGACCGCAACGCGGGCCACGTCGACTACGCCGACGAGGCGTACAACGTCGGCCCGGCACCGGCGAGCGACTCGTATCTCGACCAGGAGGAGATCATCGACGTCGCAGAGCGCGCCGGTACAGACGCGATCCATCCCGGCTACGGCTTCCTGGCTGAGAACGCCGAGTTCGCCCGGAAAGTCGAGGCAACCGACGACGTCACCTGGGTCGGTCCGCCCAGCGACGCGATGGAAACGCTCGGCGAGAAGACGAAGGCCCGGACCGTCATGCAGGAAGCGGGCGTCCCGGTCGTCCCCGGCACGACCGAGCCGGTCGACGATCCGGACCAAGTGCGCGATCTCGGCGAGGAGTTCGGCTACCCCATCGCCATCAAAGCCGAGGGTGGCGGTGGCGGCCGCGGCATGAAGATCGTCCGTAGCGAAGCCGAAGTCGAGGACGCCCTGGAAAGCGCCCAGCGCGAGGGCGAAGCCTACTTCGGCAACGACTCGGTGTACGTCGAGAAGTACCTCGAAGCCCCGAAACACATCGAGGTGCAGGTGCTCGCCGACGAACACAGGAACGTCCGTCACCTGGGCGAGCGCGACTGCTCGCTGCAGCGCCGCCACCAGAAGGTCATCGAAGAGGCCCCCAGTCCGGCGCTCGACGCCGACCTCCGCGCGGAGATCGGCGAAGCTGCCCGACAGGGCGTCAGAGAAGCCGGCTACACGAACGCCGGGACCGTCGAGTTCCTCGTGGAGGACGGGGAGTTCTACTTCATGGAGGTCAACACCCGGATTCAGGTCGAGCACACCGTCAGCGAGGAAGTGACGGGCATCGACATCGTCCGCTGGCAGTTGCGCGTCGCCGCCGGCGAGGAACTCGCCTTCAGCCAGGACGACGTCGAGATCGACGGGCACTCGATCGAGTACCGCATCAACGCGGAGGACCCGGCGAACGACTTCGCGCCCACGCCGGGGCCGCTGGAAACCTACAAGCCACCGACGAGCATCGGCGTCCGCCTCGATCACGCAGTCGCCCAGGGCGACGAGATCGGGGGCGACTACGACTCGATGATCGCGAAGCTCATCGTCACCGGAGAGGACCGCGAGCATTGTCTGGCACGCTCGAAGCGAGCGCTCGACCACTTCGACGTCGAGGGCGTGCACACGACGATCCCCTTCCACCGGCTGATGCTCGACGACGAGACCTTCGTGGCCGGCGAGCACACCACGAAGTACCTCGACCAGGAACTCGACGACGACGAACTCGACAGAGCCGTCGATCGATGGGGCAGCGAGGCAGCGAGTGCTGACGGCGACCAGACCTCGACGGACGAAATCGCCGTCGAAGTCGACGGCAAACGCTTCGACGTCGTCATCGAAGACGGGCTCCCGCGGGCACCGAACGGCGGTGCCACGTCCGACGGGAGTGCCGGTGGGTCGTCCGGCAGCGGGAACCCCAACGTCGCCGCTGCGGGCGCGATCACCGCCGAGATGCAGGGAACGATCCTCTCAGTCGAGGTCGAGGAGGGCGACGAGGTCGCACAGGGCGACGTCGTCTGCGTGCTGGAGGCGATGAAGATGGAAAACGACGTGGTGGCATCCACCAGCGGGACAGTCGACGCCGTCCCGATCGCAGCGGGCGACTCCGTCGATATGGGTGACACCCTCGTTACGCTGGAGTGAACACACATGCGAATCAGAGTATCAGACGAGACGACGGAATCGGAGGCGCAGGCGATCGCCGAGGCGCTGGCCGAACACTTTCGGGACGACGTGATCCTCGTCGTCGACAGCGGCGAAGAGGTCGGCAGCGCGTCGTACGACGGCGAGGCGAGCGCACAGCAGTCGGCCGAGACAGCGCTGGACGAGGACCTCGGCCCGACCGAGCGCGAGGAAGCGCTGCTGGACGAAATCGAGGAGATCCTCGAGGGCGGCCCGGAGAAGTACAAGGAGCAACTGCCCGAGGACGGGAAGCTGTTCGTCCGCGACCGGATCGACCTGTGGTTCAACTCCGAGGGAACCTCGGCGGGCAGCCGGACGGAGTCCGGCGACGGCAACGACTTCCTGTTCGAGGACGGCAAGTTCGCGGCGTTCGACGACGACGATCAGTTGCCGGCTGACGGCCTCATCACGGGCGCTGCAGAGTTCGAGGGCCGCGATCTGCACTTCATGGCCAACGACTACACGGTCAAGCGCGGGAGCATGGCCGCGAAGGGCGTCGAGAAGTTCCTCCGGATGCAGCAGCGCGCGCTGAAGACCGGCCGGCCGGTCCTCTACCTGATGGATTCCTCGGGCGGCCGCATCGACCAGCAGACCGGCTTCTTCGCCAACCGCGAAGGGATCGGGAAGTACTACTACAACCACTCGATGCTCTCGGGACGCGTTCCGCAGATCTGCGTGCTGTACGGGCCGTGTATCGCCGGCGCGGCGTACACCCCGATGTTCGCCGACTTCACCGTCATGGTCCGGGACATGAGCGCGATGGCCATCGCCAGCCCGCGAATGGTCGAGATGGTCACCGGCGAGGAGATCAGCCTCGACGATCTCGGTGGCCCGGACGTCCACTCCCAGTACTCCGGGAGCGCTGACCTCGTCGCCGACGACGAGGAACACGCCCGAGAACTCGTCGCCCAGCTCATCGGCTACCTCCCCGACAACTCCGACGAGAAGCCGCCACAGACCAGCGGCAAAGCACCGCAGTTCTCGCCGGAGGGGATCGACTCGATCGTCCCGCAGGAACCGAACAAGGGTTACGACATGTTCGACGTGATCGACCGGGTGGTCGACGCCGGCTCCACGCTCGAACTGCGACCGGAGTACGGCAAGGAGATCATCACTTCGTTCGCTCGGATCGACGGACGCCCCGTCGGGATCGTCGCCAACCAGCCCAACCACCGCGCCGGCGCCATCTTCCCTGACGCCGCAGAGAAAGCAGCCCAGTTCATCTGGACCTGCGACGCCTACAACGTCCCGCTGCTGTACCTCTGTGACACGCCGGGCTTCATGGCCGGATCGTCCGTCGAGAAGGAAGGGATCCTCGAACAGGGCAAGAAGATGATCTACGCGACCTCCTCGGCGACGGTCCCCAAACAGTCGGTCGTCGTCAGGAAGGCCTACGGCGCGGGTATCTACGCGATGTCCGGCCCGGCGTACGACCCCGAATCGACCATCGGGCTGCCGAGCGGGGAGATCGCCATCATGGGCCCGGAAGCGGCAATCAACGCCGTCTACGCTCGGAAGCTCTCCGAGATCGAGGACGAAGAAGAACGCAAGCAAAAAGAGCAGGAACTCCGCGAGGAGTACCGCGAGGACATCGACATCCACCGAATGGCCAGCGAGGTCGTCGTCGACGAGATCGTGCCCCCGAGCAGCCTTCGGGAAGAACTCACCAACCGCTTCGCGTTCTACGAGACCGTCGAGAAGGACATCCCGGACAAGAAACACGGGACGATCATCTAATACACACGAGGGCAACAATGACAGGACGCTACTACGAGGACTTCGAGGTCGGCGAGACCATCGAACACGACAAGCGCCGGACGATCAGCGAGAGCGACAACCAGCAGTTCTGCGACATGACGATGAACCAGCAGCCGCTCCACCTGGACGCCGAGTTCGCGGCCGACACGCAGTTCGGCGAGCGGCTGGTCAACGGGCTCTACACGATGAGTCTGGCCGTCGGGCTGACCATCCCGGACACGACCGACGGGACCATCGTCGCGAACCTCTCGTACGACAACGTCGAGCATCCGAATCCCGTCTTCCACGGGGACACGATCCGCGTCCAGTCGACGGTGACGGACAAACGAGAGACCAGCGACGGCGAACGCGGGATCGTCACGATGCACGTCGAGGTGTTCAAGGTGAACGATGAAGACGAGCCGCTCGTCTGTGAGTTCGATCGAACTGCTCTCTCGCTGAAACGCGAGCACGCAGAGTAACGATTCCGAGTCACTGCAGGCGAACCGATTCACGCCGGGATCTATTCGGTGACGCCGACGATCCATCGCCATCGCTGCTCGAAGGTACCTTCGAGGGAATTGAGGAGGTCGCGGGCTTTTTCGACGCGTTCTTCGGCCGAGAGCTTCGGATAGAGGCGCGCGGCCATCGCCGGGATGGAGTGGAAGAGCCGCAGGTCGTCGGCGGTCGTCGCGAACCGCCAGGTTCCCGTGGTGACGGCGAACTCGCTTTCGAGGGCGGCCTCGACCTCCTCCGCACCGGTCGGCGAGCGCGAGTCTCGTTCGAGGTCGGCGAAGACGTCCGTACCGTCGCCAGTGACCCAGCCGAGCGGTGCGACGGCGCCGACGACACCCCCTGGTTGGAGGAGGCGCGCGGCCTCACGGATTGCAACTGCGGGGTCGGGAACCAGAAAAAGGGAGGCAGTGAACGCGACGCCGTCGAACGACCGATCGGCGAACGGCAGGTGGTCGAAATCGCCCTCGACGCGCGGTGCCGACTCGATCTCGCGCAGCATCTCGCGGCTGATGTCGAGCGCGACCGTCCGCGTGGACTCCTCGGCGAACACGCGCGTACTCACGCCCGTCCCGGCTCCCGCATCGAGGACTGCATCGAGGGAGCCGCCGCGGGAATCCATTTCAGCAGCCAGCAAGCGCGCCAGAGCGGTGAATCGGCCAGTTCGTCGTTCGTAGGCATCGTAGGCATCGACGCTGGCGTCGAAGTTCGCCCGAACGATGTCCTTCATACGCGCTGGCACGGCCAGCCACGGAATAGGTATTCCCGTTGATCTCCGCACGCACCGTCGTATCGTTCGCCAACCATCCGTTTACACGATGACATCGGATTAATTGACGTTTAAATTATATGAATGGGTCGAATCGTGCACGAACCGACCCAGAGTCCGTCGAACCGACGAACGTCTGGGAGTTCATGCAGGCGTCCGACATCGACGACTACGACGAATTCGAGGACGCGCGGTAGCGTTCCAAAGCGCTGTCACGGTTCCAGTAGTGCGCTCGACTTTACCCCCAAACAGTCTCGAAGCCTGCATCACGGATGATTCCGTCGCTCGTGATGATCGCGTCCGTGTTCTCGGCGCGGTGACTGGCGACGATCAACCCGTCGTGGATGCTGAACTCGTCCACGAGTTGTGCGTATTCGATCAAGCCGTCGTCATCCACCGGCGCAACTGAGATCGGGCCGTTCCCAACCAGCGCCTGCCGGGCGTCCTCCGGCGTGCCCGAGAGCGTGATCCCGCGGACGTTTTTGTCCCGGGAGACCGAGTACAGAACTTCGGCGAGGGCAGTACTCGGCGCCTGGACGACTGTTTCCCCAGCTTCGGCTTCGGCGAACACTTGATCGGCTCGCTCCGGGAGCGCGTCGACGAGGTAGACGAGGAGCGAAACCGCGTCGGCCGTGTACGTCGCCACGTCAGTTCTCCTCGTAGTTGCGATCGCGGCGGTCGCGAACCCGCTGGCTGAGTTCGTCCGCGACTTCCTCGCGTTTTTCCGTCGAGATCTCGTCGGGGACGAGCAGGCCGCGGCCACCGGTGCGCGTGCGTTTCTTCACGACGATGCCCTCTTCAGTGTCCATCCAGACGACCTCGTCGCCGGGTTCCAGATCGTACTTCTCGCGGAGTTCCTTCGGGATGGTCGCTTGCCCCTTCTCCGTGACCCGCGTCGACTTGCTCATGTCCGGTAATACTCGTCGTAATACCTTAGGCTTGCGGGGAGCGATATAGCGGCTCGGCGTGAGGGAGGCCCGTCCACGGCCGTCGCCTATCTCGCGGTCTCGGGTCCGACGACGATCTCGTCGATGTTGGCGCGCCAGTACTGGAGGTCGCCGTCCGGGAGATTCCATTCGACGGACGCAGCAGTCGGCACTCGCATTCCGTTCCGCCGTTCGTAGTCACGGAAGTACCCAGTCCACGGCGCGTAGGAATCGTCTTCCTGCCGGTAGCGCTCGGTCGTCACACTCGAAATCTCGTCGTTCTCGTCGAAGTGGAAGACGACGGACGCGCTCGCGCCTTCGTGTTCGAGCGTCGCCATGGCAGACCGCTCGTCGATCCCGTTCCACTCGACGCCGTTCGCGGGCAACAGCGCGGTCGGGTACCAGACCGCTTCGGCGAGGTACCGGACCAGTTCCCCGGCATTCATGTCTGGGCTCGGACCCGCATCGGCGACGGAGACAGCGGAACGGAGTCGCGCGTCCAGCGTCCCGTCTCCGTGACTGTACCTGTCGATCACGCGGACCGGGAGCATCGGCAGCACGTCGATCGTGGCGTCCCAGACGAATCCAGGCGGCGCGGTAGTGACGTGTTGCGTCGCTTCGAGTGACCGCCAGGACGCGTCGGGTCCGCCGAGGCGAAACTCGCCGTGTTGCCGGAGTCGGACCGACCGGACGTGTGACTGCCCGTCGTCGAGGACAGTCTCGAAGTATCGCTGCACGGGCGCCGGCACGTCCTCCCAGTCCGCGTCGGTCACGACCGCGTCGCCGCTGCGCTCGGCGTCCGAAAGCAGCGATTCGACGTAGCGGTCGATCTCTCTCCCGAACTGGCGCTTCTGCTTGGTCGCGTAAGCGATTCCGACGCCAGCGAGAAGTCCCACAGCCGTCAGTCCGACGCGTCGCAGACGGTGCCGTGCGTTCGATGTCAGTGGTGCCCACCTGTGTCGTCGTCCGTCCGGGAGCGACATGAAACCCGCTTACTCGTCGGTGAGCGCCTGGATCGCGGCCCAGGACGGGTCCGTCTCCGGGGCCGTGACCTCGTCGCCGTCGACGTAGACGCCACGCCCCTCACTGACAGTGCCAACGACGGCGGCGGGCGTCCCTCGTGCTTCGAGCGCCGCGACCACGGCGTCGGCGTCAGCAGGATCGACGGTACTCAGGAGCGTCCCGCAACTCGTGACCCGCCAGGGGTCGACGCCGAGCGCGTCGCACACCGGCCGGACGCCGTCTCGGACGGGGACGGCGTCGCTGTCGACGTCGAAGCGGACGCCCGCCCCCGAGGCCATCTCGACCAATCCACCGTGGAGCCCGCCCTCAGTGGCGTCGTGCATCGCGGTCACCCGGCCGGCGTCGTGGGCAGCTGCCGCGTCACGAACGCCCTCGATGTCGTCGACACGCGCCTGGGCCGTCGCGATCGTCTCCGCCGGGAGGGGGAGTTCGTCGGGGTAGAGCGTCGAAACGAGGCCGGCGACCTCGGCACCCGGCCCCGTCGAGACGACGATCGCATCGCCGGGTCGGGCGCCGTCCGGTCTGACCAGGTCGGTCCGATCGCCGACGCCGAACGCCGTCGCCCCGCCGACCCACGACGACTCGACGCCGGCGGCCCGGCTGACGTGATTGGCGACGATTGCGACGCCGAGATCGCTCGCGTGGTCGCTCAGTCCCCGCCAGATCGTCGCGATCTCGTCGTCTGTCATCGACGGGGGAACGGTCAGCGTCAGGGAACAGTGGGTCGGCGCGATTCCCGAGACGGCCACGTCGGTGAGAAAGACGTTCAGCGCGAATCGGGCCGCGCGGTCGAGCCCCAGGTCCGGGAGGATCGAGAGCGGATCGGTCGCGGTCACGAGGAGCTGGTCGCCCACGTCGAGGACGCCGAAGTCGACGCCGTGGCGCGGCCCGAGCGCGACGTCGTCACGGTCGACGCCGAGCCGCGGTGCGATGACGTCGTCGAAAAAGGACCGGTCGACCTTCCCGAGATCACTCATTGGACTTTCCTTCGAGCGCTGTCAAAAAACGCCTCCGAAGCCGCGATCAAAGTCGGTGGACGTCCGCCCTGTCGATGCCGAGTTGCACCGTCGCTCCCGGCTCGGGACGCTGGTCGGTTTTCACGAGGATCGAGCGGTCCTGCCAGTCACAGTGCAGGCGGTACGCGTCGCCGAGGAACTCGACGTTCTCGACGGTCGCCGAGAGCGTCGCGTCGCCAGAACCGAGCGCGATGGCCTCCGGGCGGACCGAGAGCGTCACGGGCTCGTCGGCCTGCACAGCGTCGGCGTCGGGCAGCGGGAACGACTGGCCGTCGACCGCAGCGCTCGGTGGGGTTCCGGGCGTCACGGTCCCATCGAAGAGGTTGTTGTCGCCGACGAACTCCGCGACGAACCGCGAGGCCGGCTCCCGGTAGATCCGCTCGGGCGGCGCGACCTGTTCGAGTCGACCGTCGTTCATCACCGCGACGCGGTCGGAGATCGCGAGCGCCTCTGCCTGGTCGTGGGTGACGTAGACGGTGGTGATGCCCAGGTCCTGCTGGATGTCGCGAATCGTCACGCGCAGGCGCTCGCGAAGCCGCGCGTCCAGCGCGGAGAGTGGTTCGTCCAGCAGGAGGACTTCGGGGCCAGGCGCCAGCGCCCGCGCCAGCGCGATCCGCTGCTGTTGCCCCCCGGAGAGTTCGGTCGGATCGCGGTCGCCCATGCCCGCCATGTCGACCAGCTCGAGCAGTTCGTCGACGCGTTCGGCCGTCGAGTGCCCGCCTGGCGGGTCGCGGAACCGCAGTCCGTACCCGACGTTCTCCCGGACGCTCATGTTCGGGAACAGCGCGTAGTTCTGGAAGACGATGCCCACCTCGCGGTCTTCGGGCGGGACGCCCGCGACGGACCGGCCGCCGATGCGGATCGTTCCCGCCGCCGGCGTCTCGAACCCGCCGATGCTCCGCAGGGTCGTCGTCTTCCCGCAGCCGGAGGGACCGACGAACGTGAAGAACTCGCCCTCGGCGACCGAGAGCGACACGTCGTCGATCGCCGTCACGCCGTCGAACTCTACTGTGAGCCCGTCGAGTTCGACGCCCGGCTCGGCGGACGCGTCGCGTCCAGCGCGATCTGTGCCGGTCACAGTTCCCACCGACCGCCGAGGCGGTCGATCACGACGAAGCTGGCCGCTGTAATGGCGAGCAGGACTGTCCCCATCGCGGTCGCGGGGCCGAGGCTCGGCCCGAGTGAGCGGTTGGCGATGTATCGTTCCAGTGCCACGGGCATGGTGTAACTGTCGACGTTGCTCGCCAGCAGCACCGTCGAGTCGAACTCGCCGACGCTGATTGCGAAGGCGAAGGCCGCCCCGGCGGTCAGCGCTGCACCGACGAGCGGGAGTTCGACGTCCAGCAGCGCCCGAACGCGCGTCGCGCCGAGGGACCGGGCCGCGTCGACGAGTCGAGCGTCCAGACTCCCGAGCGCGGGCGTCACGTTCCGGGTGACGAACGGATACGCCGCCACCGCGTGCGCGAGGACGATCGCGACCGGACCGAGCACGGTGATCCGATAGCCGAACAGGACCGTACCGAACACGAGCGTCTGCAGAAGTCCCAGGCCGACGACGACGCCGCTGACGGCGATCGGTGCCGTCAGGATCGCTTCGGCTGCGCGACTTCCGACCACGTCGCGAGTGGCGACGACGGACACGACGATGCCCATCGGGACGGCCACCAGGAGGGTCCCGACGCCGAACAAAAGCGAGTTAGTGATCGCCGGCAGCGGCCTGGTCGTGCCCGACGCCGCGGCCGTCTGCCGAGACACCAGGAACTCGTAGTACGCCGTGGTGAAACTCCCGTTCGGTCCGGTCAGGCTCTCGACGAGCAGGCTGAGGAGCGGTCCGACGAACACCACGAGTGCGAGCGCACCGTAGGCAAGCAGGGCGACCCGGCGTGGGTCCGCGAGTGTTTCTCGGCCGACCAGTAGTTGACGTCTGCCGAGCGGCCGCCCGCCGCTCGTCCCGGCCGCCTGTCTGGCCTCGTATCGGAGATAGACGTACATCAGCAGGAGCGAAAATACCGTCTCGATGGTGGCCAGCGTCGCCGCCTCGGCGAGTGCGAGGTCCTGAACGCGCGCGAAGATCCACACCTCGACGGTCGCCAGCCGAAGGCCTCCGAGCGCGAGGACGATCGGGAACGACATGAACGTGAACACGAAGGTGAGCAAGGCGGCGGTCAGGAGCGACGGCAACAACTGCGGGAGGACGACGTCCCGAAATGCCCGCGCCGGCGAAGCACCCATCGCTCTGGCCGTCTCGACGCGACGGACGTCCACCGACTCCCAGGCGGCCGTGACCAGCCGCGTCACCAGCGGCGCGTTGTAGAACGCGTGGGCGAGCACGATGATCTCCAGCGAGAACAGGAGGTTCACCGATCCGAGTCCGAGCGCTCCGAGCACGTCGTTGAGGAAGCCGTGCTGGCCGAACATGGCGAGAAAGCCCACGGCGACCATGATCGACGGGAGGACGAACGGCAGCATCGTCAGGGAGCGCAGCGTTCGCCGCCCGGTGAACTCGTATCTGGCCAGCAGATACGCGCCCGGCAACCCCAGGGCGACGCTCGCGACAGTCGAGAGCAGCGCCTGATAGGCCGTGAAGCCGAACAGGTCGTGATAGAACGGGTCGGTCAGCACGTCGACCAGCGGGGCGAGCGTCGGACGGCCGTCGCTCCAGATCGCCTCGACGAAGACGCTGCCCACCGGATAGTAGAACACGATCGACAGCACCGCGACTGTCAGGACGAGTCCCAGTGGGATGGCGAGCCGTTCCGCCCACCGCCGCCAGGTCATCAGTTGCTCGCGACCAGCCGCGCCCAGTCGTCGATCCAGGCATCGACGTTGCCAGCGAGTTCGTCGTACCCGAAGGTCACGGGGTTCGGCGGCTCCAGCGCGTACTCCGAGAACTCCTCGCTGGGCGTGACGCCCTCGACGGCCGGGAACTGGACGTTCCGGACCGCGATTTCGGCCTGCGCTCGCTCGGAAAGCACGAAGTCCATGAACAGCCGGCCGAGCCGCGGGTTCTGCGCGTCGTCGAAGACGGCCATCGCCTCCGGGTTCGCGTAGCCCTGGTCGTTGAGGAACCCGACCTGATGTTTCGACATGTCGACGTCGGGGCCGTGGTAGTACACCTGGTCAGTCGAGTAGGAGACGACCATCGGCGCTTCCCCGTTGGTGTACGCCTGGTAGGCGGGTTCCCAGTCGGAGAGGACGCGCACGCCGTTGTCCAGCAGGTTCGACCAGTAGTCGAGATAGCCGCCCGGGCCTTTCTCGTGGATCGACCAGAGGAGGAAGGCTCGTCCGGGGTCAGACTGCTGGGCGTTCTGGGTGATGAGGTCGCTCTGGTATCGCGGCTCCAGCAAGGCGTCGAACGAACCGGGGTTCCGGACCGCGTCCTCGTCGTAGACGAGCGAGATGTACCCGGTGTCGTAGGGAAGCGCTCGGCCGTCGGGATCGATCTGCAAGCTATCTTTCACGGAGTCGCTGCGCTCCAGGTCGTCTTCGACGACTCGGAAGAGTTGGTCGTCGAGCTGCTCGTCGGCGCGCACGAGTTCGCCGGTGTTCAGGCCGACGTACACGTCCGCACCGAGAGGGGCGCCCTGCTTTTTGCGCTGGATGAACTGGTTGAACCCGTTTTCGGGGGTCGTGAACTCCACCGTCACCTTCGGATACTCGGTTTCGAAGGTGGATTTCAGCCACGTCCCCGCGGCATCCCCCCCGGTGAACGAGGAGTACGTCGCGACGGTGAGCGTCCCGCTCGGCGGTCCGGTCGGGGTGCCAGTCGTCGTCCCCTGCTCGACGGGGGCTGCAGTACAGCCCGCGAGAATCGTCGCCGACGCGACGCCGGCGCCAGCCCGCTGCAAAAATTGTCGCCGTTTCATTACCGGGTTGTTACACCGAGTTAATAAACGCCTTCCGAAACCGAACAGCGCTGGACGCGGCGCTCCAGGGTCGCAATACTCAGCACGGTCGCTGGCAAAAATCAGTCGACGCGGGTTCAGTTCGTCGAGGACGACAGGTCCTGGAAGATGCCGAGGTAGCCGACGAGTCCGTCGTTCCCGTCGATGCGCGTCGACGAGAGGCGCACCTTCCGGAGTTCGCCGGATTTGGTCTGGCGCTTCGTCTTGACGGTCTGGATGGTTTCGCCGCTGTTGAGTTGGCCGATGACCGGTTCGAACTTCGAGGGCTTGTTCTCGGGGAGGAACGGCACGGGCTTGCCGAGCACTTCGTCTTTCTTCCAGCCGAAGAGCCGTTCCGCGCCCTGGTTCCACAGAACGACCTCGCCCGCCGAGTCCACGATAACGATGGCGTTCGGCGAGGCTTTGATGACCGCTTCGAGGGTATTCGTCGTCTCCGAGAGGCCCTGCTGGACGTGTTTCCGGTCGTCGATGTCGATGTGGAGGCCGAGCGCGCGCGTTGCGTTCCCGTGTTCGTCCCGGTCGATGACTTTCCCGACGGTACGGACCCACTGCCAGTCGCCCTCCTCGGTTCGCATCCGGACTTCCTGGTCGTAGCGCTCGGTCTCGCCGTCGAGGTGGGCCTCCAGTGCCTTCCGGGCCTCGGCCACGTCGTCGGGGTGGATCACGTCCTCCCAGATGTCGAAGTCGAACTCCGGGACCTCGCTCGCCAGTCCGACCATGTTGGTCCACTGGTCGTTGAAGACGATCTCCTCGGCGTCCCGGTCCCAGTCCCAGGTGCTGATGTTCGCGCCTTCGACGGCGAGGTCGAACCGCTGTTGGGTCTGGCGCAGCGTCTCCGTGCGTTCGGTCTGCTCGGTCACGTCGCGCGTGGCGAAGACGAGGCCCTCGATGGGCGAATCGTCCAGTCGGTTCACTGCCGTCGACTCGACCCAGGCCCACGAGCCGTCGGCCTGTTTGAACCGGTACTGTTGGGTGACCGTCTCGGCGGGGTTCCCGAGCAACCGCCCGATCTCGGTTTCCAGTTCGTCTCGGTCGTCGGGGTGGACGTGATCGAGGAGGTTCGTGCCGACCAGGTCGGCCGGATCGTGCCCAGCGATCTGTGCGACCGCGGGACTCGCGTACTCGACTGTCTTCTCGGCGTCGATCGTCGCGACGAACTCGGAAGCGATGTCCACGAACGTCCGATAGCGTGCGAGATCCTGTTCGTGCGCTCGCTGCTCCGTGACGTCACGCGCGGAGCCGACCAGTTGGACGACCTCGTCGTCGACGATCACGGGTGCGATCCGGGTTTGCCAGTACGATCCGTCCGTCGGAACCGGAAGTTCGACCTCGTAGTCGACGGGTTCGCGCTGCGCGACGCAGTCGCGGTAGTACGAACAGAGTCGCTCGCCCGCGTCGTCTCCGAACACGTCCTGCGGCGTCTCGCCGCGGATCTCGTCGGCGGCCAGCCCGGTCTGGTCCTCGAACGCTGGATTCAGTCGATCGAACTCGAATCGTTCGGCGTTCTCGCCCACGTCGATGTAGAAGATCGCCTCCTGTGCGTTCTGGAACATCGCGTCCGCGCGGGCGAGTCCCTGCGTGTGCCCCGACTGCTCGGAGCTGTCCTCGAAGAGCGTCACGAAGTAGTCGTCGCCACCGATCTCTTCGCGGCTCGCAGTGACAGTTCCCTCGATTGTGTCGCCGCTGACGGTCTCGAACTCGACCGGCCGGTCTTCGACGTGTCCCGTCGCCTGGAGCGACTCGACGAGCGCGTCACGTTCCCCCGGGTTCGCATAGAAGTCGCTCGGGGCGCGATTCATGAGTGCGTCCGTCGACGCCGCCTCGAACAACTCGACGAGCCCCTCCGTCACGTGGGTGAACTCGTCGTCGTCACCGGTGGTCGCCCGCTCGATGGCGACTGGGAGGTGGCCGAGGATTCGCTCGTACCGGTCGACCTCCTGTTCGCGCTCTTTGCGCTCGGTAATGTCCGTGAAGAAGAGAGAAACGCCGTCGTCGTCGGGATAGACGCGGACCTCGAACCAGCGGTCGACGTCGTCGTCGTAGCGTTCGCACGTTTCGCGCTGGTTCGTCTCCATCGTCGCCTCGATCTTTCGTTGCGCCTCGGTGCCGACCATGTCGGGAAAGACGGTCCAGACGTGGCGCCCGACGACGTCGTCGCGATCCTTGTCGAGTAGCTGTTCGGCCTGCTCGTTACAGGAGAGACACTGGAAGTCAGAGTCGAGAACGACGACCGCGTCGGAGATCCGCTCTAGCATCTCACCCCGGGTGAGGACGTCATCAGGGTTCCCAGATCCGCTCATGTTAGTTTGATTGTATAGGGGGGTAGATAAATTGCTTTGCGTCATTCGACACGTCGAACACGAGCAAGCGGATGGGCAACGAGCGACGTCGGTACCGATTACATGTCGTAGCCCCAGCGACGAAGCACGTCGGCTGCTTCCTCCAAGTTCGCCATTCCCGCGAGGTAGATCGCTTCCCGTGCGTCGGTCCGGGAGAGATCCACGTCCAGCATCGCTTCGAGGTCACGCTCGGCCTCGACGGCCCGTTCGTGTGTGTCGGCCTGGACGAACAGCTGGTGGACTTCCGGCCGCTCGTCTTTGACCTTCTCGCGACGGAGGATGAACGGGAGTTCGTCGCGGCTGAGCCCGGTGACACTACTGTCCTGCTCGTCTGTAGTCGACTCGGTCGTTGGCTCGGGAGTCGCCGTCGAGTCCGGCGGTTCGGTGTCCGTTTCTGCGGGCTCCGCTTCGTCCTCGTCAATGGACTCCGCCGATTCCGCGTCGGACTGCGTCGGTTCGTCGTCGGCGAACGGATCGGAGGCGCCCGATTTCATGCGATCACCTCGCGTTCCGCCTCGGCGACGTCCTCGGGCGTCAGCTCGACGTCGAACTGACTGGAGATGAACCGAGCGAGCGTATCGAACGCCTCGAGCGTCTCGCGTTCGCGATCGGCGCGGTCGTTCTCAGCGACGAACTCGTACGCGGTCGTCTGTGCGTCCCACGCCCCGTTCAGCATCGCCTCTCGAACCGGAATCTGCACCGGCGAGACGGGATAGGACACCGTCTCCAGGGCTTCCTCGTACTTCGCACGGACGCGCGTTCGGCGGACCTTGTTCGGGACGACGGCAACCACGCCGACTTCCGCGTCGACTTCGGCTTCGAGATTCGAGACCGTGTCTTCGAGGCCACGGAGCGACTGTTCGCCTTTCGGCGACAGTTCGAGCGGGATGACGACGTTCGAGGTCGCCGAAACGGCGTTGTAGACGTGCTGGCCACCCGTCGCCGGCGGGTCGATGACGAGCACGTCGTACTCGTCGGTGACCCCGGCGTCCTGCAGGACGCGGCGCAGCTGGAGTTCCTTGACGAAGCGGCCGCCCATGTCCTGTTCCATCTCCTGGGCGCGCTGGAGGTTCGTCTCCAGACTGTCCAGCATGTTGTGGCTCGGGACGACGTGGATGCCGTGGCTCGTTTCTCGGACGAGGTCCTCGAAATCGCCCTTCGGTCGATCGATGAGGTGGCGCACGATGTTATCGACGTCGGGGTCGGACCGCTCGTCGTCGACGCCGAGATGGTGGCTCGCACCGCCGTTCTGGGGATCGAGGTCGATCAAGAGCGTCTGTTGCCCGTGGCGCTGATGGGCCGCCGCGAGGTTGACGGCCAGCGCCGTCTTCCCGACACCGCCCGCCTCGCTCCACAACGCGTACGATATCATTCAGTTCGAACTAATACAAACACCACACATAAATTCTCGTCAGACATTCTGACCAATGTTGTTAATAATACTGACTGAAACTACTGAGCAGTAATACTGACCAGTGTTATTGACCAATATTACTGTAGAGACAGACTTGCTGCTAGTACTGTATGGTAACACATTCTCGCAATACTACCTAGCCACATCTACTAGTAATAATTCAACACCAACATGACCGGTTATACTGATACGGAATACTATTCATTAAATTTGGACGATACAACTATGCGATAACTCTCACGGTCAACACTGATCAGCTAGAAGGTGTAGGTGGCCTGATCAGTATATCCGGAAAACGATATTGGCCGATGGCCCGACACAGTAGAGCCCCAATGTCACTAGTCACTGTCAACCGTAACTGCATGCGATGTGGTTACGCACGAGCGTAGCCCTGACACATCGGAGAGGACCAGAGCCACCGTGTATCGTACGCGCGGCCACCCTTTCTGAAACAGAACTGTTACGTCTCGACCGACCAAGATTCTGTATGAGCAGGCACGATGAACCCACTGAAGGCACTGATGAGCGAAGCATCCATTTCTACATCATCGTCGGAATGGTGCTCGTGTTCATCCTCGCAATAATCGTCGGCATGAGCTTCGAGGTACTGGCCTGAGCTCGATCTACACGTCGGTCCAACAGTGCCGCGTCACAGCCGAAAGTGCAGATTCGTTCCTCCTCGAATGAGGGTCCGAATCGGTTTTCGTGAAACTCGCAAACTAACTCTGAAGGTGAATCTGAGAGTGCGAATATCAGTGATCTCGGGATATAGGTAATTTATCCAACCATTTTTGGTTCGTCGTTGTCCAGTCCAGACAACCACACAACACCCCGATGGTAGGATATTATGACCATTGGCCATAAACTAAATATCGCTATACAGAGTGAACCAGGAGAATAAGGGTAATCAAACAGTAAGACCGTGTGGCCCTCCTATCCGTGAACAGGCGGGTCGAGAGTAAGCACCAGGGGTTGAAGAAACAGCACTACGGCTAAACAAACCCGGATAAAACAGCGAACGGAGGACCGTTACTGGATATCTGCCGAGCGAAGTCGTGAACTTCGCGGACCGGACGCTTCGAGTTCGGCTTCGAGAGCGGCAATGCGGCCCTCTAGCTGACGTTCCATCCTGTTGAGACGCGCGTCGAAGCTTTCCACTACGGACGCGTTACACGACGATTTGCCGTGGACCGCCTCACAGAACCGGGTGTGTACAGGTAATTTCAGATGAGATACCTGGTGTTGACAACCTGGGCAGGTGGGCATCTTGAGTGAGATACTCCCTGTGATAGCATGAGGGTTGACCCAAAAGACATAGGTTCATAACGAAAAAGCGGGGTAATCATCACGCCGTCGGTGACTGACGTTCCTGTCGTGTGATGGACGGGCATCAGGTTTTATCAGCAGGTTCGTGGTACCATTAGGCGGTTGGTCGAGCGCGTCACGCGCCGGCCGACGGGTATAATGAACTACCAGGGAGATAACCCAAACGCGCCCCGGGAGCGACAGCCCAGCGGAACCGGTTCACAGCAATCACGAGGTATTCAGTCACAGCCACAGCAACGACAGCAACCAACACAGGTGCCACAGCAGCCACCGTCACAACAGCAACAACAGTGGCAACAACCACAGGGACAGACTGGACCACCACAGACCCAGCCACAACAGCAGGGACAACCTCAACAGCCCCAGTCACAGCAAGGCCAACCCGGTGGTATGCAGCAGACAATAACGACACCACAGGGACCGACTGGCCAACAGCCACAGCCGAATCAGCAGCCCCCGACTGGACAGCCGTCGCCAGGTGTCCCACAAGGGATGACGACGCCCCAACCCCAGGCGATGCAGCAGGGAACCCAACCCCAGCAGCAGCAACCTCAGGTCGGGATGGCACGCCAGACCTTCGAGCCAGCGAAAGTCGAGGACCTCATCGTCACCGACGTCGTGACAGCACAGCGTGATACGCCCATTCGGACGGTGGTGAGCAGCATGGCCGAGAACAACGTCGGCTCCGTCGTCATTCTGGACGACGACGGCAAGACGCCGATCGACCTGGTCACCGACCGAAAGATAGCCCTCTCGCTGGAAGGGCGCCCCGCGATCGCCGAAAAGAACGTCGAGGAGTTGCTCACCGGCGACCTCATCACCGGATCGACGGAGATGACAGTCTTCGACGCTCTCGAACAGCTCAAAGACGCGAAGATCCGTCGACTACCGATCGTCGACGAAGATGGGACACTGCAGGGGATCGTCACTCTTGACGATCTGCTCGTATTCCTCGGCAACCAGCAGGCGGACGCACTAGAAGTCATCAGCGCCCAGAGTCGGCGATAACCGCGCTGGCGCCGAGGCGTTCGGTTCCCTATTTCTTCTTACAGCAGTACTGGCGTAAAGCAGAGCGCGACTGTCTCCAGATCAGGGACGTTCCTGTCACCAGTCTATTGGGAGCGCGCCTCTTGCACCTGCAGGCAACAAGTATTGGACCGGTGGCGTGAGAGTCACTACAGCATGGCTACCGAGATTACCCAAGAAGACGAAGGGAAGCCAGTCGTCCGCGAAAACGACACACTGGGCCGCATCGTCAACGTCGAGCACGGCACCGCCTACGTCGACCCAGACCCGAGCGTCACGGATACCATCATGTCGAAACTCGGCTGGAGCGACGAAACAAAACGCGACGAAACGCATCCACTCGCCGACAATTCAGTGGTCGAAGTGACGAGTGACGAAGTACGTGTAGAGAGCGATCTCTGAGAGTGTCTCGGCAAAAGGAGAGACGGCACCGACCGGCTATCGTAAACTCTCAGGACCCCCAGACCAGGTCAAGCGAGAGAACAGCTGTACACGCGGGATCTTGCAGCTGCTCGTCGTCCCCTTCGACTTCTGTGACGTCCGCGTCGAGATAGCCAGTACATCGACCTTCCTCGATGACCTGGATCAGTGAGACCGGCGAGCCACACTCCGGACAGTCGAGAAAGTACCCGTTCTCACGTTCGTGCAGTGCGTCTGGTTCGAGTTCCATCCGCGCCCCGTCTGACGAGTCGTGTTCAGGAGAATCGTCGGACATAGCCTTTCAACACAGTCAACGCGGACGTCGATAAAGGTACGCAGTACTGGCGTCGGGACTTTAGGGCGTGTGCGTCGAACTGGTGATATGGAGGTTCAAAGCGCGGCAAGCACGGACGCCGAAGAGATCGCGACCGTCGCGAGAGCGTCGCTCAGTGAATCGTACGGACACTTCATCGACGAGGACGCCATCGTCGACATCGTGGAAGAGTGGTATTCGGCGCCCCAGTTGAGTTCCCTTCTCGACGACGAGAACGAGGTCTTTCTACTCGCTTACGAGGACGACGACCTCGTCGGGTTCGTGCAAGGAGCGCTCCTGCAAGAAGATCCACCAGCAGGTGAGTTAGACTGGCTCCACGTGTCGCCACACTTCCGCGGGGAGCACACCGGCACGCAACTGCTCGGCCAGTTCCAGGATCGGATCGAAGATCAAGGCGCAGAGGTACTCCGCGGCAAGGTCCTCGCCCAGAACGAGGACGGAGGGGCGTTTTACGAAGAGCACGGGTTCGACCACGTGGCCACCCGCGAGGTTACAATCGGGGAGACCAACTACGATGAGCAGATTTACGAGAAACCACTCGGCGGATATCCGGCGGAGGAAGTCGTCGAAACGATCACTGAGCCGAACGACCGAGAACTGTTCGTGAGTTTTAGCGACGCTGAACGTGGTGCGAAAGGACCATTCTACACAGTGTTCAGTAGCGAAGCACTGGAAGAACGGTACGGGTTCTACTGTGGGAACTGCGAGTCGGTGGACACCGCGATGGACGCGATGGGCCGTATCGAATGCAACAACTGTGGGAACAAACGGAAAGCAACCAGATGGGACGCATCGTATCTGTAATCATTCGTCAGAAATCGGGAGTGGAAAACTGTGACTACTACTCAGTAACCACACTCTACTCGCCGAGGTAGAGCGGAACAGCGGATGAAACAGGCTTCTCGAGCGAGGCTAGTCCATATCCTGTCAGATTTCGTAACAGCAGAAAACCTTTTGGTAACCGTACTATAACGGAAGCACGTCACAAATGATGAACCGTAACGTATCAAATACAGAACTCAATACAGTGCCACAACAGGCCCCTCCGAAACAGCAGCAGCCGTACGTGGTCCACCACGAGTTCGGCGGGACGGCGGAGTTGACGACGACGCTCGCACACGCAATCTCTGACGTCACCGGGATCGACGTGACCGACACCGGGTTCACGCTCAACGACTACGTGGATCCGGACGCCATGGACAAACTGTTCAAGCCCAAACCCGACGGGACGCCGCGGACCAACGGCTCGCTCAATCTGACGATCCTGGGTTGCCAGGTCGCCATCCACAGCAACGGGCAAATCGTTATCTCTCCCCCTCAACAATCAGTTACTCAGTATCAAGGCTAAATGCGGATCGGCTGTCTCTGCGAGTCAGCACGCGGCTTGCTTGTCTGATTTCTTCTCGTAAAATCGTGTGCTCGGCTCCCGAATACGCACCCAGCGAGAAGTAACGCGAGCCACACTGAACGCGGAAATATTGACAGAAGGGGCTTACTTGAACGTCGCCGCCCAGTGTCCAAGCCTATCCCGATAAACGATATCGACTGTTTATATCCTGGCCAGAGGACGAAACGCTTGGTAGTGCAGTCGACCGAGACCGGGAACGAGTAGTGTCCTTTCACACTACTGGAACAGTTCACGAAATCTACACTGGTAGCGTGTCGTGGAAGCAGTTGCCGCACACGCTCTCCGAACTCGAAACTATCCAACAATGAGTCAGTCTACAGACCTCGAACAGCGGAACACAGGCCAACAATCGATGATGGCGAACGGGCAGCGGGCCTTACAGCAGGCCTTTCAGATCCCGCTCGAACAGAGCCTGCAGGTTCAGCGCAACGCAGCACAACTCTTCGTCAACGGTCTCGAAGCCCAGAGCCGCGCCCAGCGCCAGGGGATCGAGCTCACCAAGGACACCGTCGACAGTTACCTGCAGACCCTCGATTCCGTCGTCAAGAACACGGAACAGATGGCCGAAACCGAGATGGAAGTCGCCCAATCCCAGGGCCGAGAGATGCAACAGCAGTTCCAACAGACTGGGCAACAGATGCGGGAGGAGTTCCAGCAGATGGGCCAGGATTTAGGTGCTCAGACCGGCCAGGCGGCCGGCGGAATGCAACAGCAGCCATCGCAGCAATATCAGCAGCAGCCCCAGGCAGCATCCATCCAACCGCCGGCGCAACCCCAGCAGACGCACCAGCCACAGGGCCAACAGTTCCAGCAGCAACCACAGCCACAGAGCGGAATCCAACAGCAGCCACCACAACAGCCACAGTCCCAGCAGGTGCAGCAGCCCCCACAACAGGTTCAGCAGCCACGACCACAGCAGATTCAACAGCCACCACAGCAGGCCCAGCAACCCCCACAATTAGCTATCGAGCCCTATCAGGAGGGCGAACCGACGCAGGCACAGACGGCTGAGGCCAGTTCACAGCAGAAGGCGGATTCACAGCGCCAAGTGCCAGTTACCCCTGGACAGCAGGAATCGTCGTAAATACCGCCCGAAGTCACCGAAAAAACGGGTCACCGGAGGATTCGACTCCGGTCATTTTTCTTTTCTCGCGCCAGCGAGCTGGACTATCGCTGAGAAGTCTGTGTCGTCTGCGATCGCCCCTGCACGGGTTCGTTCTGCACCGTCGGTCCCTGGAGGTGTGCCTCGAGGAACCATCGCTTTTCACCGACCTCACGGGAGATTTCGTTGAGCAGGTCCGCCGTATCCACGTCGCCGGACTGGGTCGCCGCCTGAATGTCCTGACTGAGATTCGCGTCGTGCATCGCGATCCGATCCGCAAGCATTTCGATGAACTCGACGCCCGTCACTGCCGACGTCGAGAGCGGTGGGATGTTAGACGTCGAGGCAGCCGTGTACGTGCTGCCGATGGCCTGACCACCGAGCGACGTGATTCGCTCTGCGATCTCGTCGATGTGATCCTCGAACTCCTCCGCGATCTCGTCGAACAGTTCGTGGAGCGGGAAAAAGTGCAGTCCCTTCACGTTCCAGTGAGCGTACTTCGCCTGCGACTGGAGGACGATCGAGTCAGCGAGACACCGATTCAATCGCTGGATACTCGCCGTTCTGACGTTCTGTGACAGATAGCTCCTCGTCGGAAACTGTTGCGCTGCAGGCTGTCCGCCTTGCGCTGTTGTCTGCTGCTGTGTCGCTCCCGTCTGTCGTGGCTGTTGCTGCTGAGACTGGTTCTGGTTGTACATCTGGCTCATGGATTGTGAGTCCGGTCACAAGGTCCACGACCACCCTCAAGAATGTTCGCTAGCCCTCCGTGAAGCGACACGAATTGGCATCCAGACGAAGACTGTTCGATACCAAGAGGAGAGGAGAGGCTAGTCTCGTGTCTCTCCTTCGACTTCCAGTTCGACCGTATCGTCGGTGATCTGTGACACTTGACTGGCCGTCACGGGGTAGGCGTCCTCGTTGTGGCCACCCCAATCGAGTGCAGTCTTTATTTTGTCAGTGATCGACGGATGCGGGTCGACGAACATCGTCTCGTTCTCGACTTCGACGACCAGTCCGACTTCTTCACCGGTCGCGTCCACGACTGACTTGCCTTCCTCGTCTTGCGTCGGAACGAGCCGTCCTTCCTCCGCCCCAGTGTCCCCCATTTCCGTCTCTTCTTCCACCACTGCTTCCTCACGGGTCGTCGCCTCCTCCATCCCGAGGGTCGCCCCTTCTTCGTCGACGATGGCACTCTCGATCGTCTCGCGGGAGATGGTTTCGGCCGACACGGTCTCACCGTCCGTGATGGTGCCGGAGAACTCCTTCTGAAGGGAGAGTTCCTCCTCGATCGTCTTCCGTTCCATCAGCTCGGTCTCGAATACGTCACCCTCTCCGAATTCGGTGTGGATGGAGCCGCTCTCGATGACTTCCGACGTCGTCGCCTCCGTATCGATGAGTTCGCTCTCGAGGATCGTCTGTTGCACACCCTCGATATCGATCGTGCTCTCGATCTCGTCGGCTTCCACTGTGTCGGTCTCGGTGGCTTCGGTGTCGACGATCTGGCTTTCGATAGTCAGCCGTTCAAGTACCTCTCGTGTCAGATCCCAGGACTCGTTGACGATCACCTCGACGTCGAACTCGTCAGTGAGCGTCGTGCCGGGTTCGAATTGCTCGTACTCGATCGATTCGTGCCTTTCAGCCCCTCTATCCGTGACGTCACAGCTTTCGACGTCTCGCGTGAGGAGTTCGGCGTTCTGGATCGACGACTCGACCTGGTCTCGGTCCGCGATCTGACTCTCGATCTCGGCTTCCTCCACGACAGTGCGTTCTATCACCGTCGTTTCCGTGATCGTGCTGGTCACCACTTCACCTTCGACCAAGGCCTGTTTCAGTTCGTCACTCTCGACGGTCGCCCGGCCCATCGCCTCGTCGTGATCGAGAACCTCGAATCGGTCGCCCTCGTGGGCGACAACGACCATATTCTGGTCTTCCATCGTCGAGAAGAACTCGTCCCAGGACACCGTTTCGTGCATCCCACCGACGTTTGATTCCTCGACGAGGACGAGGTTTGACGGTCTCTCTTCGCCTTTCCGTCGGGCCGGAACGACGTTGGCGTCTTCCGCCCACGATTCGATCGTCTGGCGATCTGTCGTGATTTGACTCTCGGATTCGCTGTGGCTAGCCATAGCAGGTGCCGTACGGGAAACAGTTGATTAAATGCGTGGCTGGCCTATTCAAGCCATTGACGACAAGTTGGTCGCCTCGACGGCACACCCAGCCCAGTTGGGAAGGAAACGGGCGAAGAAGGCCTGCTCCTCGACTGCAGTGGCGAGTTGGCGGATGTCACACTTCATCGCCTTTGGGATGCAGGCTCCGCGCTGATACGCCTCGGACTCGAAGACACCCCGAGGTACGTGATAATGGCAGCGTTCGAATCGGCAGTCGTGCTACAAGTACAGGTTCCGGACTTCCTCGAGGAAACCATCAGTAACATCATCGCGTTCTTGCCTCGATTGGTCGGTGCACTCGTCGTCCTGCTGATCGGGTGGATTCTCGGCGTCGCGATCGGAAAGCTCGTGAAAAGCGTGACCGATCGCGTCGAGCTTGACAGGTTCGTGATGGACACGCCGCTTGGCGGAATTATGGGCGGAACCGAGCGTGCTGTCTCGGCGACGTTCGGGAAGATCGCCAAGTGGTTCGTGTACGCCCTGGCGATTCTGGCGGCTGCAGACGTGCTCGCCATCACGCTACTCTCGGAATGGATACAGACCGCGGTGTCCTATCTCCCGGCGTTCATCGCGGGACTGGCCGTCATCGTCCTCGGATTCGTCGTGGCAGACTTCATCGGTGACGCGATCATGGAGACGCGCGCTGCGACCCAGACGTCCTACACGAACTGGTTCGCGGCCGGAACGCGCATGTTCCTGTATTTCACGGCCATCGTCATCGGACTGGACACGATGGGCATCGACGTGAGCATCCTGTACCTCTTCGCGCGAGCGACAGCGTGGGGACTGGCCGCAGCGTTGGCCCTCGGTCTGGGAATCGCAGTCGGCTGGGGCGGTCACACCTACGTGTCGAACAACATCGACCGGTGGATGGGGCAGGCCTCCTCCGCGACGCCCGAACCCAGCAGCTCCCGACAGGCCGATGGCGGTTCGACTGTCGACGTGGAATCCACCACCGATGAGGACGACTAACGAGGCCCCGATTTGCAGGCCACTTCGGCCGTGATTGCCGCTGGTCGAACTGCAATCCAGTCCCGTCGGACTTCTTTTTGCTTGGATTCGTATAGTGGCCATACGACCGGTCGAGAGACCCCCTGGCCTGCTATTGCCAGGACGACGCGACGCAGTTTGGGTCGGATTTTTTCTGTTATAGTTCGGTCACGTCGTGGACGGGTTCGAGGAGACTCAGCGGCGGAAATTCCTCAGTGTCGGTTCCATGTCAATTCAATCGGCAAAATCAGGTACTGCGGCGTTACCTGCCATAGCCAGCAAATAGTAATACCCGTTGTTTTCCATGCCAACGACATGGGCACGATTGTGGACGCACGAATCCCGACGGCCGAGTTTGCACTGTCTGAGGCCTTCGGAGACGTACCGGACGCGTCGATGGAGGCGGTACACGTCGTAGTGCCTCGGAACGACTGTCTGCTTCCGTTCCTCTGGGCGTCGGCACCGGACACTGAAGACCTCGATGCGGCGCTGGAAGCCGACCCGTCCACGAACGAGGTGACCAGGCTCGTACAGGACGATGGGCGCGTCCTGTACCAGATCAGGTGGGATTCACAGGTCCGCGTGTTCCTCTCGATGCTCGTCGAGAAGCAGGGAACGCTACTCGACGCGCAGATTCAATCTCGGGCGTGGGAACTCAGAATCCTGTTCCCGGACAAAGACACGATGTCGGCGTTCTACGACTTCTGTCAGGCGTACGGGACCAGCGTCGACATCAATCGGGTCCACGACCTCGAAAACGTCGTGCAACACGGCGGCACCAGACTCTCCGCAGCGCAGTACGAGGCCCTGACCGAAGCGCTCAATTCCGATTACTACAGCGTCCCCCGCGGGACGACGCTCGTCGAACTGTCTGATCGCCTCGGCGTCTCCCACCAAGCCGTCTCGGAACGACTGCGCCGCGGACACCAGGTACTCCTCGAATCGAACCTCCACGACGGGATGGCCTCCAGCGGCTCCCTGTCCTGACGGCGAGAAGATGTAAGTCCACCTTAGACAACGCCAGAAACGGGTGTTCTCGCCCCCTCTTTCATAAGTACCCTGTAACAATGCGGTCCCGGCGAGTTGCGTTGTGCACGGGCCTCGGTGACACTGACACGTCACGCGCGTAGCTGACGGCCCGCTTGCACATCATGAACGATTTTACTCGATCAGCACGGCGGTCAGACGAACGGTCACAGCAGCACCAGCAGCGAGGGCAACAGCACAACCAGCACCGACCGCCGCGACAGCAACACCACCAGCAGTCTCACCAGGGACAGCAACAGGAGAGCCAACAGTCCCACCAGCAAGCCCAGCAACGACACGAGCAGCGTGGACGGCAACAGATCTCGCAGGGCTACGGCCAGGAACGATTCGACCAATTCGAGGGAGGCCAGCAGCGAGATGAGTTCGACCACGGACAGCAGGCCCAGCAACAACAGGGGCACCCCGGCCAACAGCACCCCGGGTTGCAGTCCGGTAAACAGCAGAGCGCACAGGGGACGCAGTTCGGGCAGCACCAGCAGTCCAACCAGGGACAGCATCAGCAGCGCTCACAACAGCATCAGCAGCCACAGCAGCATCAGCAACAGCGTCAGCGCCCGCAACACCACGCGAGCCAACAACGGGGACAGCAGCCACAGGCACAGCAACAGAACCAGCAGCACCAGCAGGGATTTCGACAGAGCCATCAGGGACAGCCCCACCAGGAGCAGCCGTCACAACAGACCCAACACCGAAGCCAGCAGCAACAGCCACAGCAGCAACGACAGCATCCCCAGCAACAGCAGGGGAGCGAACTCTCGGATTTGCGGAAGAGAGAGCACACCCAGCCCCGCGAAACCGAGCAAGGGCACAGGCAGGAACAGCAGCGAATCGCTCACCAGCGTCAGAGTGAGATCGGCGAACAGCACATCGACGAAGACGAGCAGACCCAGTACTGAGCGCGCGACCCTCAGCTACTGCCGCCGGATCTCCTCAGAGATGGGTTCCTGCTCGTCGATCGTCTCCGGTGGTGAACGGGTGGACAGGACGACGTTCGTCGCAGCCCCGACCAGCAGGACGAGCGCCCCGAAGTACAGCCACGTGATCAACAGCAGGATGCCGCCGAGAACGCCATACAGCTCCGCCGTCGAACTGTACGAGGCGTACACCTGAAAGAGCAACTGAAGGATCGTCCATCCGACGGCAGCGACGACGGCTCCGGGAATGACCTCCTGGAGCGAGACCTCCACGTCCGGAAAGACGTAGTAGATCGGGAGAAAGGCGATAGCCAACGCGACTGTCAGTAACAGGAGATTGAGGACGTTCATGAACGGCAGTGCCGGAAAGAGCGCGTAGACGGTCCCGGCGAGGAACATCGCGAACGTGGCGACGGAGATTCCGCCGATGACGATGAGCCCATCGATCGTTTTCTCGATAAAGCCCTCGTGTCTACCCGTCCCGTAGAGCTTCGAAAACGCCGTGTCGAGTCCTCTGAAGACGCTCGTGATCCCCCAGAGGAGCGTGAGAACGGCGATGATGGAAAGTTGGAAGCGGCCACTGGCTTCTTTGATGGTGTCGAGTAAGACCGACTGTGCAGCCGGCGTCAGATACGCCTCCGTCGCGTCGGTGACGAACGCCGCCAGCCGCTCGTCGCCGACGAACGAGACGATCAGAAAGACGAGCATGAGCAGCGGAAACAGCGACAGAAACGCGTAGTAAGCGATGCTCCCCGCCATGAACGGGATGTCTCGGTTGCGAAACTCCCGAATGATCGTCCCGACGATCGAGACGACGGAGTCGGCTCGTCGACGAAGCGCCAGTGACATCAGAGTTCACATCGAGAGAGGATGCGAACCTCTCACACAGTGACGTAGCAGTGGCAGCCACTTAGCCCTCTGGATGGGTCGCTGCGCGAACAAGAACCTGGGACTCCCCGAAGAGAGCCTGCATCAGCCAGCCCCGGACTTTTCGCCGACAACGTCCATGTGATTGTCACCCCTGCCAGGGCCACGGTGACTTCCGATGAATTCGAACCCATCCGAGACCGAGGACGCTGCGTCCGGGAAGCACACGTCGATCTGGCTGGACACGACGGACGAGACGTCGTACGACGAACTCGACGGCACCGAGACCGCCGAAACGGTCGTACTGGGCGGTGGCATCGTCGGCCTCACGGCGGCCTATCACCTGACGCGAGCAGGACAGGAAGTCGCCGTGGTCGAACGAAACCGTCTCGTGACGGGGACGACCGGCCACACCACTGCCAAGCTGACCTCGCTACACGGACTGCGATACAGCGACCTCAGGCACCAACTGGGAGAGGAACGGGCGCACCAATATGCCAGGGCGAACGAACAGGCGATCGACGAAGTCGAGACGATCGTCGAGCGACACGACGTCGACTGTGACTTCGAGCGCGTGCCGGCCGTGACGTACGTGTCGGACCGACAGCAAACTGACCGCGTGCGGGACGAAGTCCGAGCGGCTCGGCGGCTTGGCCTGCCTGCGACCTACGTCGAATCGACGGACCGGCCGCTCGACGTCGAAGCCGCCGTCCAGTTCGACGACCAGGCCCACTTTCACCCGCGAAAGTTCCTGCTGGCGTTGGCCGCGATCGTCGACGAAGGTGGCGGCAGGATCTACGAACAGACGAAAGCCCTCGACGTCGAGGGCCAGTCGCAGTTCTCGGTCGAGACTGACACGGGCTCGCTCCGCGCCGAGAACGTCGTCATCGCGACGCACTTCCCGATCGTCGACAAGTGGCTCTTTTTCTCCCGCATGTATCCCAAGCGGTCGTACGTGGTCGCAGTAACCATCGATGACCCCACCCCCAAAAAGATGTACTACAGACCAGGTAGTCCGTACGTGTCCGTTCGGCCGGAACCAGCTGGTGACGAGTCGACTGTGCTCGTCGGCGGACAGAACCACCGCACGGGCCACGGCGGCGACACGAACGAGCGCTACCGAAGGGTCGAACGGGCGGCTCGCGAGCGGTTCGACGTGGAGTCGGTCGAGTATCGCTGGTCCACGCAGGACTTCGTCTCCATCGACGGCGTCCCGTTCGTCGGCGTACACAAACCCTTCGGGGAGAACGCGTACGTCGCCACTGGATTCGGCGGCTGGGGAATGACGAACGGGATCGCCGCTGGCAGGCTCATCGCCGACAGCATCCTCGACCGGGGGTCACCTTGGGAACAGGTGTATCGCCCCTCGCGCCTCACGATCGACGGTTCGCTCCGAGAGTTCGTCTCCCACAACACCAAATCGGCTCGCCACCTCTTCGAGGACTATCTCCAGACGCGGCGTCCAGAGGCAGCCGACCAGTTGACCCGAGGGGACGCAACGGTAGTCGACTCCAGTGACGGTCCGGTCGGGCTCTACCGTGACGACGACGGTGAGATACACGCGGTCTCGGCCGTCTGTACGCACCTCAACTGCGTCGTCAACTGGAACGACGCAGAGAAATCCTGGGACTGCCCCTGTCACGGATCTCGGTTCGACGTCGACGGGTCCGTCATCGACACCCCGGCGCTCGCCGATCTGGAGCAGTACGACGCCGAACAGTTCAGTGGATTCGGTCGGCTGCGTCTCGAAACCGAACCGAAGTGAACCAGTCGTTCGACGCCACACCCGTGTCTCCGTGGACTGATTGTTTCCTCCTGCGAAAAATGCGAGCGCGTTGAGACAATCCGCTGACGCGAATGGAGCGGATCAGAATTCAGGCCGCTCCACTGCGTGCTCCCCAGTTACCGCTGCTGGGACTGCCGGCTCTGCTCTTCCTGCGGACGCTGCTGGAGCTGCAGGCCGCCCTGTGACTGCTGTGGCTGCTGTTGGGTCTGCTGCGTCTGCTGCTGTGGCTGCTGGGCCTGCTGCTGTGGCTGCTGCTGTTGCAGTCCGATCTGTGGCTGCTGTTGCTGGGGCTGCTGGGCCTGCTGCTGGGGCTGTTGCTGAGGCTGCTGTTGCTGGGGCTGCTGGGCCATCTGCTGGGGCTGTTGCTGAGGCTGCTGGGTCTGGGGAATCTGTTGTGTCTGCGGCTGCTGCCCCATCTGCTGGGTCTGAGGCTGTTGCTGAGCCTGCTGCCCCTGCTGGCTACCGATGAACTGCCCAGTCTGCGGGTCCCGCTGTGGCATCTGGTGTGGGTGCTGGGGCTGTCCATACTGCGCCGGTAGCTGCTGGGAGATCTGTTCGGGCGACAGCTGTTGTCCCTGCTGCTGGCCCTGCGTCGGCTGCTGTGTCGGCAGCCCGATCTGCTGGTGGACCTGTCGTTCCTGCTGTTCTCGCCACTGCTCGTGCTGCTGTGGCTCCTGAACGAACTGCCCAGTCTGTGGATCGCGAGGCTGTAGTTCGGCCTGGATAGCCTTGTCCTCGCGGAACTGCTGACTGTGACGCTGATCGGCTGCACCCTGGTCGGCACCACGAATCTGTTTGCCCGAGAATCCGCCCTGCATCTGCCCTTGCTGACCGGTTTGCTGTGTTTGCTGTCGCTGCTGGCCTTGGTTCTGGTTTCCTTGGTAGCTCATAGTTGTGAGAGTGTGATCGTTGACTTCCGGGTCAGTTCCGACATGTCTGTTCGTGGCAATCCGGACCGTCGGTTCCGGCAACCGCTCCCACGATCGTTCGACATGTGGCGAGATTGGGATGACGGACGGTTTCCGTCACGCCACGGGACCAGATGACTGATCCCTATCGAGCCGCTCAATGAGTATCCCATTAACCGTTTCGTCCGTTTGTACGGCTAAGGGTGGGCTACTCGTCAGTTTCCGCAACTCGCTCGAACGGAACCCAAGGCTTGCGGAGGTTTGGCTCACGTAACGTGTAGTTTGATTTCCTATATGTCAAATCGACGTTGCCAGTTACCAACGACCGGGTTGCGGAAGGGCCAAAGAAGAGACCAAATATAAAGCCTTGATCAATTCGGATTCGAACAGTTCCGGCCTGCGGTCATCGGACAGCGAACGAAAAATGACAGTAAAAATGGAGTCTGTCGGTGAGAGACCGGCCGTTCCGATCGAATGAACTCGACAACTCCGGTGTGTTGCTGACAGGCGACGCGTAGAGTTCGATGATCTAATATCCCGTCTGGGAACCAGACTGCATGCGTCCCTGAGTCATGCCACCTTGTTGCATTCCCTGCCGCTTCGATCCGGTGAGCTGCTGAATCGCGTTGAGCGACTGGCCGAGTACTGAGGCGCAGTCCTGACAGTGGCCCTGATTGTGACGGCTACACTCCTGTGCGCACGCCTGCATCGCCTGGTTAAGCGTCTGGAGGATCGGAGTACTGTAGTTCGATTTTCGAGAGAGGAGAACCTGACTCGCCTCGCCGATCTCGGAGACGTCCTCACAGAGCCGAATGCACTCCGCCATGTTGGCGTTGCCTTCGGCGACGCACTGGTCTGCGCACCATTCACAGATTTCGATGGCACGCGTGATGGCGTTCATCGCCGCGGCTTCCTGGGGAGACTGGACGTCCTGCAGTCGCAATCCGCCCTGCTGGCCGGTCATCCCGGACTGGCCCATCGTCGTTCCCTGCTGTCCTGTCCACTGCGTCTGCTGGCCTCCCTGCTGTGGATACTGGTCTGACATAGTAGGATTCGGACGCGAACACGCCCACAGCGAACTCCCTCGTGTCGATAGTTAGGTATAGGCCCAGTACACGACCGGCATGACGAATACCGTATGATTACACGCCGGGAACGCCTGTCGCCTCGAAGCCCGCGACACCGAGGATACCGAGGAGGACAACGACGAGCACGGACGCGACCCAAGCGATCAACGCGATGGCTGTCGCGTTCACCCACCCGCCAGGATATCGATAGTTGATGACACCGACGTACGCGACGAGCGTCGCCAGTGGGCCGAGAAGCGGTATCCAGCCCAGGAACAAGGAAACGAGCGCCCAGACGACGGCTCCGATTAACGCAGTTATAAGTGCATAACTGTAATCGTCCGTGTCGGTGACGACCCTCGCGCCGACGTAGATGCCGACTGCACCGATGAGCAGGCTCACTACGAACACGATGAGCGAGTCGAAAACGGCCATGGCGAACCAGTCCCCCGAAGTCGCATAGTTAATCAGGTCGTTATCTCGGGTCACCGACTCCACATCGTTCAGATTTTGCGTTGCACCCTCTCACGACGGAAAAGACACGTCAGGAATTACGTATTCGGATATCAACCGGACGCTACTCCGGGTCGACCTGTCCAGTAGTCAGTTGTGACTCGGCTGAACGGTCACACTGGTTTATCTATTACAGTCGGTTACGTGCCAATGGGTGATGTGGTGGTCATCCGTGACAGCAACTCGCTGGGAGCCACGTCGCTACCATATCGCCACGACAGTAGGTAGATACTCGATGCGTTCACCAGATGAACCGGACAGCACTGATTGGGGTGGGTTCGATCGACTGGTCACGTTTCCGCTGCAGCAAGCAGTCGAGACGCAGCGCACCATCGGTCTGATGACGAACAAGACAGTCGCGCTGGAGAAGGAGCTCCAGCGACCGTACATCGAGGTCGCGAAAACGATGTGCGACTCGTATCGAGGAGCGATCGAGCAGTCGATGCGCGAACTATCCCGAACTGTGGAGGTCGGTGCAACGGCCGGACCTGCGCCACGGGCGACGCCGAAACCGACTACGACGTCGGACGGTGACCGGCAACACCCACGACAGTCCACCGAGACGAAATAGTACGCACCGACGTACCTTCGGAGTCAAACCGTCCTTGCAACCCCTCACGGGGTTTTCAGCCGCGACAGACGGGAAGTGCCTACAGCGGCATCCACTTTGTCGCCTCGTCACTCCGCACGGTCGCATCGAGAACCCGCTGCACTGCCACACCCGCCTCGAAATTCGGCTGGTAGGGCTCCCCGCGGTCGATGGCCCGCAAGAACTCGAAGTTCTCGTTGATGATCGCGTGTTCCCACCCCAGCACGTGTCCCGGTGGCCACCAGTGGTCGACGTACGGGTCGGTTTCGTCGGTCACCAACCTCGTCTCGTACCCTCGCTGCTCGGGTTCCTTGACGGCGAGTTCGTTCGGCCGTTCCAGCGAGAACTGCAGACTGCCCGCCGTTCCGTGAACGCGAATCGTCTGGTCGTTCTTGTGTCCGGGCGCGACCCTGGAGCCTTCGACGGTCCCCATCGCACCGTTCTCGAACGCGAGTTGGGCAGTGTACGCGTCGTCAACCGTGACTTCGCGCGCCTCGTCGCCGTCCGGCTCCGGTCGTTCCTCGACGAAGGTACGCAACTGCCCGCTGACTCGCTCGACGTCCCCGACCAGATACCTGGCCAGGTCGATCGTGTGCGCCCCGAGATCGCCGAGCGCCCCGCTTCCCGCCAGGTCCTCGTCCAGCCGCCACGACCACGGAGCGTCCGGGTCGACGAGCCAGTCCTGAAGATAGCGTCCTCGAAACTGCCTCACGTCGCCGATCTCGCCCGATTCGACGACTGCTTTCGCCATCCGGATCGCCGGCAGGAACCGATAATTGAAGGCGATCCCGGCGATCGCATCGCTCTCGGTCGCTGCCTCGACCATCCGTTCCGCTGCATCCAGATCGTGAGCGAGCGGTTTCTCGCAGAGAACGTTGACGTCGCGTTCCAGCGCCGCGATCGTCGGCTCCGGGTGGAGATAGTTCGGTGCCAGGTTGTAGAACACGTCGATCTCGTCGAGTGCAGCCTCCCAGTCCGTCGTCGTCTTCTCGAAGCCGAGTCTATCGGCAGCAGCCGCGAGGGCCTCTTCGTCACGTCCGACCAGCACTGCCCGAGTCACCTCCGGAGCGTCCGGGAAAAACATCGGCAACCGGGCCAGTGCGTTCGCGTGTGCTTTCCCCATGAAGCGATACCCGAGGAATCCGACTCGAAGCGTCATGAATCGACCCAGTGCGGTTCCTCAGGTTGCGTCTCCAGCACGCACCGCTGGAGGAGTTCGACCGCTTTCTCGAGCCCTTCCTTCGAACTCATGAGCGAATCCTCGTGTTCGATGCTCAGCGCCCCGTCGTATCCGACGATGCGCAGCGCGCTGACCACCCGTTTCCAGTGTTGCTCACCGTGGCCGTAGCCGACGGTTCGGAACAACCAGGACCGCTCTGATTCGTCGTCGTAGGGCGTCGTATCGAGCACGCCCCGCGTTCGCACGTTCGTGTCGTAGAGTTCCGTGTCCTTCGCGTGGACGTGGTGAATCGCATCGGCCGCCCCGAGGTATCGAATCGCTGCGACGGGGTCGATGTTTTGCCAGTAGAGGTGCGAGGGGTCGAAATTCGCCCCGAGATGCTCGTTCGTCGCCCGCCGTAACCTGAGCAGCCCGTGCGGTTCGTACACGAGCATGTTCGGATGCATCTCGATCGCGACGTGTACGTCGTGTGACTTCGCAAACGTCGCGAGGTCCGTCCAGTAATCGATCGCGCGCTCCCACTGGTACTGGAGCGCCTCCGCGTGTTCCGGCGGCCACGGTGCCGTGATCCAGTTCGGCGTCACGTCGTCGGACGCACCGCCTGGAAGTCCCGAAAAACACGTGACCGTCCCGACGTCAAGTTGCCCAGCGAGACGGATCGCGTCCCGGAGTTCGGTATCTGCCCGTGCCGCCCGATCCTCGTCGGGATGGAGCGGATTGTTGTGCGTCGCCAGTGCACTCACGTACAGCCCGTGTTCGTCGAGTTCCGACCGCAGTTCCGATTGGGCAGTCTCGTCGTCGAGGTAGTCCCCTGTGGGGAGGTGCTCGTCGCCAGGATGGCCACCACAGCCCAGTTCGACCGCGTCGACGCCGAGAGAGGCGAGGTACTCGAGAGCATCTGTCCGCGATTGTGACGCTAATGGAACCGAAAGAACACCGGTGTCCATGACCGTTCTTCACCGCCGATCGGGTAATGCTTCGTGGCAGGTCGGTTACGGTTTGTTGTTCTGCTCCCTGGACCGACTCGATGCCCGACGTGGTCCGGTCACTGGCGGCTCCAGCTCGGTTTCGAGTTGTCGGATCCGGAGTTGCAAACTCTGCTCGACTGTGGAGAGGCGACGGTCGAGTTGCTCGATCGCGGCCATCGCGACGTCGTTCCCGCCGTTGAGATACGGACAGTGCTGTACGTGGACGTTGAGTTCGTCGTGTGAGACCTCTCTTTCACACCCTGGGCAGATTGGCATGTGCTACCCCCGTTTCGACGTTCTAGCACTTACGAGATTTGGGGGCTGTGCCGACAGAAGACCTGCGAATCCGATAGACATTTTTCCGTCAGTCCCTCTGCTTACCCATGGGCCTGCGTATCGGTGTTATCGGAGTTGGGGGTCTCGGCTATCTGCAAGCGAAGACGTACAGTGAACTCGAAGACGTGACGATCGTCGCGGCCGCCGACGTCGCAGCCGATGCACGAGAACTGTTCGAGCGGGAGTTCAACGCGCCAGCCTACCAGAACTACAGAGCACTACTCGACGACCACGCGTCCGAACTCGACGCGATGACTATCGTGACACCGCACACGCTCCACTACGACCAGGCCATTGCGTGTCTCGAACGGAATCTCCATCTCCTGATCGAGAAGCCGATGGTCACCGAGGTCCAGCAGGCCGTCGATATCATCGAAGTGGCAACGGAACGGGACCTCGACGTCCAGGTCGGCTATCAGCGACACTTCCATCCGGCCTTCGAACAGATGCGGTATCAGATCGAACGCGGTGCGATCGGTGACGTTCGGTCAGTCAACTGCTTCATCTCCCAGGAATGGATCGAGAACCACCAGAACACCTGGCGCGTGGACCCCGACTTCTCCGGCGGCGGTCAACTGTACGATACCGGCTCGCACCTCCTCGAAGCGCTCATCTGGCTCACAGACAGCGTCCCGAAGACGGTGACTGCGCAGGTCGAATACGACAAACCGTCGCTGGACGTCAACAGCGCAGTGACCATCGAGATGGAGCGTGGCGACCAGAGCTTCCTGTCGTCGGTCAGCATCACCGGCGACGGTGACGACGTCATCCCAACAGAGGGGTACTTCATCTGGGGGACAGAGGGATCGATAGCGTACGTCAACGACGTCCTCCACATCCACGAGAGCGACGAGGTCACGTACCGGGCGGAGATTCCGAGCGAGTTCAATTTCGATACGCTCAACGAACGAAAACTCGAGAATTTCATCGGTTCGATCGAAGGCGAGGTGGACCCCGCCGTCCCCGCCGAGATCGGCCTCGAAGTGACGGCGCTCACGGAGGCGATCTACGAGTCCGCCGACACCGGAACAGTGGTCGACATCGACGATTTCATCGACGGGTGCGACTCGTCCGATTTCGTGTACCGGTGACCCGCGTCTCTTGAATGCGTCCCATCCATCGCAAAAAGGACGCCACCTCCCGTTGCGCTGGAATCCGATACGTCGCCGTGGTCTCGTCAGTGCCGACGAAGACGTCGAGATCGCCCGGGCCGAGAACCTCGAACGCGTCCTCGTCAGTCGTATCGTCACCGACGTAAGCCGTCAGCCAGTCGTCGGGAACTCTGCGCTGGAGTTCCGTGACTGCCTTTCCCTTGTCCCAGTCGACCGCGGGTCTGATCTCGATCGATTGTTTGCCGGGAACGATCCGGAACTGGCCCATGACTCCGTCACCTGACTGCCCGGGGGGACCGTGCACCAGCGACTCGACGGCGCGCTCTACGTCGGGTACCCTGGCTGGTGGCACTTGCCGATAGTGGAGTGTCAGAGACAGTCCTTTGTTCTCTACGGTCGCACCCGGGATCGACGCAGTTCGCGTTTCGAGTATCGTCGCTGCACGCTGAATCGATGGTGCCTGTCGTTCGGCAACTGGATGCACGGTGACGCCGTGCCCGTCAGCAAGTTCGAGCCCGTGATTGCCTGCATACGCAATCTGAGGGATTCCCACGCGAGAAACGAGATCCGAAAGTTCGCGTCCGCTGATAATTGCAAGTCGTACCTGCGTTCGGGCGCGGAGCGTCTGGAGTGCACGTTCGTTCGCCGGGGTGATCGTCGGCGTCGTCGGCGAGTCTGCGATCGGAGCGAGTGTGCCATCGAAATCGAGGCACAGCAACAACCCGTCACTCTGTTCGAGGCGTGCGCGAAGCGTCGGTTTCGCTTCCGACACGAGCATCGGTGTCGATGGATGCATCACTCGGGACGGACTTGACGGGACGCGCGTAAAACGTCTAGCTGGCTGTCGACCCACTGCTGCAAGTCGTTTTGGGCCACGATCCCGCGCAGATCACCCATTCGCTGACGCCGATCGTGGGGGGACATGCAGAGCGCTGTTTCGATCGTCGAGCTGAACTGCCGGGTATCGTGGGGATCGATCGTGAGCGCGTGTTGACCTAGCAAATCGTGGGCACCGGCGTTGCTACTCAGGAGGAGTGCCGCGTCGTTCGACGTCTGCGCGGCGATGAACTCCTGGGCGACGAGATTGAGCCCGTCTCTAATTGGGCTCACGATCGCCACGTCTGCCTCGTTGTACAAGCCGAGCAGTTTCTGGCGGGAGAGGCGTTTCGTCGTGTACACGACGGGCGTCCAGTCGTCGGTGCCGTACTGCTCGTTGATTTCCGAGACCGCGTCCGTGACCGTTTCCTGGACCTCCCGATACGCGGGGATCCGCGATCGGCTCTCACTTGCGTTTTGCACGTAGGTGAGTTTCCCACGCCACTCGGGATTTGCATCGAAGAAGTGTGCCAGTGCATCGAGTCGTTCCGGAATCCCCTTCGTATAGTCGAGTCGATCGACGCCGATCGCGACCCGTGCTTCGTCAGGAATAGCGTGGTCGGCCTCGAATTCCGCTGCTTGCGCGCGAGCGTCCTCGGACGTGACTTCCGCCTGGATGTCCTCGACGGGAACACCCATCGGGATCGACTCGACGGTGATGGCCCGCCCCTGGTACCGAATGCACTGGCGTTCCCAATCGACGTTCGCCTCCGGGATCGCAGCGTCGACGCAGGACAGGAAGTTCTGACAATACCTGTGAACGTGGAAACCAATGCGGTCGTTTCCGAGCAGTCCGCGAAGCAACGTGTGACTGTTCGGCACGACACGATACACGTCCCACACCGGCCAGGGGATATGCCAGAAATGCTGTAGCGTCGCCTGCGTATCGAGTTGTGCCCTGACGAGCGAGGGCGCGAGCGCGAGATGGTAATCGTGGAACCAGACGACCGGGTCGTCGGACGCCTCCGCGATCACTGCATTCGCAAACTCCTCGTTTATCTGTTTGTATCGGTCCCAGTCACTTCCCCTGTATTCGATCTTGCCGGGGAACGAGTGACAAAGGGGCCAGAGCACTCGATTGCTCAATCCGTAGTAATATCGGTCGACGTCCTCGTCCGAGAGCCAGATTCGCCTCAGCGTATAGGCGTCCTCCTCTGGCGGGACCAACACGCGATCGTTCGAATCGACGACAGCATCGTCAGCGTCGCCATCCCCCCATGCGACCCACGTTCCGCCCAATTCACGCATGGCAGGATCGAGCCCCTCAGTTAGTCCACCGGTCGGTCGTTCGACTTCGATACCGGATTCCGTCTCAGTGTGTCTGTACGGTTGTCGGTTCGAGACGACGATCAATTGATTGTCAGAAACCGTCTGCGTGTGTCGTTCCCACTGCCTTTGAGCCCGCGACGGGTTTATCTGAGGTTGCATACTGGAAGGTACCGAAATGACCGAATTCCGGTCTGGATACCAGTTCACCACTGCCAAGATAAGGCAATGATGCCTGCACATGAAACGAGGACTGGAACGGCGTGAGCATGGTCCCAATACGCTGGACAATACCCAGATGAACAGGAGTCAATCGAGCCATCTCGGAAATCTAGTCGATTGAAGTTTACTCCTCTCTCCGATGCGATTACACACGCAATGTCGTACAGCAGTTCGTTCGGATCTCCAGCAACGCCACTGAAAAAAAGAGGGTCGGATTCGAGAACCGAGAAGGGTAGAGAGAGAACTGTTTCGTATTTAGGCTTGGTCGCGAGAGATGACGCGACCGGCAACGTACGTCAGTAGCGCCAAGAGAACGAACGGTACCAAGAGAAGTCCTTGTGAGACGACGAACAGGAACGCGTCGAAGGGCCATTCCTGGATGACTGCGAACATGATCATGAAAAAGAGGATGATTACGAGCGGGACGGCGTTCACAACCAGGTCGAGCGTGGTTTCTCGATCGAACCCAAACATTACACCAAAGCGTTAGTGAATAGGTCGTAAAATAACACGGCCGGCATCTGCCAGCCAGCTCGACGTGAACGCCAGTGAGACGCACCAATATCTACGGCAGAATGAAACGTGGGCTGTTCTGAGAGTCGACAATTGACGCGGAATACCGGAGACGGACACGATTAACCAACATTTCATTGGAATCGCCATTTGTTGGTTAACACGAGCGAGGTTAGAGAAGTTCGAACCCACGAAGTCATTCGGCAGACACACACCGGGTTTCCGGTGAAACCGATCGAAGAGATGGAGAGGGAGAGTAGGACAGAGACGAGAGAGACACACACCGGGTTTCCGGTGAAATCCGTTCCAAGGAGGGGATCGTGTGTGAAGTACCGATGGGACAAGCCCCGGCCAGCCTGTAGACCACTGGGTAGTCTGTGGAGGGAAGAAGAGTTAGAAGAGACGCGAGACGAGGGAGCAGGAATTACAAACGCCGATAGACCACGGTAATTCGACAGACACACACACCGGATTTCCGGTGAAATTGGTTACGAGAGGGGGTGAGGGGGCAACAGACGATGAGGATAGCCGAGGAGAGTGCAACACCCAGATGAAGGATGACTGTCCGTACAGCACTGAGAAATGCCTATACTGGTAGCTACAGCTTTTGGAGGATCCGGGACTGGGAGATTATTCTATCAGTACAGACTGTCTGTATCATCTAGTCATTTCCCGGAATCTATCTCTGACTAAATATTGCATAGTCAGTTAACTATTTATACTATACTAGCTAAAAGTCCATTAAATGGATCGCTAAATAAACAATGCGATAAGATCGCATGGAGATTCGGACCTCCAACCGAAAGCTCGGCAACTAAGATGCTCTTTCTTCCTTCCCGAAATAGAATCTCTGTAGCAGCTCGTAGTCCGTATTCGATGCGGTACTTTCAGAGGACATCTCCACGCACTCGCCTGCTTCCCGACGATATCTGAACTTCGACTCCATTCGCTGCTAACTCCTTGAACTGTGACTACCCTTTCTAACACCTCGATCGCATCCTTCGACCCCCGTTTCATGTGCACCCCTCCTCTCTCTTCCACCCGTTTCACCGGAAACCCGGTGTGTGTCTCTCGGCCCATCTTTTATATACTATTTCACCGGAAACACGGTGTCTTGGTATCGATAATCATCTATCACTAAGAATCTCTCCCGATTCAACCGTGGCGCGAGCTACTATCACCTGCGGCGATGAGCTAGCATCTTCTGGATCACTGAACAAAATCGGAATCTTTCAAGCTGCACAGTATTTGCGTCGTGGTTCAGTTTGGTTGCAAGATGATCCTATGATAATATACTTAGTTGCTTGATATACCATCTTTACTGCTGATTCCTGGCGGTAGCCACTGTATAACTATAGACGAAAATTCATAACGAACCTATGGACCCATGTTCGACCTGACTGGTTTCCAACGAGACATCATGTACCTGGTGGCGGGATTGGATGATCCACACGGACTCGCTATCAAGGACGAGTTGGAAACATACTACGAATCGGAAATCCACCACGGCCGTTTGTATCCGAATCTCGACGAATTGGTCAAGAAAGGATTGATAAAGAAAGGGAAAAAGGATCGGAGAACGAACGTCTACCGACTGACCGATCGCGGGCTCCGAGAGCTCCAAGATCGGCGCGAATGGGAAAACCAGTACCTGCAGGACAAAGCAGCGATCCCGACCTGAGCTGCTGATCCGACATCGGAACCACTTTTTTGGCGACGAGAGGCGGAGACGACGCCTGTGTAGTGACGCCATCGCTGAGAGCATCACTGTCAGGTCTGTAATTAGAGTCACCATCGATCGACAGCGTGTGGGGCTCCATGCCCCGACTAACAATCTGGGAGTCCGTGGGAGTACTGGGTATGGTGAAATCCATCCCCGAGAACTGTCCGGCGCACCCGATTGGTAGCACTCTCCGTCTCCCTCGCCACTGAGCCATGGCGCAACGAGACCTACACTGGGGGTTCGAAGCGAACACCGTCACCTCGGAATGGACTGTTGGGCTCGCACTGCTCGTCCTCACGAAGATGACGGACCTGCTCACGACGATCGTTGGACTGACACTCGTGGACGGCGTGACCGAAAAGAATCCCATTGGTGCCTGGATATACCGCGAGATCGGCATTGCCGGACTGATCGGGGCGAGCATCACCGGTGTGCTCATGGTCGTCATCGTCGTCGAGGTGGTCGGTTCCTGGCTCTCCACACTCGACGAGTGTTCCCTCGAGCGTCGTCACCTCTATTTCATTAGCTACCTTCCACTCATCATCGTCTACTCGATCGCGACGCTCAATAACTCAGTACTGCTGCTCAGCCAACTCAGCTGATGCAACTACGCCTCCGCGGACAGCCGAGAAAAAACTCCAATTACATGTTAACAGAGCAGACACCTCGTTACCGAGCACATAACTAATTTAACAACGCTACTGTCGGTATCCTGTGGGAGGGAGACCAACTTCACTCCCTTCCGATATCGGGAAAACGCATCTGGGGGACCACGCATGAAGGAAACGATCTCGTCTGAAGAACAACTCGGCACAGGTGCAGAGAACTACGAACTCGTTTCCGTCGTCGTCGAGTACGACGAGCGGCCCAATCAATGTACGATCTATCATCCCGACTCGAACGCTATCGAACGCATGTCGAGCTGGATCTCGGCCGATACCGAGTGTTTCGTTGATTTATACGCTGAACGGTAGGACATCTTCCAGCGTCGATTGACATCCTCCTCCGCCTGAAGGCGGAGGAATCCCGAGCGTTGGGATATTAGGGTTTGCAGGCTCCCTGTTCTCTCGTATTGAACGTCCCGCTTTCGCGGTCGAACAGGAAGACTCCGGGCTGTGCCAACCAGCCGTTACTCATATCCTCTGTTGGAGGACTCTGAGTTATCTTTCGGCGGATGTTTACCGCACCGTTCACGTCAGCGTTCATCGTCGTCTCGCACGACGAACAGACGTACAGGCCACGCTCCACGCGGTTAGCCTCTCGAATTTGCCCGCAACACGAACACGTCTTGCTCGTATTCTCCTCGTCCACACGGTCAACGAGGATACCGTGTTCCTCGGCCTTGTATTCGAGCAGATTCGTGAAGCGGTCGAACTCCCATCCGTGGAGTTTCTTGTTCCCCGACGCACCCCAGTTCCGCGAGTCACCGTTCTCGTCTTCGCGGATGTCGCTCAGGTCGCCAACCGCTATCTTCTCCACACCTTCTTCGACACACCGCTCAACGATGTGTTTCGAGAGGGTGTGGAGTAAGTGGTCTTTGCGTCGAGAGAGTTTCTGTCGAGCCTTCAACGCCCGTTTCGATGGCCCGTTCTCGCCTTCGGTTTGGTACTCGTCGCGGGTGAAGTAGTGCTTGTCTTCTTTCAGCGTGTTCCCCGGATACAACTCCGAGGGGCCGTCCTCGTAGTCGATAGCGAGGTAGTTGCTGATACCGAGGTCGATTCCCGCCGTGTTGTCGCCGGGGGCGTCCTCGACGGGAATCTGTTTCTTGCAGACGAGGTGCAGTTCCCAGCGGTCGCCGTTGTAGACGGCACGCACCTGCTGGATGTTCTCCACCTGTACGTCGGGACAAGTTTCGTACTCCGCGAGGATGAAGTCAGACCGACTCTCTTTCAGGTTGAATCCTTTCGAGAGTCGGAGGTGGCCGTGTTTAGCGTCGTGCTTGATGCCTTTCTGTTTCCACGTCACGGTAGAGCGCGGGTGTCGGTCGCCACGTTTCCGGTAGCCCGGTGGATTGTTACCGTCGTCGGAATTGTACCAGCCGGTGAACGCCTCAGCAAGTTCTTCGAGAACTCGCTGACTTGACTGAGAATGCAGGTCACTGTAACGTTCGTGGGCTTTCAACTCCGATTTCAGTTCGGCTTCGTCAGGTATCTCACCTTCTTCGTCCCACCGACCTTGGATGTAGTAGCGTCCGACGTTCCACAGTTTCGAGGCAGAGAACCCGCACTGGTCGAGGTCGTCACGAACCTGTTGGTGGTTCGTGATGCGTGCGACGTAGGTGCGGGTTGTCTCCAGCATCGTACTGTGTTCATAACCAGTTATGGAGTAGAGACTATTAAAGGCTGTGCTTGGCGTGGAATATCCGGCCCTGCCGGTATCGGTAGAGCGTGTCACTGAGTGACGGCGCGTATCCACGGCCTGAAGGCCGTGGTATTGCGCCTGCTCCGCGTATAACCTCGTGTGTGACGTCCGAACGACCGCGTAACACGTGCTCTATTCGATGCCAGCTCTCGAACGATTGTCTGGTTCAGACCCAGCTTGTGCTTCTTCTAACTCGCTCACAAACGATTAGCGGAGTTACAGCTAAACGATACCTTCAAACGAGATAGATCGGCTTACTCGTTGGTATCGCGCTCTGAGACGGTCTGGAGAACGGAAGCCGCCGCAATGGCGACACAGAGGCCGCCGAGTGCTGCAGTTTGTAGCAGTGCAGGCTGACCGAACACGACCGTCAGGAGGAAGAGGCCGACTCCGAAGGCACTGATACCGATGTAGTACTTGTACCACTTCCGGCCGCCAGCGTCGTCGTTATCGAGGTACTCGTAGAGCTGTGGCGCGTTCGGACCGAGGTCGACGATACCACGGTTCTGATTGAACTCGACGATCTCCATGTCTGCCATCTTCGGGAGGTGACACTGATACAGACCGACGTACACGCGTTTGCGCTGGCTAGACGTGATCGACGCGATGTCCGTATCGTTCTCGAGGGCAGCAATGTGCTCTGCCAGATCACTAAGCGTGACCTGTTGTTCGTGTTCTCTGAGATATCGTATGACTTCTCGTCGGCGTCGATTTTTCAGCACTTCGAAAATTAGGTCGAGGGAAAGCTGCGTCTCCGCTGACGACTCCGCTGCTTCGATGTCATCGTCGGCATTATTGTCTGCTTCCGGTTCCTCAATCGACTGTGTGGAAGGTCCGTTTGACCCCGTTTCTTTCGTGCTCATGCACTTATCACCCATCTCTCGTTTTTACGCACGATTCCCCACCCACTTTCCGTGTTGTATCTGTGGAACGAGTTCGCATTCGCTCCTTTATTCAGGGTTGGTCTTCCCCTATGAGTTCCATCTCGTGGGAACGGTTGGATTTCTTCGCTGCATCTACTTCGTCCATTGGCAGGCACTTAATTGTTATTTGTCGTCTAAAACACGATTGGAAGTATCGACAGTATAGTTCCGATTAAGTAGGTTTTTCTGCCTAATCGGCTCGAACTGAGACTATTTTTTTCGATTTCGATAGCACTCTCACGGATCGCGTTGCTCTTTTACGAAGTTTGTGTGGGTGATGGTGTCATACGACACGGTAGAGGTCCGTTGTCACCGCTATAGCCTTTCCGTACGGGCCCCCGAAAGCTATGGTCTCAAATCAGTTGGCAGTGTAGTATCAAGAACTGTAATTACTATCGTCTGATACCGGGTCGCCAACGCCGATCGTGTACACCGGGTGACCGTCTACTCGGTCCGAGAGCGCATCACGTCCATCGACGACGACGACGTCTTCGAACGCGCTCCACGGGAGCGACTCGAACTCATCGTGATCAGTGGCCAGAACAACTGCATCGAAATCGTGCTCCGGCAGTTCGTCGAGGGCGATCTCCGCCACGGGGTACTGCTCTAGCTCCACGATGGGATCGACGGCCGCGACGTCGATCCCTCGTTCGTCGAGCAGTTCGGCGATCGCAAGCCCGGGCGATTCGCGTGTTTCTTCGACACCGGGGCGATACGCGACGCCGAGGACGACGACGGAGGCGTCGTCGACGGTGCGTCCGTTCTCGGCGAGCGCTTCCCGAAGCTTTCGGACAGTGAACGCGGGCATCGAATCGTTCACGTCCCGGGCGGTGCGGAGCAGCGGCGTCTCGGTCTCGAACGGTTCGATCAGGAAGTAGGGATAGTACGGGATGCAGTGACCGCCGACCCCGGGACCGGGGCGGTGAATATCGCAGTACGGCTGAGTGTTCGCCGTTTCGATCGCTTCGATAACGTCCGTCCCGAGTTCGTCGGCCATCGTCGCGAGTTCGTTCGCCAGAGCGATGTTGACGTCCCTGTACACGCCTTCGAACACCTTGACACACTCAGCAGTCGTCGCGTCGGCGACGGCGTGAATCTCGTTGTTCGAGACCTCGTCGTAGAGCACACTTGCTGCACGCGTACTCTCGTCGTCGACGCCGCCGACGACTTTCGGGTACGCCCCGCGGATATCCTTGAGGGCACGTCCGCTCGACGTTCGTTCCGGGCAGAACGCGACGCCGAACTCCCCGAGTTCCAGCTCACTCTCCCGCTCTAAAACCGGGACGACGACGTCCCGACAGGTCCGAGGCGGGACCGTCGATTCCACGCAGACGAGATCACCCGGAGATAGCCCCCGGCCGATCGACTCGGCGACCGCACGGAGCGTCGCCAGGTCCGGTGTTCCGTCTTCGACTAACGTCGGGACGATAATGACGTGGATCGCTGCGTCCGTGGCTGCGGCAGTGGGATCACTGACTGCGGAGAGGGACCCGTCCTCGACGGTCGTTTCGATCGCCTCCGGAAGACCCGGCTCGCCGTCGACGGGACAGGTACCGCTGTTGACCGATTCGACGACCGACGGATCGATGTCAGCGCCGGTCGTGTTCCCGGTCACCTCCGCGAACACGGCAGCGAGTGGCAGCCCCATCTTGCCGAGGCCGTACACGGCGACCGGAACGTCACCGTTACGCAGTGCTGATCGCTGGTCTGTACTCTCGAGTGAACTCTCGTATAACGAATATCGATCGCTTGTTCGTGTGTGCATACCTCATCTCCTGACGACGGGGTCGTCAGTTATGGTCCGTTCTTGGATCTGGCGGGCGATCTGGAGCGCAGCGAGACCGTCCTCCCCAGACACTGGCGGCTCTGTGCCCTCTCGGACGGCAGTGACGAACGCTTCTAACTCCTCGCGGAGCGGTTCGCCGTTCTCGATCGTCGGCCGTTCGATGATGCTTTCGTGGCGATATCGGAGGTCGCCGTCGCTCTCGTAATACTCGGGGACGGAGTGGCGATGGATCTGAACGGTCTGGTTTTCGTAGTCCACGTTGACGCGACAGTCCTCCGCTGTGACGGCTAGATCACGGATTTTCTCTTGCGTGACACGACTGGCCGTGAGGTTGCCCACGACGCCGTTCGCGAACTCGACCTGTGCGGTCACGTGGTTCCCGTCGCGAGTGCTCATCGCCGTCACGTCCGAGATGTCACTGCCCATGATCGCGGTGAGAACGTCGATGTCGTGGATCATCAGGTCCAACACGACGCCGTCCTTCGAGTCCCGGTCGACCGGCGGCCCGAGTCGGCGAACGTCGACGGCGATCACGTCGAGATCCGTGACGATGTCGGTCACTGCCTGCACGGCCGGATTGAAGCGCTCGATGTGGCCGACCTGGAGACGGACGTCCTGCTCGCGCGCCTTGTTGACGAGATCGCGGCCTTCCTGGAGGTCTCGCACGAACGGTTTCTCGATGAGGACGTGAACGCCGGCGTCGATCGCCTCGCTCGCTACCTCGTGGTGATACCGGGTCGGTACGGCGATCGACACGACGTCACATCGGTCGATGACCTCGTCTCTGTCTCGGGGAACGGTGCCGTACTTCGTCGCGATCTGCGTCGCGCGGTCGTCGTCCGCGTCGGCAATGCCGGTGAGTCGCACGCCGGGAATCTCCTTGTACACGCGCGCGTGATGTTGCCCCATCTTCCCGACGCCGATAACGCCCGCATTGATTTTCTGCTCAGTCATGGTTCGTGTGGCGAGTGATGATTCGCGCGATCGCTTCGAGGTCGCTGTCGGTGCAGTTCGGGTGGACGGGCAGCGACAGCACTTCGTCCGTGGCACGCTCTGCGACTGGGGCGGCGGTGTCGACGTCCGCGTAGGCCGGCTGTTCGTGAATCGGCGTCGGATAGTAGACGCCCGTATCGATGCCAGCAGCCGAGAGCGCCTCCTGTAGCTCGTCGCGGTTCTGCGTCCGGATCGTGTACTGGTGGTAGACGTGTCGCCGCTCCGTCGGCTCGACCGGGGGAATGACGGCCGTGTCTTCGAGAAGGTCCGTGAGCTTGGCTGCGTTCGCGCGCCGGGCCCGGTTGAAACTGGGTAACTTCTCTAACTGGACCAGACCGATCGCGGCCGCGACGTTCGTCATCCGGAAGTTGTGGCCGACTTCGACGTGGTGATGTGACCCGTCTCGCCCGTGGTTGATGAACTGTGCGACGCGCTCTGCGACGTCGTCGCGGTCGGTGACGACGGCGCCTCCCTCGCCCGTCGTCATGTTTTTCGTCGGATAGAAGCTGAAACACCCGGCGTCGCCGATCGAGCCCACGTGGCGGCCGCTGTGGCGTGCACCGTGTGCCTGTGCGGCGTCTTCGACGAGGACGAGATCGTGTTCGTTTGCGATCTCCTGGAGGTGGTTCATCGCCGCTGGCAATCCGTAGAGATGAACGGCGAGTATCCCGTCGACGTTGCCGTCCAAATCGCGGATGGTCGCTTCGACGGCGTGGGGGTCGAGGTTGTAGGTTTCGGGGTCGATATCGGCGAACACTGGCTCTGCACCACACAACCTGATCGCGTTCGCGGAGGCGACGAACGAGAGCGGGGTCGTGATGACCCTATCACCGTCGCCGATACCGAGCGCGCGGAGGGCCGCGTGGAGGGCTGTGGTTCCGTTGCTCGTCGCGACGGCGCGGTCCGTCCCACAGAAGTCGGCAAAGGTGCGCTCGAAGTTCGTGACGGTTTCACCGGACGCGAGGCGGCCGGATTCGATGATCTCGGCGACCCTGCCGGACTCGCGGCTGTCGAGTTCTGGATCCGCGATCGAAACGGACTGGACTTGTTCGTTTTCAGTTGCCATGTTCGTCCTCCCTTACGCTGCGTAGCCCGCCTCCAAATTCGGGCCTCTCGGCTAAGGGTGAGATTTGACTATCAGCCGCTCGGAACGTCTCTGGCAGTGTCGATACGCCATGAAACTGCTGGCCGGAGTCGATACGCTGCCCGCCGGTGATCAATCCTGGGGACCTCATGATTCGAAAGCGTCAGCGTAGATGGTGCTGACACGGCCGAATCCTGGCGGACTGATTCCTTTGTTATGCGGACCCTTGGCGTCGGATAGGAGTCTGCTTCTCTGGCCGTCACTTACCACGTGACCGATGTGGCACCAGCCGGTAACAGACTCTTCGCCAAATATGATAATTGATGAAAATATTACTACAGAATACCCGGAAGACAGGACTGAGCTGCGATATTTCGGGTATGTATCCGTAGGTTACCGTATGAAAGGACGTTGTAACAAAGGAAAAAGGCGGGGATGTCCGTGTACGTCAAGTCGAACCTCATGAACGAATATCCAGTGGCGTGCAGTCGAGATCACGACTGACAGGGGATTGCTCCTTGATGGTACAGGAACAGGACGAACTGACTCAGGATCTCGTTTTCGATATCCTCAGTAGTCCGCGGCGTCGCTACGTCCTGTACTATCTGAGGAAAACCGGTGAGCCAGTCGCACTTAACGACCTCGCAGAACACGTCGCTGCCTGGGAAAACGAGACGACAGTCGAAGAACTGTCTGACCAGGAACGGAAACGAGTGTATGTTTCACTCTACCAAACACATATCCCGAAGTTGGACTCCGTCGGTATCGTCGATTACGACCAGCAAAGTGGACTCGTCGAACTGACCGATCGCGTCCATCGGATCGACGATTATCTCACCGAGTCGAGCAGTCCGATCCCGTGGCAACAGTTCTACCTGGCGCTCGCTGTCGTCAGCGCGATCATGTTGGCGCTCGTCTGGCTCGACGTGTGGATCTTCGCGACGATTCCCGCCGTCGTCGTCGGCGTCGTCATCACGACTGGGTTCGCCATCTCGGCGAGTGCGCACTATCTCTACTGGCGCTCACAGCGCAGACAGGTGCCAGGAGAGCTGCAGGATCGAGGTGGCTAGCGACCGTGGCGGCAGTGGGGCGGCCGTGGAGAGGCGACTGTCAGGATGAGGCTGCAAACGACACTGCGAACTAACCGGATGTCGGCCACGCAAGAATAAGTACAGCGGGTGTCGATCAGATCGGCGGTGCCCTATTCGTGTACGACGCCGCTTCCAGTGCGCAACGCGCGCATGGTGGAGCACTCCAGGCACGCGTACACGTGGTCCTGGTTGTTCCCGAACACTCTGGCAAACGCGCTAGTGACGTAGCTGCCACAGTTCTGGCATCGTGTTGTGGTCTCGTCTGGGCTCTCGTCGATTGCTTCTCCGAATTCCACGCTCATGCTCGATAGGCACGTGGTCGGGGGGGTGCTTTGTTATAACTCGACTATACCACTGTTTTGACTTTTGTCAGACCTTACTTGTTCGATACGCATGATTATCCGCTGGGGGAGCCAGAGGGCACTGAGACGACACATATGAGGAAACTAGACACTCTATATGAAACCCATAACTGGACAATCGTTTCGACGAGTATCCGAGTTCAACTGCGTGGTGCGTTGAGAATTTGTCGCCGAGTGTGCAATAAGGGGGACAAAATTATTGGGGGTGACGACGAATAGATGGCAAGTCAGCCGAGAACACCCACCCTCCCGGAATTCGATGTCGTGGTCGGATGCCCAGTGGGGTATCTTGGGGGTGGTCGCGGCACTGGTTGACTATCGATGGTTATGACGGGGATGAGCTCGCGAAGGAACTCGCCACGGCCTGCCGGGGCCACAACGTACAGTATCCCAATGCAATGAACTCAGACTGGGACGACGTCAGTTTCGTTATCAGTTCACAGTATCGAATCGCGGTCCTGAGACGTCTCGCGGACGGGCCAGCGACACCCTCGAGAATCGCCAACGACGCCGACCTCGGAATCGCTCACATCTCGCGTGCCCTTCAGGGGCTGCGGGATCGCGATCTCGTCGAACTACTCGTCTCCGAAGATCGCCGAAAAGGGCGAGTCTATGGAGTCACCGAGAAGGGGAGTCAGGTCTGGCAGAAAATCGAGGCCGAAAACATGGTGTAACTCTCTAATTTCCTGTCGCCCCACCCGACGTACCGAGAGACCGCGGTGGTGTCGTGGACTTATTCCCCTGCCCGAGTGTCGTCGCTCTCTTCACTTTCCTCAGGAACCAACTGGTCCGGCGTCCGCTCGTGCATCGGCGTCTGCGCGAATTCAGTGATCCGTTGCCACTCACTATCTGTCAGCCGTCCTTGCATACGCCACGTATTTACAGCCAAGATGGCTTAGTAATACTGGTCTTAGTTCACAGGTAACAGATTCGTACTCGGTATTTTCGAGGGACGGCCCTCCAAAAACACGTTCTCAACCAGTGATAGTATGTCTGTGAGTGAATACCATATTGTTGTTCTCTAACTGGCTCGGAGCGATGCCGGACTACTGCGACCTTGATACATCAGTCCTTTCCGCCTGTACTGCCGGTTTTCCGGATGATTTCCCCGAGTAATTACCACCGAATCGCGGGTTCGGAGACTCCCAGCGCTGCTCGCGACGATACGGGCGAACCGTCTCTGACGACGAGAGTAGCGCGTGCGAGACACCTGAATGGCGGCCGCTGGGTTGCTAACTCCGGAATCGTTTTGATGGAACAGTTTGTTGGCATTACTGTGACTGGTGACGAGTCGTCCGGTGAGTCTGGCGGTGCCCGCTGTGACTGTAAGGTAGGACGCGGCCTCGACGAGTACGACCTGCCCTCGCTGAACGAAGAGCTGGTTCGGCGATGGCAGGGCGACGGGAACGACAGGACGAGTCTTCGAGAGCTCGCTACCGTCTACAACCAACGCATCCTCGCTGCGGCGCTCGACCGCGCTGGCGCATCGCGACTCGATGGTGAAGTTGCGAACTTCTATCGGCTCCTGACCGACGACGACGTGAGTACGGGGATCAAGACCCAGACGCGGCGGCAACTGGAGTCGGAAGGTGTCCCGCTCGAAGACGTCGAGACCCAGTTCGTGTCCCATCAGACGATCCATACACATCTCACCGACTGCCTCGACGTGACGCGCGACGACACGCGGGCGGACCCTGCCGAACGCAGGCGCGCTGACCGCGACCGAATCCGGGCACTACAGCACCGGACGGAAGTCGTGACGACTGACGCGCTCGAGCGACTTCGCGGAGCGGACGCCCTCGAAATCGGCGACTTCGACGTTCTCGTCGACGTCTCTGTTCTCTGTGCGGACTGCAGTAGACAGTACGACGTCGGTGAACTCCTGGCCGAAGGCGGCTGTTCGTGCCAGTCTTCGTCCGCGCGTGAGTAGTCGCTGTTTAGATCGTGGGACCAACCCGTCTGCATCCTGAACCGCTTTACAACTATACTGATGTAAAACTATAGCCGATCGATGCGACTCGTTCCTAAGTGCTAGCTATAGTTGGCGTTCGTGAACTGTAACATAAGACTATAGGCCAGTAGCCTCTTGTTTCCGGACATGAACTCGGTCGGGACGACGAGTAACGTGGCTGTCGCCGTCGAGAACGTCGGCGGAATCGAGGAAGAATCGCTCTCGTTTGCGCCCGGAGTAACGGTGCTGACTGGAAAGAACGCGACGAACCGAACCTCTTTGTTGCAATCGCTGATGGCGGCGGTGGGAAGCGACAACGTCTCGCTCAAATCCGACGCGGAGCAGGGTGAGGTCACGCTCTCGCTCGACGGTGAGACGTACACGCGGACGCTCGTGCGCGAGGACGGACGAATTCGGACCAGTGGCGATCCGTATCTCGACGACGCGGAGCTCGCGGACCTCTTCGCGTTTCTCCTCGAATCGAACGAGGCCAGACAGGCCGTCCGACGCGGCGCGGACCTCAGGGAACTCATCATGCGACCGGTGGACACGGACGCGATCCGAGCCGAGATCGAACGCCTGGAAGCCGAAAAACGACGACTCGACGACGAACTCGCAGAGCTCGCTGATCTCGAGGAGGAACTCCCCGGATTGGAGGAACGGCGGACGAACATCGAATCGGACATCGCTGACCAGGAGGCGACGCTCGAACAGAAGCGATCCGCGCTCGACGCGCTCGACGCGTCGCTCGAAGATTCGAAGGAGAAACAGGAGCAACTGGACGCGAAACTCACCGAACTCGAAACTGCCAGGACCGATCTGGAAGGGAAGCAAACGCGGCTCTCGACCGAACGGGCCAGCATCGAGTCCTTGCGGGAAGAGCGAACGGACCTCGAAGCAGACCTCGACGACGTCCCCGACGGCATCGCCGACAGGATCGACCAACTCGACGCTGAATTGGACCGCGTCCGCGAACACAAACAGTCGCTCGATGCCACGATTACCCAACTCGGACAGGTGATCCAGTTCAACGAATCGGTCGTCGACGGCGAGTCGGACGCGGTGCTGGACGCACTCGACGCCGACGGCGAGGGCGAGTCAGTCACTGACCAACTGCTGGCAGACGACGGGGACGTTGTGTGCTGGACCTGTGGCTCCGAGGTAGCGCAGTCGAGCATCACGAACACGCTGGAAACCCTTCGCACGCTCCGACAGGAGAAAGTCACCGTGCGTCGGGACTGTCAGGCAGACATCGACGAGTTGCAGGCCGAGAAACGAGACCTCGAAGACGAACGAGCCGAGCGGGAGCGCCTCCAACGTCGACTCGACGACGTCGACGACGAAATCGAGCAGCGACAGGAGGCCGTCGCGACGCTCGAAAGCGAGATCGAGTCGCTCGAAGCAACGATCGAAGAACTCGAAGCGGCCGTCCAGCAACGGGAGTCCGAGCAGTACGACGACGTGCTGGAGCGTCACCGCGAGGTAAACGAAGCCGAGTTCGAACTGGAGTCGTTGCAGGACGACCTCGCCGACGTCGAGGCGGAGATCGAGCGGATCGAGGCGGAGATCGACCGCCGTTCGGACCTCGAAGACCGACGCGAATCGGTCGCAGCGGAACTGACCGAACAGCGGACGAAAATCGACCGACTGGAAGCCGACGTGGTCGACATATTCAACGAGGAGATGGCTGCCGTCCTCTCCTTGCTCGATTACGACAACATCGAACGGATCTGGATCGAACGGCGGGAACGAGAGAGCGGGGGGCGCCGAACGGAGACGGAACACGTGTTCGATCTACACGTGGTTCGGGGCAGCACCGACGGCGCGGCCTACGAGGACAGGATCGAGCACTTGAGCGAGAGCGAACGCGAGGTCGCCGGACTCGTGTTCGCGCTCGCGGGGTATCTCGCACACGACGTGTACGAGTCGGTCCCGTTCATGCTGCTCGATTCGCTGGAGGCGATCGACGCCGAGCGGATCGCCGACCTCATCGAGTATCTGAGCGAGTACACGCCCAATCTCGTCGTCGCGTTGCTCGAAACCGACGCGGCCGCTGTGGATCAGCAGTACGAACGAATCGAGATGGGCGCGTAAACGGACGGCTCACAGCACTGCCGTCGAGTCTGCGATCGAAGTGAGCCCCTCACGGAGGGCCACTGACGGCTCGTAGCCCAATCGGCGGCGCGCCTTGCTGACGTCCGCACAGCTTTCGGGAATATCGCCCGCTCGCCGGTCTCGATGGACGATCTCGGCCGTCGACCCAGTCACGTCGCGAATCAGTTCAGCCAGTTCGCGGATCGAGATCGTCTCGCCGGTGCCGATGTTGTAGGCATCGCCGGTGTGTTCAGTCGTGGCGGCGAGCAGATTTGCCCGGACCACGTCGTCGACGTGGACGAAATCCCTCGTCTGCGTTCCGTCACCCTCGACCGTGATCGGGCCGCCGTCGTGGGCCTGCTCGAGGAAGATGCTGATGACGCCGCTATAATCGCCGTGACCCTGCCGGGGACCGTAGACGTTGAAGTATCGAAGGACGACGGTCGGGAGGTCGTACAGTTCGTCGAACCGCTGGACGTGGTGATCGGTGGCGAGTTTCGAGATTCCGTAGGGGGACGTCGGCCGCTTTCGGGCGGTCTCCGTAATCGGGATCTCGTCGGGTGTCCCGTAGATCGCAGCGGACGAGGGGACGATGACGCGAGCGTCTTCCATCCGGGCGTGATCGAGTACTGAAAGCGTCCCGGCGGTGTTTATCTCCTGGCAGGCTCGCGGCTTCGTGACGGATTCCTCGACGCTGACCATGGCGGCGTGGTGGAACACGAACTCGACGTCCTGCATGGCCCTGCTCAGCGTGCCGTCGTCGCGAACGTCTCCTTCGATGACCTCCACGTCGGTGGGGAGGTTCATGCGACTCCCGTTCGAGAAGTCATCGAGGACTCGAACCTGGTTGTTCGTGGCGAGCGACTCGACGATGTGACTCCCGATGAAGCCGGCCCCGCCAGTGACGAGGACGGTCCGGTCCGTGAGGGTCGATTGCATAGTAGAGGCAGGCACCCCGGTTGCCGAATTGGGGGCGGACCGGCGCTCCGGGGCGCGAGTGGCTGTTCCAGAACGGCAAGTAAAGTTATCCGTACGGTAGAACCGGCGGGAGAGGGTCTGAATGTAGTAATCCCCGAATACTCAATCGTGTCTCGGTCCCAGTATCATTCGTTTCTGCGGGAGCTAGATTCTCCCTTCTCTCGCCGTAGCGCACGTATTCTAGGCATAACAAACTGTGATTGCTCGAACCGAGGTTGTATGAGCGAACCCGTCGCTTTCACCGATATTTACGTCGACGAATCTATCGTTGATCGGGTAACCGACGTACTCCGGAGCGAACGGTACGTCAAGGGCCCGATGGTCGAACAGTTCGAGTCGGCCTTCGCCGACTTCTGTGAGACTGACCACGCCGTCGGCGTGGCGAGCGGAACCGACGCCATCTACCTCGCGCTCAAAGCCGCGGGAATCGGACCCGGGGACGACGTCCTGGTCCCGGCGCACACGTTCTTCGCGTCGGTCAGCCCCGTGGTCGAACTCGGGGCGAACCCCGTGTTCGTCGACATCGACCCGGTCACGTACACGATGGGCGCGCTGGACCTGGAGGAGAAAGTCGCCGACGCCGACAATCCCCAGGCCGTCGTTCCGGTTCACATCTACGGTCACCCGGCCGAGATGCACTCGATCGCGAACGTGGCCCGGAAGCACGGTCTCACGCTGGTCGAGGACTGCTGCCAGGCCCACGGGGCGACGTATCGAGGCGATCCCGTGGGGAGTTTCGGCGACGCCGGGTGTTTCAGCTTCTACCCCTCGAAGAACATGACCGTCGCCGGCGACGGCGGGATGCTGGTCACCGACGACGACGACCTCGCAGCGGAGGCCCGCGCGATGCGCAACCACGGACGCGACGACACCGGTGAACACGTCCGACTCGGGCTGAACCACCGGCTCAGCGAACTCCACGCAGCCGTCGGGTTCGAGCAACTGGAGCACATCGACGACTGGAACCAACAGCGCCGAGACGCGGCCAGGCGATACAACGACCGCCTCTCGGACGTGAGTAGCGTCAAAGCCCCCAACGAGCGCTCAGACGTGGAACACGTCTATCACCTGTACGTCGTCCACGTGGCCGACCGCGACGACCTGCAGGAAACGCTCGAAGCGGACGGCATCGAAACGGGCATCCACTACGAGACTCCGGTCCACCAGCACCCGGCGATTCGGCGCCACCTCGACACGATTCCAAGTTTGACTCGCACCGAGACGTTGACCGACCGCATCCTCTCGCTCCCGATGCATCCGCGGATCACCGATGAGGAGATCGACAGGGTCTGCGCCGCGATCGAACGGCACTACGAAGAATGAACTACGGTATCGTCGGGACGGGCTACTGGGGCAAAAACCACGTTCGCGTCGCGTCCGAACTCGCAGCGGACGGCGTTCTCGACGACGTCGTCGTCTGTGACGTCGATCGGGAACGGGCGGTCGAACTCGCCGAGCGGTTCGACCTCGACTACTGCACGGACTACCGGGACGTGGACGTCGACGCCGCGTCGCTCGCGACGCCGTCGACGACCCACGAGCAGATTGCGACCGACCTCCTCGCGTCGGGGACGGACCTACTCGTCGAGAAACCGCTCGCGCTGGACGCAGACGCGGCGTGGAACATCGTCGAGACTGCCGAGGAGTACGACCGGACGCTCGGCGTGGGCCACATCTTCCGGTACCATCCAGCGCTCACGGAACTGAAGCAGTGGATCGACGACGGCAAACTCGGCGAGATCAAGTACCTGCACACCGCGCGGTTCGCGTTCGAAGTTCCGCGTGAGACGACCGGCGTCCTCTACTCGCTCGCCGTCCACGACGTGGACATCTACAACTACCTCCTGGACCGGCAGCCGACGCGAGTCTACTGTAATCGGGATTCGCACCTGCGCGACGGCATCGACGAGACGGCGACCGTGGAACTCGAATACGGTGATACCAGAGGCGTCATCCACTCGTCGTGGCAGATCCCCGTCTTCGGCAAACGGCGCGACCTCGCGGTCATCGGCACGGACGCGGCCGCGTACGTGGACTACCCGAGCGACACGGAGATCGAACTGTACGAGACGAGCGTCGCGGATCTCGGCGACGGGCAACTCGAACTCCGTAACGACGGGCCCACTGTCCACGAGATGCCCGAACGGGAACCGCTCAAGGCCGAAATCCAGTCGTTCATCGACGCCACTGCCGCGAACCGGGACCCGCTGGCGAGCGGCACTATCGGTGCCCAGACAGTCGAAATCCTCGAACGAGCCAAGCACTCGGACGAGAGCGACGAAGTACTCTCGCTTTCACCGACGAACTCCCTGACGACGAGAACGTCGTAGTCAGTACCGTTCTGTGTTGTAAGGCTGATCGGGCGCTTTTCTTGTGTGTATACAAAATAATGCTCTGTATACAGTCAGAAATATGCAACTCTCGCGTCAGCCGTCGTAGTCGGAGGCCGTGAGGTACACTTTGCGCCCGTCGAGATAGGTCCAGGCTGGTTCGTGCGGTGGGAAATCGAGCGCGCGGATCTTGTCGTAGATGGCCAGTTCCGTCTCCGTGTCCGCGCCGCGGAACTCGTCGATGGGAATCTCTTTCTCACCGTCCAGACTCTCCTTGGTGTAGAAGTATCGCTTTCCGTCGTACTCCTCCTGGGGCGTCGCCATGTCGGTGACGTGTCCAGTCGCGATGGCGGGGAGCATCTCTTCGAAGAGCTGTATCGAGGCGGCTCTGGTTCGCTCGTACAGCGACCGGGCGGTGTCGGATTCGGTGATGGGGACGAACTTGCGGTCGACGATGTCGCCGGCGTCGACCTTCGGTTCCATGAAGTGAAGGGTCGTGCCGTGTCGCCAGTGTTCGTCGTCTCTGGCGTTCATGATGGAGTGGCTGAAGACGTTGCTGCCCCGGTAGCGCGGCAGTTCCGCCTGGTGGAGGTTGAGAGCGCCGTCCTCCGGGTGGTCGAGCAGATCCGGCCCGAGGATGTTCGGGTAGTAGACGCTGAGGATGTAGTCGAGGTCCAGGTCGAGGACGCGCTCTTCCTCGTCGAGCGTTGCGATGGGATAGCCGAGTTCCAGCGCACGATCGTGGACGGACCCTTCCCACCAGGCGTCGTGATCCCGTGGATAGGTGACGACGAGTTCGGTCTCGATCTCGTCGGCGTCGGCGAGGCGTTCGAGACAGGCCAGCCCGAGCGGATGACTCCCGAAGAACGCTATCGATGTCATGCTGTCTGTCACCGCAAGAAATCCCCGCGGGTTTTGTTATGGACCGCTTTTGTGATACTTCTAGGCGAGGAAGCTCCGGACCTCTGCCAGGTCGAGGAGTCCGCTCGCGATCGAGAGGATTCCCCAGACGACGATCCCCGTCAGGACTGCCCCGAAGAGGCTCAGGAAGCCGCTAACGTGAGGGATGACGAGGCTCACAGTTCCGCCCATCACGAGGGCAATGACGCTGATGCGGCCACATTGTCTGAGCAGGTAGTCGACTCGGAGGTCCAGTTCGCGGTGGATGTAGTAGACGTTCACGGCGGTGTACGTCGAGTAGGTCACGAGCGTCGCGATGGCAGCGCCGACGACGCCGAACGGGGGGATGAGCGCGAAGTTCAACACGACGTTCCCGATGGCGGTCGTCCCCCGCGCGATTGCCCGAATCCTGGCGAGACCGAGGTAGTCCAACCCGTTGCCGGTGATCTTGTGGATCGCCCGGACGATGATGAAGACGCTGAACAGTTGCAACACCGGGACGGCACCGAGATAGTCGGTGCCGAAGATGATGCGTACTGCGGGTTCAGCCACGAGGAGCAGGCCGACGGCGGCCGGCAGGTAGAGCAACAGGATGTTCTCCATCGACCGCTCGTAGAGGGTGGCTGCGCGGTCGGCGTCGTCGCCGGCGCTCTGTTCGCCGATGGCCGGCGAGATAGTAAACCCCAGCGAGGTCGCCGGCGCGATACAGAAGTCCGCGATCTGGGCCGCCAACGTGTAGTAGCCCACGGCCACCGGGCCGATGAGCGCGCCGATGATGACCTTGTCCACGCGACTGTCGAGGATGACGCTGACGCGCGTCGCAGCGGTCGGAATGCTGTATTCGAGAATCCGTCGCTTGAGTCCCGCAGCGCGCTCGGTCGCGCGATCGTATCCGATCAGGACGTTGTTCTTGAGGACGTAGAACCCGACGGCTGCGGCGACGAGATACCCCGTGAGATAGCCCGCGAGCGCACCGGCAGCACCGAACCCGAGGACGACGAACAGCACCGCGAACAGCACGCGACCCCCGCCGTTGACTGCGCTGATGACTGCGCTGTACTCGACGCGGTTGAACCCCTGGAACACGTTCGTGAGATACGTGAACAGCGCTCGGGCGGCCACGTAGCCGCCCCCGATGAGGAGCAGCGGGGCGACGGCCGGGTTCCCGAGTAGATCGGCGAGTTGGGTGTGGATCAGGACGATCACGACGCCGACGACGATAGTCAGCGCCACCAGGATGGCGAGCGAGATGCGGATGATGTGGGGAATCTGCATCTCGTCGCTGGCCGAGTACTCGGCGATGTATCGCCCCGTCGCTTTCGGGAGGCCGAGCGTCCCGAACATGGAGCCGATACTGAGGACCGAGATGGCGAAGTACAACAGTCCGTAATCGCCGGGATCCAGGAGGTACCGGGTCAACAGGAACAACAGCACCGCGTTAGACGCGACGTAGATGAGGCGCGCCCCGAGGAACGCTTTGACGCCTCGTGAGATGCGCTCACTGAGGCTCATTCTTGTTCGTCGATGTAGTACAACCTGAAGTCACCGTTCGACCGGACGCGGTGGATGCCCGGGGTGGTTCTGAGCCCCCGGAACCCCTTCGTGGAGTACTCGAACCCGTCGTACAGGGCGACCTGGGTTTGTCGATCCTGGGCCGTCACCGGGACGTACCTGTCCCGATCGTAGTGTTGGGTCATGTTGTTCCCCCACACCGATGGCGGGATGGATTCCTCGTACCCTTCGAAGACCGCACCGCTCGGGGTCCGTTTGTCCTCTCTCGACGTGCCGTAGATCGCGTCGATGTACCGTTTGGGGCCGCCGTCGATACCCGTGAACCAGACCTCGGAATCGCGGGAATCGAAGGTGTTGGCGTACCCGGTCATGGTCATCTTGGTGACCTGGTCGGAACTCCGGTAGATGTAGGGCGATTCGTGGACGTGCGCGGCCTGCATCGCCAGGAAAATACCGAACACGACGACTGCGACTGTCTGCACCGCCCGCCACGACCCCCACGGGATGCTGAAAGGAATCCCCTCCAGGACGCCGACGATCGCGAGGACGGTCACGACGACCATGATCGCGCCCAGATACCGAAACGGATACACGGAGACGCTCGCGGCGAAAAAGAGGAGGAACGTGACGCCGAGGAAACCCAGACCGAACGAGAGGTAGCGGAGCGTCGTCCCCTGGACCGGGTCGTCGTCGAGGCGGCCGAGCACCGCCAGCAACGCGACGAAGCCGGCGATCACCGAGAAGATGAACGCGACGAGGAATATCTTCACGAACAGCTCTTCGATGCTGCCGCCGAGGATCGCGAGCGACGTCGTCCGGCCGGTCACCTCGTCGCCGACGGCTTCCGTTCCGCCGATCAATCCGTTGACGAACGATTGCACTGCGGACCCTGATCGGTCGAACCGCATAGTCCAGGCGAGAAACGCCAGGAAGACGAACGCGAACTGAAAGTAGAACGGCCGCTGGTTACTGACCGGATGGTCCCGCTTGAACAGGCGATAGAGGAACTGGACCGCGACGATCCCGCCGAACAGCAGCAGCACGCTGCTGGCCTGTTGGGGGTGGAGCACGACGATGGTGAGGGACGTGAGCGCCAGGAGGGCGCCGACGGACGTCACTGAACGCGGGAACGAGTCGTCCGGGAGCGTGACGTACTTGATGGCGAGATACAGCATGAGCGGGATGAAGAAGATCGCCTGTGCGGTCGGATACGGGAGGTGAAAGACGCTGACGTTGTTGATGGGGAGCAAGAGGAGAGCGGCGACGAACCCCGTGACGACCGCCCAGCGTGAGTCGGTCAACTCCCGAACGCACAGCGGGACGAAAACGACGAAGACGGCGGTAAAGATGAGGACCACGTACTGCATGGCCCGCGTCAACTCGACGTCCAGGACCGACTTGACGAACACGGAGGTCGTGTGGATGCCTGGATACATGATGTTGAACGGGCTGAGACTGCCGTCGTCGATCAGTCTGGCCCATCCGAGGTGACTCAGGGAGTCACCCGGACCGTAGAAGTAGTAGTTTCTGACGATGGGGAGCCCGAGAATGGCGAACACGGACAGTCCGAGGAGCGCGAGCGCTGCGAGTCTGATGCGGCGGGTGACTGCCCCGTGATAGGCGACGAACAGGCCGATGAGAACCGCCATGCCGACGCCGAGCCAGAAGGCGTTCGGCGTGGCCGCGTAAATGTCGAGTTCGTAGTGACGGCCGGGGGCGGCCCACGCACTGAGGACACCGATCGCGAAGGCGAGGAATCCGGCGGCGAGCAACACCCGCTGGTGCCAGGCTGGACTATACTCCGACATCTCGTGGTCCCTCCAGTACGTCCGACGACCGTCCGGTGGAACTGTCGTGAACAGTGGCTCGACGTTGGGTACAGATCATATCACGTTCCGGCTGTCTGCGGGTCGGTGTCACCGTATCGCTGGGTCGTTTGAGCGTTGTACATGGCTTTTCTGCGACTGGTGCAGGTCAGCTGTGTCGGTTACGTCTCTGCGAGCACGTCTCGATACACGCCGCGAATGCGCTCTCCCATTCGTTCGATGGTGAGGTCTTGGACGTGTTCTCTGCCGTTCGATCGCTCGTCGGCTTCGAGTGCGGCCACCAGCCCGTCCACGAGTTCCCGGTCGGTCTGACCGACCGTCGAGTGGGTGACGCCGTCGAGGCGTTCGGGGACGTCCCCGACGTCTGTGGCGACGACCGGGAGATTGCACGCGAGCGCCTCCTTTACGGTGTTCGGTGACCCCTCTCGGTGAGAGGTCAGCAGCATCACGTCGGCCGCGTTCAGGTAGGTCGGCATGTCCGAGTGGTCGACACCGGTGATGGTGTGTAATTCGACGGGGCCGTCGAATCGCTCCGCTGCCGTCTGGAACACCCGCTTCGCTCGCGGGAAGTTCTTGACGGTGCGTTTCGGCGGGTACGGAAAGACGACGTGCTTGACGTCCGGTGGCCACCCGAGTTCGGTCTGTGCCTCGCGTTGGGGTTGGGGCTGGAACTGGTCGAGCTTCAACCCGTGTGGGATCACGTAACAGTCGCGGTCGAGCTCTGCCGCCATCCGTTCGGACATCACGATGACGGCGTCGGCGAAGGGGACACAGCGTTTCGTCATCCAGCCGTACTCGCCCATGAGGTCTGACCCCCACAGCGAGAGGACGACGGGGAGTTTCCGCTGGACGAGCGCCGCCGGCGCCGTCAGGCCGTAGTTCGCGTGGAGCAGGTCGTACGACGAGGAGGCCTCGCTCATAACGGCGGGGAGATACCGGGCGTAGTCCCACACGGACCGCGTCGCGGTCTCGTTTTTCTCGGTGGATTCGCTCTTGTTCTCGCCCGGAACCGGAAGCGTCTCCGTGCTGACCCCCTGTGCTTCGAGCGTTTCGATCTGCTGGTTGTAGAACGTCGAATCGACGTTCGTCACCAGGTTGAGCACGCGGAGGGACGTCTGGGTGTCTGTACGGACGCCGTCCTGATCGGGAGTACTCAGTGTCACCGGACTAAGGCCTGATATGTTTTCTTCGCGAGGGACATCGTTCGGCCGCTCGATTCGATTCCGTAGTACGGCACGAGGTCCGCGCCGAATTTGCTCTTGTACCGACAGAGCCGCTCCGTGTTCGCGCCCATCAGGTCGTAACTGCGCACCGACTCGCGCGGTGGATCCTCGATGATGTCCTCGATGATGCGCCAGTGGAGGAGGCTGTTGACGCTGACGCCATCGTGGACGGTGCGCGTCCCGCCCTGCCAGTAGTAGCCCGCGTCGTTCGAGTACAGGACGGTGACGCCGGTCAACAACTCCCCGTTCCGGCCGCGGGCGGTGTAGACGCGAGCGCGATCGACCGCCTGGAGCTCCGAGACGAGGTCCTCGACGTAGTCGCGCGGGAGCGAGAACCCGCGGCCCTGCTCCCGATAGCGGTCTCGCGTCTGGTCGTAGACGGCCCGTGCTGCGTCGACTCCTTCCCGCTGGATCGAAACGTCGAGGTCTTCGGCGTCTCGAATGTCGCGGCGGAGGCTCTTGCTGAAGGACTCGAGCACCGCGTCGGCATCGCGGTCGTCCAGATCGAGCACGTACGTGAACTTGGTGGCCAGGTCGAAGTCCTGCCAGCGGAAGGGTCGCGGGTCCGCGTAGGTCGTGTTACAGACCATCCGGAACAGTTCCAGCGGCGTGTCCGCCTCGACCGCTTCGAGGACGGCTTCGGTGAACCGCTGGTTGACCTTCTCCTGTTTGCGACGCTTCGGACTGTTCGGCATCAGGACAGGCCCCAGTCGCGGGATGTTCCGGCCCGGCGGCGGCGAGAACACGAGCGTGCGGAACATCCCCTCGTCGACGACGACGGGCATGAGAGCGACCGGATGGTGCCCCTTGTACCCGGCGAACAGCCGCAGATCGCCGTCGACGTGGTCAGCGAGGACCGACAGGGCTGTCGGCGTATGGAACACCTCGAAGCCCTCGTCCGGAAGCGCCTCTGTCCACTCGTCGAGATCTATGCGTTCGACTCGCATCGATTGTCTGCCGCAAAAACGATCGTTTTGGTCATTGTTATCTCCAGCTTACGACTCACGGATGCGCGAGGTCGCCATTTGGGGACCGGTATGGTTCAGACTCCGGTACAGTTCGCCGACCGGTCCGACCCAGGCACCGAGTTCGCGGGCGCGTTCGATCAGACGCCGGTACAGCCGCGTGAATCCCGGATGGTCGTCGCTGAAGTAGCGCGGGTGCCAGAGCAGCGACATCACGGCGTTGTTGTTGCGTGCTTCGAGCAGCAACTCTTCGCACTGGTTCCAGGTAGCGTCCCAATCCGCGGCCGGGTCCGGGAGCGTCGTGTCCATGATCGTCACCGGGAAGACGACGAACTCGTCGTCGAAGGGCCGGAGCGGTTCGTACCCGTGTTTGAATCCGCTCGTCGTGACCGAGCCCGGCGTCGCGTCGTACAGGAATCCCGCTTCCCGCTGTTTGATCCACGTCGTCGGCCAGTCGAGGTTCAGGTAGTGCTGGCGGACGCCCGTGACCTCGTGGTCGAGGATCGATTCCAGCGTCTCTTTCTCCGATTCGAGGAGGTCGGCGTCGCGATAGGACTCGTACGACCCGTGCAGTTCGACCTCCCAGCCGTTCTCGTCGAGCCGAGTGATGAGCTGCTGGATTCGTGGATCGGAGAGCGAGTACCGGCCGGCGTACAGCTGCCAGGCTCTCGGATTGAACACGTCTCGGACGGGCCGGTCACGGATGATGTGCTGTTCGTCCAGGAAGTACCACGTGGACCGCACGTCGAGGTCGGACTCGAGCTCCAGGATCTCCTCGAACGTCCAGTAGGCGTTCCGATTCGGGAGGAAATCCAGAAGCTGCGACGGGTCCCGCTCGGTGAGGAGGTTGTACGCCGCCTGGTAGGTCTTGTACGGTCTGTCCACGTCGTGGGTGAGACAACAGGCGAAGGTGTGGTCCGCAGCGACGGACCCCTCACGCCAACTCATAGGACTGGCCTCCGTTCTGCAGGTGTTTGGCGGGTTCCTCCTGCCGGGGCCCCTGCTGGCGGATCGCGTCGACGATGAACGCGGTGACGTCGATCGTGTCTGCGAGTAGCTGGTCACGGCGTTCTGCCCACCGTTCGGTGGCCATCGGGTCGACGGCGAGGTTCTTGGCGTTGATCACTGCCTCGTCCTCGGTGTCGAACGACAGGACGAGGCTGTATCTGGATTCGAGTTCCTCGACGTGGCTGATCGCGTCCGCCGTGGCGAACAACTTCGACCGGACGCTCGGCGTGCCGAGCAGGCCCGCTTCGACGGCCATCTTCTGTGAGTCCCCGACGTACAGGTCGGCAAAGGCCAGGAGGTGGTGGACGTGCTCCGGCGGGACGGGGAACTCCGTCGCGTCGACGTCGTCGGGGGGCGTACACGTCGCGGAGAGGTAGACGTCTCCGTGGTCGCTGAGAAACGAGACGAGTTCCCGTTTCGCCGGCGCGCTGAAGCCAGCGCCGCCGACGTCGTAGTGGCCTTCCCAGGAGTCGAACCGGAGGACGAAGAACTTGCTCGCGGGGTCGACGCCGTTCGACTCGAGGATCTCCGTACTGGGATCGAAACGGTCCGGGTGGAGGTACGCCAGTTCGTGATAGCCGTCGTACCGGCGGTGTTTCGGCCCGAGGTCCACGCTGAACGCCCGTGGCGTGTAGACGTACGTCGTGAACGGGTTCGTCACCCGCCCCGCGACTTCGGTCGCGACCTCGTCGTCGTTGAAGATGAGGCTGCGTGCACCGGAGAGATGTGCCGCGTGGACCGCACAGGGGGTGAAGTGGCTCACGACGACGTCTGGCTCGAACCGGCGAGCGAGCTGGACGAGTTTGTACTCGCGGATCGCCCACTCCGGGATCGGGAACAGCCTGGACCGCCGCTGTTTCGAGATCGGGCGATGACTGATCCCGGAGGCGTCGAGGAGATCGGTGGTGATGCCCTTCTTCCGCGAGGTGACGGTCACTTCGTGACCGTCTCGCTCGAGTTCTGTGATCGCGTGTTTGAACAGATGTACGTGCGACGGCTGGCTCACGTCGAAGAGGACACGGAGGGACCGAGACGAACTCATGTTAGCAAATTCAGTCCCCGCTTGACGACGTTGACCGCCGTATCTTTCGCGTGCTCGCTCACGAACTCGGGGTAGCTTCCGGCCCATCGATTCGGGTGGACCAGGACGTACGGGTGGTCGACCTCCTCGGTGAGCAAGAGCCCGATGAGTTCGAACGTGGTGTCGACCTGCACGTCTTTCTCCCCCTCGCCCATCGTGTGGTCTTTGACCTTGAGCGGTCCGTCCCGCCAGGTTCGCCCGGTGTCGGAAAAGTACGTGAGGTCGGTGAAATCCGCCGACAGATAGGCCTCTCCGAGGAGGTCGAAATCCGCGAAGTCGGCCTCCTTCAACAGGTCGCGGTTGTCGTATGGGGTCAAGGGATTGCCGTGCATGCAAACCGTGTCGACGTCGACGATCGTTCGAAGTTTGTCGAGTTCCGTCCGGAACGACGACAGGGCGGCCTCCTGATCGCCGTCCGCGCGGTCGAGATCCTCGAAGTGGTACCCGACCTCGTGGCCCAGGGCCTCGATGCGTCTGATGAGGGCCGGTTTGAACGTCTTGCCGATGGTCCGCACGTAGTAGGTGCCGCTGATGCCGTGTTCGGCTTCCAGGCGAGCCATGGCCAGGGCGTTCTCGGGTTTGCGGTCGATGTCGTGGCGAAGAATGACGAACTTCTCCGGGAGTCCGTCACCGCCGTCGGCCTTCGGGCGTCCGCTGACCCCGTCACTGGCCGTGTGCGCGAGTGACTCCGCGTCAACGGGCTTGCGTCGCAGGTACTGTTCGACAGTGAGAAACTCGTATCCCGCTGTCAGTCCGGCTTCGAGCAGGTCACGATACGTGGTGTACGTGAAATCGAGCCCCCACGAGGTCACCGTCGTTCCCTCCGTTGTGGACGGTGCCTGGGTCGCTGCTTCCTCGTGTGATACGCGTGCGTCCGTGAAGTCATGGGCAGAAGCGATTCCGTCGGTTGGCCGTCGTCGATCAGTATCTCTGTCACAGTCATACACTCGGTGGATTGGGCGGTTGGATGCGGATAGATAGCATTGCCGTGCGGACTGGCAGCATATCGCCCCCGAGTCGGACTGGGGACGCGTTGCTTCGTCCCGCGATGTCGGTGCGCTAAACCTTGTTATTCTCTACCTATCGGCGAGATATGTCATGTTAGTTATCTTGGGGTCGTAACGTGTCGGAATAGGGTCGAACGGAGACCGGTAGATATGTTCCGCTTACTCGGAACACGAGTGGGTAACAAAGGTCCGCGAACGGCCTGCCTCTCTGCAGGGATGACACCGTTCTCGACTGACACTGCGTGGGTCGCAGACCATCTGGTACGCGATCGACGGTCGAATGTGGGGCAGGAGTAATGGACGAGCACAAACGCGTCATCTTCGACGTCAACCATCCTGCCCAGGTCCACCTGTTCAGACACGCGATCACGGAACTGGAGGACCGCGGGCACGACACGCTCGTGACGTCACGCGAGAAGGAGATCACCACCGACCTCCTCGACGCCTACGGCATCGATCACGAACTGCTCTCCACGGCGGGCGACGGGGCAGTCTCCCTCGTGACCGAGCTCCTGGGCCGGGAATGGCGACTGCTCAGTGTAGCGCGGGAGTTCGAGCCGGACGTGATCGTGAGCCGGCTGAGCCCCGCTGCAGCACACGTCTCGACGGTGCTCGGCTGTCCCAACGTGGTGTTTACCGACACGGTCGTTCCGTCGAAGCTGATGCGGACCCTGAACTACGGGATGACGCTCCCGTTCGTCGACGTGGCCTGTATTCCCCCGAATTTCGAGCTTCCGTTCTCGCCGGCTCGCACTGTGACTGCCGGCTTTCACGAACTCGCCTACCTGCATCCGAACCGCTTCGAGCCCGACGCCGAGCGGCTCGCTGCGGCCGGGGTGGCGGTCGACGAGCCGTACTTCGTCCTCCGGTTCGCCAGCTGGGACGCGTACCACGACGTGGGTAACGAGGGCTGGTCGCGGCAGGGCAAACGGGACATCGTCTCCTTCCTCGACGACCACGGGACCGTGTACATCACGAGCGAGTCTGAACTCCCGTCCGAGTTCCGCGAGTACCAGCTGTCGGTCCCGCCGCACCTCATCCACGATCTCCTGTACTTCAGTGACCTGTATCTCGGCGACTCCCAGACGATGTGCACGGAGGCGACGTTGCTCGGCACGCCGTCGATCCGCGTCAACTCCAAGGTCGGGACGCACGACATGAACAACTTCGTCGAACTCGATCGCCGTGGACTCCTGTTTTCGTACCCGGACGAGCGGGACGCACTCGCACAAACGCGAGCGATCGTCACCGGTCAGGTCGATGCGGACTGGGAACGGAAGCGACAGGCCCTCATCGACGACAAGCGTGACGTGACGTCGCTGATGCTCGAATTGATACTGCGTTCCGATGCAGCACCGGAAACCGAGGCCCCAGTGGATAGCCCTCGTTCGCGGGCGGCGAACGACTAGGAGGCGCACGCTCTGGCCCGAAATCGGCCGTTGCTGGCATCTGATTAACAGCACGTTATTCCGCCTGGGACGACCATAACAATGGGCATTCCATCCGCGAACGCGTACTATGGCGCTCAGAACTGCCGTTGTCGGCGGAGGAACTATTTCAGGTCGTCATCTCGATGGACTCTCAGACTGTCCGTACACTGATCTCGTCGGGATCTGTGACGTCGACGCCGACCGCGCTCGGTCCGTCGCTTCCGAGTACGGCATCGCGAACTACACCGACATGCAGGAGCTGTTGGACGACGCGAACCTCGACTGGGTGCACATCTGTACGCCGGTCGCGACGCATCTCGACCTGGCGACGATGGCCATCGAGGCCGGCGTGCCGGTGCTCATCCAGAAGCCCGTCACGGAGACCGTCGAGGAGTACGAGCGACTGAAAGCGACCGCAGAGAAACACGACGTTCCGGTCTCGGTCGTCCACAATCACGACTTCGACCCGGCGATGCGGAAGCTCACGGCGGCGATCGAGGACGGGGCCGTCGGCGACGTTCGATCCGTCGAAGTCCGGTACGCCGGGCAGACCTATCCGGACGACGTGCGCCGCGGCGAGTGGGCCTTCCAGTTGCCGGGCGGTGAGTTCGAGGAAGGCATTCCGCACCCGCTGTACCTCCTCCTGCGCGTCGGCGGCTACCCGCGCGACCTCGACGACGTCCAGGTCAGCACGCATCTCGTCAGGGAGTACGACCGGCCGTTCACGTACGACGGCACGAAGGTGCAGTACGTCAGCGACTCAGACGTGCTCTGTAGCACGACGCTGTTGCCCGGCGACGTGCCGGACAAGGGCGTTCACGTCCACGGAGACGACGGCGTGCTGATCGCTGATCTCGTCTCCCAGACGCTGGTCAGGCTCGACCGCGACTATCAGGCCTCGGCGATCAATCGCGCTCTCAGCAACGTCAAACGTGCCGCTGATCGATTGCTGGGGAACGTGGACAATCTCAGAGCGTTCGTCAGGGACAAGCGGTCCGACGAGTGGGACGTGAAGACCGAGATGAACTCACACTACTATCAGTTCGAGGCAGATGCACTCGCGTTGGAGGGCCGAGGCGAACGACCCGTCCCGCTGGAAGAGGCGGGGTGGACGATCCGGCTCATGGAGGCCATTCGGGAGGCGGCAGCCGACCAGGCTGCGGTCACCCAGGATGCGTCAGTGACGAGATAGCCCGGTCGGCTGGGGTGCAGGGAGGTCGCGCTGCCGGCTGCCACTCAGAGCTCGTTTGCTCCGTGTAGCTGATCGGGGAGCGGATGGTGTTCAGCGGGGACACCAGCGGCCAGCGTTTCCGGTGGCACGTCTTCGGTGACGACAGCACCGGCAGCGACGAATGCCCGTTCGCCCACGGTCACGTCTGGGAGGACCGTGGCGTTGGCTCCGATGGAGGCGTTCGATTCGAGAGTCGGACCGACGAGACCGACGTCGGTCCGGAGGGGATAGGGGTCGTTCGTGAGGACCGCATGAGGGCCGAGGAAGACGCCGTCAGCGATGGTGGTCTCGGGCGGAACGTACACACCGGTCTGCATGCTCACGCGGGACCCGACGTCACAGGTCCCGTCGATGACCGTGTTCGTACCGACGATCACGTCGTCGCCGAGCGTGGAATGCTCGCGGATGATCGCGTTGTGTCCGGTCGTGAGATCGGTGCCGATCTCGACGTCGGGGTAGATGATCGACCCCGATCTGATCGTCGCACCGTCTCCGATCCGCGGGGGAGCGCTGTCCCCGTCGGGCGAGACTATCTGTACCGACCGCGCGATATCACAATCGTCACCGATGCGTGCTTCGATCACGTTGAATCACCATCTGTGTGCGGCATCTTCCTGCGTTGGGCTCGACACGGGAGGATCACCGGGGCGTCCAGTACGAGCGTTCGGTGGCGCTCTCGTGAACCGCTCCCGCGTCAGTTCGCTAGTAGCGGCGTTTGCGCCTTTGTTATGGATTCTCTGAACCTTGGTAGGAGTTCGATGTGCGAAACCCCGGGGTACTTCGACGGCGCACCGACCGAGAGCGGCCACACGATAGGTAAGATGGGATTACTCGGGCAGTCCAGCGGGTAACAAAGTGACGCGCCGACCGTCGCCAGTGATATGGGTACTGTCGTGCTTTCGGTCGACGCCGAACTCGGCTGGGGATTCCACGACCAGAAAGATCCACCTGCCGATCGACTCGCGAACGCTCGGCAGGGATGGCAGACGCTGGTCTCCCTCTGTGACACCTATCGGATCGATGCGACCTGGGCGGTCGTCGGCCATCTGCTCCTGGACGATTGCGACAACTGCCACGCGACCCATCCCACGCCACCCGGGTGGTTCGACCACGAGCGCGGCGACGACGCCATGCCGGCTTCCCTCCGGTACGGGGACGGGCTCGTCGAGGCGCTCCAGGATGCCACCGCAAACCACGACATCGGGTCACACACCTTTTCACACGTCGAGTTCGGAGACAGCGAGACGACGCGGGAGATGGCCAGATCCGAGGTCGCTGCCGGGATCGAACTCGCTCGGGAACGCGGGATCGAGATGCAGTCGTTCGTCTTCCCGCGGAACAACGTCGGCCACCTCGATGCGCTGGCGGCGTACGGCATCGAGTGTTACCGCGGCGTCAACCCCGCGACGAAGCGAAACGACGTGTGGGACGGCCCGGTCGGGAAACTCGCACAGGCGACGCTCGTTCGGCGGCCGCCACCGCTCGTCGAACCCACCGTCGATTCGTTCGGCCTCGTCAACATCCCCGCCTCGCTCCACCTGTTCAGCTTCGAGGGGCAGGCGCGGGACCTCGTCGAACCGGTGTTCGGCGATCCGATGGTCAAGCAAGCGAAACTCGGAATCGACGCCGCGAGGGAGCGAGACGGCGTCTTCCACATGTGGCTGCACCCCAACAGCATCACGGAACAGCGAGACGTGGACCGACTCCGCGAGATATTCAACTATCTCGATAGGCGACGGGGCCGGACGTCGCTGTCGGTGAAGACGATGGCCGAAGTCGCCGCGGAGACGCGCGCACAGGCGACGGAATCCAAAACGAGTCCGGTCGAAGGGACCTGAGACCCTTTGACCGGTCGATTCACGCGGTGTTCTGCTCACAGAACGGCAACTGCCAGTTTGTCGGATCGGTGACGTCTCTGCCTTCGATCATCCACTCGTTCTCGGTGTTCGTTCGCTGCAGCGGCATGGTGATGAGGATCGTCTGATTCGACACGGGTGACAGCGGGAGCTCGTCGTTGGGTTGGAAGCCGAACTGCCGAAGTAGCTTCGACGGGACGCCCGTCCCCGCGAACGCGAACACGTCGCTGTCGCGGTGGACCTCGAGGAGCCGTGAGAGGATCGCAGCGAACCCTGGGAGTCGATCCTCGCCTGAGAGCGGAACCGCGTCGACGATCCGCGTCAGCACACGGCCGCCGTGCTCGCGCGTCCCTGCGACCATCGCCGCGAACGGGTCGCCGTCGCGATTCGCGACGAAGGCGTCGTACTCCCAGTTGGGGTTCTCGAAGCGCCAGTCGTAGAACCGCCGGTCCCGGACGGCGTGGATCTCGCTCGGAACATGGCTCGTGCCGAGGGCTGCCAGCGTCTCGCTGGGGATCGTCGCGTGTCGGTCGACGGTGATCCGCTTCGAGGAATCGCCGTTGTGCCGACGGTCGCGGAAGCCGAGGTACCCGCTCGCGAGTCCGTCCAACACCGAGCCGGTCTGACTCGGCACCCACGAACCGAGTTTCTGGTCGATGAACTGCGACGGGGACTCGATCCGGAAGTGTGATCGGATCGGACTGACGGTTTTCGCACCTCCCTTGAGGTAGCCGGGCCGAGAGAGGTCGTTCGGGATGCTGAACATGACCTCCGGTTCTCGCTGGCGATAGTACTCGAACGCGAGCTCGTTCATCCGGGAGAACAGCCCCCGACTCCGATGGTCCGGGTGGACGCCGGTGTCGGCGGTCTGGAGACCGATGGCCGTTCGCGGGCCGGCGCGCAGGCGAAAGGCCATGAACGGCCGGACGCCGACGATTTCACCCGTGTCCTCGCGTTCGGCCACGAAAAGTGGAGTGTGTGCCAGATACGGGTTGTCGACGAACTTCCAGTCGAACCACTCCGTTCCCCCGTCGTGGGGGATCATGCCGATCGCGTCGTGCAGGTCGAAGAAGGGCTGCCTGTCCTCGGGGCGATATCGCCGAAGCGTGTACGTCTCCCCTTTCGCCTCGTGGGTGACGACCGGGTCCGTCTCGGTGGCCGTCTCGCGGAGCGCGACGTCGGGGGAACTCATTGGGCCGAGGGCGTCTCAGCAGCAGCGTCCTGGAGGCGTTCCTCTGCTTCGTCCCGATCCTCGGGATAGCCGATGTCCAGCCGCCAGCCTTCGAGGGCGATCGCGTCGATGGTGCGTCCGCTCTGGAGGAGGAGGTTCACGGCGTCCGTGATCTCGTACTCGCCGCGATCCGACGGCTGGACGAGGTGACAGGCGTGGAAGATGGCCGGCGTGAACGTGTAGAAGCCGGTCATCACGAGGTTGCTCGGCGGCTCGTCGGGTTTCTCGACCACTTCGACGATCTCGCCGTAATCGTTGGTGTCGCAGACGCCGTACCGCGATGCCTCCTCGTGGGGTACCTCTTCGACGAGGAAGGCGGCGTCGGCGCGGTCTTCCTGCTGTCTCCGGACCACGTCCTGGAGGTTGGCGCGGAAGATGTTGTCGCCCATCATCAGCATGAAGTCGTCGTCGATCTCCTCTTCGACGGTCAACAGGGCGTGGGCGAGCCCGTTCTGTTCGCGCTGGTGGGCGTACGTGATCGGAATGCCGCGGAACGCGTCCCCGTAGTAACTGATGATGTCTTCTTTGCGATATCCCACGACGACGATGAGTTCGTCGGCGTCGAGTTGCGCCATCTTCTCGAAACAGTGGGTGAGGATCGGTTTCCCGTCGACCTCAACCATCCCCTTGGGCTTGTCTTCGGTCAGTGGACGGAGGCGCGTTCCTTGGCCGGCTGCGAGAATAACCGCCTTCATAGTTGCCGGAGTCAGGGGCTGCAGACAAAGGTATGCGCGCGTTATGCGACTCTCGTCTCGATACGCTGTTTCTACCCGGCCAGAAGATGAGCGTTGGGAACAGCTCTGTCAGTCATCGTCGGCTGCTGATTCCGGCATCGCCTCTTCAACGTGTGATTTGAATACCTCACAGTCACACTCGTGTTCGAACTCGAAGCGGTCGTTGCAGATGTCCGCTTTCATCGGCGAGACGAACTCCTCTTGTACAGTACAGAGGGGGCGTTCGTGGTCGAAGTCCACGTCACCATCACTGTGACGATACTCCAGGTATGGGCACGTCATACTCCCTTCCTGCGCAGATGCACCCAATGTTATTTAGCCCGTAGTTCAGTAACAGGGTACTAATCCAACACGCGAAAACTGGCGTCTGAGGGGCGCTCGGAGGTCAAATATCGAGAAATCGGAGAAACTTATCGGTCGATACCGAGGATCGCTCGCGCTTCGTCGGGCGTCGCGAGTTCGCGACCCAGCCTGTGGATGACGTCTACCGACCGTTCGACGAGCTGTGCGTTGCTTTCGACTTGCTCACCCCGCTTGAAGTAGAGGTTGTCCTCCATGCCGACGCGGACGTGGCCGCCCATGATCGCCCCCATCGTCGTCAGCGGCAACTGATGTTGCCCCGTCGCGAGAATGTTGAAGAGGCTCTCGTCGGGGAGGTTGTTCACCATGTTGATGAGGTTCTCCGGGCTCGGGATGGTGAAGGTTCCGGGACCGAAGATGAGGTTGATGTAGTACGGCGGATCGAGGATGTCCTTCTCGATGAGCCGATACACCTCGTTGAGGTGGCCGTTGTTGAACACCTCCATCTCCGGTTTGATCCCCTTCTCGTTCATCTCCTGGGCGAGCGATTCGATGTTGTGGCGAGTGTGTTCGGTGATGATGTGCTGCCCGCGGTTGAACGGGCCCATGTCGAGCGAGGCCATCTCCGGGGCGGGATCGGTCCGGATGCCCGCGATGCGGTTCTCGTAGGGGCTCTGGCCGCCGGTCGTGTTCTGGATGATGATGTCGTCACACTCCTCGCGGATGGCGTCGTTGACTGCCTGAAGACGCTCTGGGTCGTTCTCGCCGTGTTCGTCACGACCGTGGACGTGGACGATAGCGGCCCCGAGTTTCTCGCACTCGCGCACCTGCCGTGCGATCTCGTACGGTTGTTCGGGGAGGTTGGGATTGACGTCCTTCCCGTGCACGCCGCCTGTCGTCGCCACGGTCAGAATGAGTTTCTTCCGGTCGAGGTAGTCCTGGTAACTCATAGTTGCGGAATCGACTCCGAGTGGGCCACGAGTGGTGCACGACTTGCGATACAACGCCGGAGCACCGTTTCAGCGCGGTTAGCACGGTCGTGTCACCCAGTAGCCCGTCTGTGGCGTGGTGCTTCCCCGACGGCCTTTGTTTTTAGATGCTTACCAGGCCGCTGAGAACCGTTATCCAAAAAATCGAGACGACTACGCGGATCCGCAACGTCATCGCGCGGTCGAGAGAGGGATCTGCCGAAGACGGTTGCTCGGAATCAGACCCGGTCGCCGAGGTCGACGACAGAGGCGGAGTCGGCGACGATGAACGCCTCTTCCCGGAGGAACGACTCGTCGTGCGGCAGGATGACGTAGTGGCCACCGTCCGCGGTCGATTCGGTGATCTCGAGTTCGAGCGGGTCGTACCCGAGGTCGTCCAGATCCGGATCGGCAGGGAGCTTCCCCCAGTCGACTGACTCTGACTCGCTCATCTCATCCCTCCAGGATTTTGACGTCGGCCTCACCGTCGATCTCCACCGACTGGAGGCCGCCGGTGAATCGATACGCGTCCTGTCCGTTGCCGACGAGACCCACTGCGCGGCTGTCGGTCACGTAGTCGCGGACCTTGTCCCAGGGGAGTCCACCGTCGGTGACCGTCGTGCGCTGTTCGTCACGCTCGAGGGTCCCCGTCACGGAGAACTGGTACTTGGCCGTCTCCTCGCTGTCACCGGTTCCGTCGATGATGAGGGTCCGCTGTTGCTGGGCACTCCCGTCGGAGCCTCCGGCGTCGTCATCACCGGAGCCGTCCGAGTCGTCGCCGGAACTATCCGAGTCGTCGGAGGAACCACTGTTCTCCCCGGTCAGCTCCTCGAAGGTCGTTTCCGTCCCGTCGACGCTGACCGTGACGTCGTACCCATCAGTGACGCTGTAGTCGGTGATGGTCCCGCTGAAGTGGTAGCTGTCATATGCGTCGGGGTTCATCCTGACGCTGGTGACCGTGTAGGTACCGTCCTGGTTCTCTTCGATCGTGTCGGTGTCGGGTTCGGCCTCGTCGCCGTACTCGACCTCGCCGTCCACCGTGAACGAGACGTCACAGTAGGTGTCGGGGTTGTCCGGGCTCGCGTGGAGGGTGAGCTTCTTGCCGTCGGACGAGTCGTCCGAGCCGTCGGAGGAACCACTGTTCTCCCCGGTCAGCTCCTCGAAGGTCGTTTCCGTCCCGTCGACGCTGACCGTGACGGCGTAGCCCTCGGTGACGCTG
>NZ_JALLGV010000009.1:0-264434 GCF_023077655.1 Halorientalis brevis | reverse complement strand
TTTTTAGCTAACTGAACGACTTTGCTCGTGAAGCGGGAGATCTTCGACATGGACATCGGCGGTTTCCCGCTTCTTACTCCTAGTTCTGACGGTCGAAGCCGACGCTGTCCAGCGATTCACCAGAGCCATTTAATTGCTTGTCAAGCCGGCGTCGATGTCTACAAAGATGGAGTTGTTGTTGAACACGACCTGACGTATTCTCGACGAATCGTACCGCTGATGCCGGTGTCTTGCTGATTCCATGATACGTGAACTTTCCGACGCTCGGTCGAACCGAAAACTGTGAACAAGCGGTGTTAGAGCAGTATTTTGATTTCTCGATCCCCTCTATGTCTGGGAGTTTCCTATGGATTGAGTTTGTGGGACGGCAGCTCAAGTAATCCTGGGTCGCGTGAATTAGCGTGCAAGACTCGCGCTCTGGATTCATCACACAGTAAGTGAAATAGTTAATATCAAATATTTGAAAACATTCTTAGAAGCATCGGATCAAGCTCTCAGTCAGGCCTTTTGTCTGCAATAGAACAGTGTGGATGGACCAACCCCCGTACAATAGCGATGGTTTGGGGGATCGCTACGGTGTCTATCGAGAATTTAGAGGGGTTTGCGTCGCTCGCCTTACAAACTATTGCGGTAAACTAGAAGAGATCGTCAGTCGTCTCAGCCTTCCGTAAGGCACCTAGTGTCGTATATTGGAGCGATTGGGGATACTTCGTCTCAAACGGGACCGGATCTTCGAGCTCGTAGAGTGAACCCGGCTTGAACTCGATTACCTTCTTTCCGTCTGCGATTTTGGATCTATCCTTGTAATCTAGTGGCTCTCGTAAGAGGTCAGCCTCGTCGGGTTCAACCACGTCGCTTACCTCAGCGAAGTATTTCACCTCGCGAACGTCCCCAGTGACGTACATCGCCACGTAATCGAATTCACTACCGACGCGAACGAATCCCCACGCTTCGTTCTCCTTTAGAAACGGGAGTCCTGACTCCCGGGTTGGAAACACCGCAACACGGGCGTCGGGGTTACCATCGATTTCCTGTCGGGCAACCTTCCCTGCAACCCGATTCTCCAGTGGCTCAATCTCGTGGGGTGTGTCGTCTGTTCCTTCTTCCTCTTCTCCCTGTGGCTCCGTACTGACGAACTGACGCTGTTCACGGAGTACCGTAACGAGACTTTGCACGAACTCTCGGGCCTGTTCTTCGAGATCGATCGTGAGGTCGCCCACTTCCCGTTCCACGGCCTCCGTGACGGACTCGGTGACGTTGTCCTCGTTTTCCTGTAGGTGTCGAATTGCTCGATTTGTCTGGGCGACCTGCGCAGCTATTTCATCAGACTTCCCTGAGCGTATCGACTCCTTCGTCAGGAGTTCCAGTACTCCTGGGTTTTCGGCGAGGTCATCGAGGTCGAACTGAACGACCGATACCTCCTCACCTCCGTTCTGGTGGCGGTTCTTCGTCAAGACCTCGAAGGACTTCCCGTTGGTGAGAATCCCCCAATCAACGTCGAGCTCCTGTCGCATATAACTCCGAAGTTGGCGTACTTCATCGTCGGTGAGCTCAGACCGAGCTGGTTTGGCCTCCACGAACACGACAGGCGAATCCCCCACGAGCAGGGCATAATCGACGTGGGTACTCCCCGAGGCCATTGGGACTCTGTATTCGAGGGCGACTTCGGTCGAATAGAGATCCCAGCCGAGAAGTTCGAGAAACGGCTGAACGAGCTTGACCTTCGTATTTTCCTCGTCCATCTGCGGTGATGAGTCGATGAGCTGCTGACACCGCTGGACGTACTCGCCAATCTCGTCCTTGTCCATTGTCAGACCGTCCGTAACGGACCCCTTTTAACGTGATGCAAATGTGCTGAACTCTCTTGGCTGATGGATAGGTGCACCAGATGGCTCCTCACTCGTATTTCTGCCACACCCGGGTACTTAAACGAAGTATAATATTCATTATCATAAACGCAGGAATGCGGCTGATTCGGTCCAAACGGGGGTATAATGGGTATTCCGTTCCTAACCATTGACATGGCCGGCGAACAGGCTCACACAAAATCGGTCGGAGAGATCAGGCGTCATCAACTTGATCTCCTCAAAGCCCTTGGGGAAGACACCCCAGACAACGTGGTTTCGTTCGATACCCTGGAGACTCAACACTACTGCGAGCAGAAAGCCGTATTCGAGCGGGCCGAGCGTCCTACTGAAGAGAACCGTCCTGAACGCCTTCTACGAGCACAGGAGCAACATAACCAACTCGTGGAAGCATCGGCCAATACTGACGAGGAATACGATGTCGACGATGTGTGGGACGACATCGAAGCCGGAGATGTTTCACTACTGTACCCTCCCCTGGTCCACGAGATGGTGGGGATGACTCTGTATGCGCGGCCAACATACCTCCGGTTCGTAGATAGCCATCCGACGCAACTCACGCTCGTCCGTGGAGTGACGAAAGAAGGCTATCTCGACCAGCTGTTCCCAAACGAGCGATTTCTGCTGTGGTGTTACGGTACTCTCCTGGACCGCATCGGGTTCGACGTCTCTGACCTCTCCATCCGGTACCTGAAATACCCTCAGGCGAAGTTTGACGTCGTCGAGTTGAGTCGGGCGCAAATGCTCGTGGCGGTCGAGGATGGCGACGATATTTCCATCCAGCTCGACGAAAACGCCACGATTCACCCTAATATCCGACGGCATCCACTCGAATACGAACGGGACCCCGACCGGGGAAAGCAACTGCGTGATTACGTCTCATTCTGGCGTGATGGCGGCGATCCAACCGGTGCGAGCCACTGGAAGCAGTGTGCTAGTTGTCGTTTCAGGCCGGAATGTGACCTCGTGTTAGCTGAAGGTGAGCAACGGCGGTGAGATGGAATGACAGGTACATCTGAAATGGACAGTTTGGGCGTGTCGTGCTTGGAAGTAGACCATCTGTGGCCGATCACGGACAGCCAGGTGAGACACAAAGCATGATTGGGCTCACGGTAGTGCCCGATTTCGCCATGCAGCAGTGCCGAAGTCAGCAACTTCAGGATATCGTCCGGCACTTCGACACTGATGTCCTCTTCACACCATCCCGAGTCCACGAACCGTTCCTCCAATCACACTTGGAAGACTCTGTCACAGTGGCAACCCAACCACTCCAACCCGAGCGTCCACTCGAACTAGCGAGTAGTGACGATGTCAGTCTGATCTGGGTATCGACGCCGAGGGCGATCGAACAACTGATCGAGACCGATACTCCGGCCGACCGTGTCGCTGAAACGTATCTCCTTTCAGACCAACTTTCCGTATCGGTTGACCTCATCAATCTGGATGCACGGCTTGACGGGCTATCGGAGTACAGAGCCCCACTCGCTGATCACGATGCACTTGAGGCGTTTACCCACTTGTCGATAGAAGCCAACCCCGAGTATCGGGCTGAATGGCAGGGCGTCGATGTTCAAGGTGTCATGCCGGGTGCAAACGAACAACAGGGAGTCAACCAAGCTGGTATCGCCCACTTCGAACTTCAGCAGGGGGGTGTTGTTGGTGGGAAGACCAGGAAGCTGGGCGACTTTGGCCTTGCGGCGGTCACCCAAGTCGGCGAGTCGCGTGTGCAAACGCTCCGTGATGCGGAGATCCAATCCCGGCAGGACCTCTCGACGGCGTCAGTCCGTGAAATCGCGAACCTGTCCGGGATCGGGCAGTCTCTCGCACGGACGGTGATCGAATCCGCCCAAGTGATCGAAGAGGGCGAGGTTCGGAAAGCGCCGGGTGCGAGCCTTCCCGACAGTGAACCGATCTTCATCGACATCGAGACCGATGGGCTCAATCCTACGATGATCTGGCTCATCGGCGTCCTGAATCGGGCAACGGAGGACCGATACATGCCGTTCATCGAGACAGATCCATCGAAACCTGGGGAGGCGCTTGAAGCGTTCATGTCGTGGCTCGCTGAATTCGGTCATAATCGGCCTGTCGTGGCCTACAACGGCTGGGACTTCGACTTTCCGGTGATCGAAGAGCATATCGCGGAGCACTGTCCCGAGTATCTGGATACGTGGGAGGGCATGTGGAAGTTCGATCCGTATTACTGGGCAGTCAAAGAGAACAACGCGATCCTTCCCGGACTAACGAATAAACTGGAAGACGTCGCCCCAGCACTCGGGTGGGAGACGATCGATACCGGACTTACCGGTGCGGAGGTTGGCCGCCTGTTCCAAAGGTACGCTGACAACCCCTGCCCAGCCACGGAGTTGGACTGGGACCGCCACAAGAAATACTGCGAAGATGACGTACGAGCACTAGCGTACGTCTACGACGCAATCAAGGAAACGACCAACCGGATGACACAAGGTAGCGGCAACGGTACCTCGTCACCTTCGGAGACCAGTTCACAAGGCACTCTCAGTGATTTCTAACCATGAGCCGCAAGCAGACTCCATCGCTTGATGACGTATTGGACACTGAAACACTCCAGGAGACGTTCCCGAACTATGAAGATCAGTTGGCCGACGCCATCACGGATTCTGCGAAAGCAGCGGAGCACGTGCCTGCAGAGAACGTACTTCCTGAGGAACTCGCGGCTCACCTCGACAACGACCTGTACACGCACCAGGCCGAGGCGATTCGAGAGCTAAAAGAGGGGAACAATGCGTGCGTGGCCACCTCCACGGCCTCTGGGAAAACGTGGGTCTATACGCTGTACTACTGTCTCCGGAAGCTGCAGAATCCGGACGCTCGCGCTTTGTTCGTGTATCCGACCAAAGCGCTGAGCGCCGATCAGGAGAAAGCTGTCAACAACCTGTTTCAACAGTTGGATATCGACGCTATCGCAGAGACGTACGACGGCGACACAAAACGGGACCGGAAGAAAATCATCAGAGACCGGATTGATGTGATCATCTCGAACTTCGCTGGCATCAATCAGTATCTCGACTCGCATATGAAGTGGCGAGACGCTTTCCGGAACTGCGAGCTGCTGGTCATCGATGAATGTCATACCTACACTGGTGTGCACGGTATGCACGTTTCGTGGGTGATCCGGCGGCTTCGGCGGATGCTCGATCACTACGGGTCCGATCCACAATTAGTCTGTTCGACAGCCACGATCGGGAATCCGGCTGAACACTCGGAGGCACTAACCGGTGCGGAGTTCGAGGTTATCGACGAGGACGGAAGTCCACATGGACGTCGAGAGATCGGTTTCTGGCAGCCACCCGTACAGGAGACCGACGATGACGTTGTAGCTGGTTTGGATGAAGATGAAATCCTTCCGTCGATGCGGCGGAATGCGGATGATGAAGCAGCAGGCGTACTTGTCCATCTCAGCAAGAATGATATCCAGACGCTGATGTTCACCGGTTCTCGACAAGGGACTGAAATCGGCGTCAAGCGTGCGATCGAGGCATCACAGAACCACCCCGACACGAAGTACGTCGACATCGACCCGTATCACGCTGGCCTCAGCAAAAAGAAGCGACGGGCAGTTGAGAACAAACTCGCGGAGGGGCAAATCGATGGGGTCATTTCCACGAGTGCGCTGGAACTCGGCATCGATATTGGTTCGATGGATGCGACGGTGTTAGCCGGCTATCCAGGGACTCGACAGTCGTTCTGGCAACGGGTTGGGCGTGCAGGTCGGGGGAACACCGACTCCCTCTCGGTGTTTGTCCCGCAATCAGACGCGATCGACCAGTATATCCTGGACAACCCCGAGTACATCCTGGGCGATAACATTGAGGACGCCGTGGTCGACCTGTCGAACAACCCAGTGTACGCCAAACACGTGCTCTGTGCTGCCTCTGAGCGACCGCTAACTGAGGAGGACACCAGGTGGTTCGGGCCGGAGGACCGCTTGGAAAAGGCCATCGAGATGTGGAACGCCGCTGGGCAGATGGTCGGTGACTTGGACCGCGGTGCGCAGTACAACGGGACGTCGAGGCCCCAAAGCGGGATTTCGATGTACGCCACAACCGACGAGCAGTACAGAGTCAAGCAGGTGAACGGCGACATCGATATGGAGCCGCTGGACAAAGAACGCGTCTACCGAGAGTACTACCCTGGGGCGCTGATCCTGTATGACGGCGACCAGTACGAGGTGCAGCGGGTCGTTGAGGACACGTACAATCCATACGTGGAGGTGAAGCAGACCTCGACGACGAACTATACCCAGGCGATTCACGATAAACACATCCGTGATCTAGAGGTTGAGCGATCGTACGAGCTCGGCAATGGCTATCAACTCTGTGCTGGGATGGGGACAGTCCACATCGACTACAGTGCGTACAACGTGATCGACATGCACACTGGTGAGATCGAAGAGCCCTTGGTTCCGATCGACCTCGACCCGATCTCGTTACGGACACAGCTCATGTGGATTTCCTTCCCACCAAGCATCATCGACCGTGTGATGCAAGAGATTCCCCCAGGCTCCCTACTGCAACCAGACGAGGACTCGATGTTTGCCCCCATGGGTGAACAGGAGTACACGCTGGCAGGCGGACTCCACGGCGGCGAGCACGGGATGATCAAGATGGCCCCGTTAGAACTCCGGCTCGATAACAGTGACATGGGTGGGCTATCGATGATCGAACACCCGGAGATCGGAACTCCGGTCTGGTTCATCCACGATGCGGTTGAGGGCGGTGTCGGGTTCGCACACAGCGTCTACGAGAACTTCGAGGCTGTTGCGCAGCGGACTCTCGAACGCATTGAGGAGTGTAGCTGTGGTCGGGACGTCGGCTGCCCGGCCTGCTTGATGAGTAGCCAGTGTGGGAATCAGAATGAACCGTTGCACCGGCCTGCCGGAAGTAGTCTGCTACGTGCTGCGTTAGAACAGGTTGAGCAGACGTAACAGAGGATTTCTTTGTATTCTGATTGTACTCGTCGCTATAGATGAATTCCGCTCTTCGGACAAACCAACTTCCGCTGATACAATAGCGTTACTGACCAAGCAATCGATGAAGAAATATACAGTTTCTCTGGCAATTATCTGGTCTACTGAGTTGAAAGAATCTCTCTTTAGCAAACGTGTACCCGTTATTTCTTGGGATGCACAGTCAAGGGACCAAGCGATTTATCAGGCATACCGGCCATCACGGTAATAGATGGCTGACAACTTTACCGAGATTTCAAACTTCATTTGGGGTACTGCTGATCTGATTCGTGACAAATTCAAGCGAGGCGATTACGAAGAAGTCATCCTCCCGTTCGTAGTTCTTCGACGACTCGATTGCGTTCTCGAACCAACTAACGAGGATGTCCGAGAAGCCTATGAACAATACAGCGACCAGCTGAATGAACAGGCCCTGCAGGAAGTTCTGAAGGAGGCTGCGGACGCACCTTTCTACAACTACTCCGAATATACCCTCGAAACCCTGCTTGACGAACCGAGCGACATTGAGCGGAATCTCAAGGAGTACGTCCACTCCTTCTCCCCGGAGATGCAAGAGGTTCTTGATAACTTCGGGTTCGAATCGACGATTGAGGGACTTGCCAAGCACGATCTCCTCTATAAAGTCGTGAAGCGGTTTACACAGCCAGAAGTTGATCTGCATCCCGACAGAGTCGATAATTCCACGATGGGGGACATTTTCGAGGAACTCATTCGGCGATTCAACGAATCCCTCGACGAAAATCCTGGCGAACACTTCACTCCGAGGGAGGTCGTTGACCTGATGGCGGAACTGGCGATCGAGCCTGACAAAGACGACTTCGAGGATAACGAAATCCTTCACGTCTACGACCCCTGCTGTGGATCTGGCGGAATGCTAACTGAAACTGAATATAGGATTCAGCAATTCAACGAAGATGTCGAAGTCTGGCTGTTCGGCCAGGAAGTCAACCCCCAGACACACGCGATCGCCAAGTCAGACATGTTCATCAAGGGAGAAAACGCCACAGCAGCGAACAATATCGAAGATGGATCAACCCTTGCCGACGACGCTTTCCCGGACAAGCAGTTCGACTACATGCTCGCCAACCCTCCGTACGGGAAAGACTGGAAGAGCGACAAGGAAGCCGTAGAAAAAGAATACGAACAAGGATATGGTGGTAGATTTGGAGCAGGGCTGCCTGCAAAAGATGATGGCCAGTTCCTCTTCCTCCAAACAATGCTGTCCAAGATGCAGGATCAGGACGACGGAGGAAGCCGGATCGCATTCATCTCCAACGCCTCACCGCTGTTCTCAGCTGATCCTAACGTCTCAGACAGCAAAAACGAATGCAGTATCCGAAGGTGGATACTCGAAAACGACTGGCTTGAAGCACTCATCCGACTACCTGACGAACTCTTCTACAACACCAAGATTACCACCTACGTCTGGGTACTCTCAAACGACAAGCCCGAAGATCGAAATAAGAGAGTCCAGCTGATCGACGCATCCGGCGAAGAGTTCTGGACCCTAATGGACGACAACAAAGGGGACAAGAGAAAGAAACTTACAGAGGATCAGATACAGAAAATCCTGGAACTCTATAGGGAAAACGACGACTCGGAGAACTCCCAGATACACCCTGTAAGGGAGTTCGGATACAGGAAGGTCCGGATTGAACGACCGCTACGTAAGAACTTCAAAGCCTCCGAAGATCGGATTGAGCAAATTAAGGACGAAAGAGCATTTGGCAATCTCTCCGGTAACAAAGAAGGCAAGGAAAGGCAGGAAGCCATTATCCAGATGCTTCACGGGATGGATGATACGCTATACAAGGACAAGGAAGAGTTTGAGGAGGAGCTTGACAAGGCAATCGAAGAAGCAGGACTCGACCTCAAGAAATCGGTACGCGGAAATATTTTCAACGCACTCGGAGAGAAAGATCCGGACGCAGAGATCGTCCGCGACAGCAAAGGCCGGCCAGAACGCGACACAGATCTAACCGACTACGAATACGTCCCTCTAGACAAAGACGTTCAAGACTACTTCGAAAAAGAGGTCCAGCCCTACCAGCCAAATGCCTGGATCAACGAAGATATGACCGATCCGCAGGACGGCGGACTCGGCAAAATCGGGTACGAAATCAACTTCAACCGCTACTTCTACGAATACGAACCACCACGACCTCTTGAAGAAATCGAGGAAGATATCGAAGAAGTAGAACAACAAGTCGTCGACATGATCCAGGAGGTGACAAAATAATGCAAGACACACAGGAGACAACTATACAGGAATTTGACTCGAAAGACAACAGTCGCTATGAGAGATATTCGGAGTATGAAGCACCGAGCGGTGATAATTTACAAAAAGTCCCTGTTCACTGGGAAAGTCGATCGTTTCAGTACTGGGCTGAAAAGAAGAACGACAAAGGTAACGAAGAGGAGAGGGATTTCATCACCTTAGAACACATCAACCCTGTAACCGGGAATCTTGTTGACAATTTCGAATGGGAACAGAAAAAATCTCAAGAATACTATCTCTTTGAACCAGGCGATGTTCTATTTGGAAAGCTTCGTCCCTACCTACGCAAATACTATCAAGTAGATAAGAAGGGTTGCTGTGGAACCGATTTAATGGTCTTAAGCCCTAATTCTGACGTGCAAAGTAGATACCTATACTATTTCCTCCACTCAGAAGACTTCATCCAATTCACCGATGCAAACTCACATGGAGTAAAGATGCCAAGAACGTCCTGGACAAAAGTTTCTTCTGCACATTTTCAACTTCCACCAATAGAGGAACAGAACGCAATAGTAGAGTTTCTAGATTGGGAAACCTCAAGAATAGATCAGTTGATTGGGGAAAAAGAAAAGCTGATTAAACTTCTTGATGAAAAGCGTAATGCGATAATAAATAAATTAGTTACTTCTGGAATTAATGATTCCAGACATAAGGATATTGAACTTGAATGGTTTGATAGTATTCCAGATGATTGGGAGACAACCAGTCTAAGAAATACAGTTGATAAATTTGTAGATTATAGAGGTGCTACTCCAGAGAAGAGTGATTCTGGAATAACTTTGATTACAGCCAAGAATATTGACAACGGCAAATTAGACTTCTCAGAGGACCATGAGTACATTTCTGAAGATGAATATAATGAATGGATGACAAGGGGAGACCCAGAAGAGGGGGACGTGTTGATAACAACAGAGGCACCAATGGGTGAGGTTGCCCAAATTCAAGAAACACCTGTCGCTCTGGCTCAGAGAATCATTCTGCTAAAAGTTAACACAGATTTGCTCAAAAAAGACTTTCTAAAGTATTATCTAGATTCTGAGTTTAACCAGACTCAATTGATAAAAAACCAAACAGGATCAACCGCTAAAGGCATTCAGGCATCTAAGTTAAAAGGTATTCGTGTTATGGTTCCTCCGATATCTGAGCAAGAGGATATCCTTGGAACCATAAGGGAAGAAACACAAAAAATTGATGATCTAATCTCGCAGGTTGAAGAGGGTATTGACCGTCTGAAGGAGTACCGGACAGCTCTTATTACGAATGCTGTTACTGGTCAGATTGATGTTCGGGGTGAGGTGTGATGTCGGATAAGCTCAGCGAGAGGGAGTTTGAGAAGGTTATAATCGGGGATCTAACCTCGGAGGATACGAGTTGGGAGGAAGGGGAGTTAGAGCCTTTGTATGAGCGGTTTGATCCCGGTGGTTATCGTCGTCGGGAAAACCGGCATTATGACAAGGAATTTGCTTTGATTCCGGAAGACGTCTTGAAGTTTGTCAAGGCAACTCAGCCTGATGAGTGGGAGAAGCTGGAGGAGTTCCACGGTGAGGGGGCCGATGACAAGTTCCTGAATACGCTGGACAGACAGATTAAGCGGAAAGGCGCTATCGAAGTACTGAGGAATGGTTTGAGGCTTAGCGGTGCGCGTTTTGAACAGCTCGCGTATTTCGAGCCGGCTACGGACCGGAACAAGGAAGCGGTTGAGAACTATGAGCAGAATATTTTCTCGGTTATCCCGCGGCTCAGGTACCAGCCCGATTCGAATCTCGAAGTTGACCTTGTAGTCTTCTTGAACGGGATACCGATCTTCACTGCGGAACTGAAAGGCGACTTCACGGGACAGGACGTGACTGATGCTAAGGATCAGTACCGGACGGATAGGGATCCACGGGACAAGCTCTTCAGTCCTGGTCGTTGCCTGGCTCACTTCGCTGTTGATCCTGAGGAGGTGTATATGTCCACCGAGCTGGAAGGTCAAGACACCACGTTCCTGCCGTTCAACAAGGGCCATGATGAGGGAGCAGGAAACCCGCCCAACCCCTCCGGGTACCGGACAAGCTACTTCTGGAAGTATCTTCTAAGCCCGGACAGCGTCCTCGACATCGTTCAGAACTTCATCACGGAGTTCCGTGAGCGTGACGACCAAGGAGATCTGACTGATGAAGAGTTCCTTGTTTTTCCCCGGTATCACCAGCTACAGGCGGTAAGACGGAGTATTGTTGATGCCGAGCAGAACGGTCCTGGTGAACGCTATCTCATCCAGCACAGTGCGGGCAGCGGAAAGACGTTCACAATCTCCTGGCTTGGCCATCAGCTAGCCGAGATTCACAATGAAGAGAACGAACCCGTTTTCGATTCGGTGATCGTTATCTCCGATCGTAGAGTGCTTGACGACCAGCTACAGCACCACATGCAGCAGTTTTCCCAGGTAGAGGGTGTTGTCGCAAACGTTGAGGATAACTCCCAAGAACTGAAGGGAGCCTTAGAAAGCGGTGAGAAGATCATCGTTACCACGATTCACAAGTTCGACTACATCGTCGAGGAGATGGATGACCTCTCCGATCGGAACTTTGCCGTTCTTATTGACGAGGCACATTCCTCACAGACGGGCGAACTCAAGGACAGTCAAACAAGGGCTCTCTCCGAAGAATCCGCCATGGAAGGCGACGAAGACGAGGAAGAAATGTCGGTTCAGGACCGTTTGAACCAGGATATGGAGGGAAGAGGAGTTCTCTCGAACGTTAGCTCGTTTGCCTTCACCGCCACACCTAAGGAGAAAACCCTTGAGATGTTTGGCGAAAAGACGGAGGATGGTGGTTACGAGGCATTCAGCCTCTACAGTATGCGGCAGGCCATCGAGGAAGGCTTTATTCTGGATGTTTTGCAGAACTACACCACGTATGAGGACTACTTCAACCTGCTAAAAACGATCGAGGACAACCCCGAGTTCGAAGAATCGAAGGCGAAGAGACTACTGAAATCCTTCGTCGATAGCCACGACCTTGTGATCTCGAAGAAGACCGAGATCATCGTTGAGCACTTCGTCGAGGAAGTGATGTACCGGGTCAATGGAAAAGCGAAGGCGATGGTGGTCACAGGGTCACGGGAACAGGTTGTCAAGTACAAACGGGCATTCGATGAGTACCTCTCTGACAACAACTACAACTTCGAGGCACTGGCTGCCTTCTCAGACTTCAAGTACGAGGGTGAAAAGCTGACAGAAAAGCACGTAAACCAGGACCTCGATACCAAGGTAGAGGACCGGTTCGAGGAAGACGACGCCCGGATAATCATCGTCGCCAATAAGTTCCAAACCGGCTTCGACCAGCCTCTACTACACACCATGTACGTAGACAAGAAGCTGGGAGGCGTGAGAGCTGTACAGACACTCTCCCGTCTCAATCGGACACATCCAGACAAAGAGGACACGATGGTGGTCGACTTCAAGAACGACCCGGAGGACATACAGGATGCGTTCGAGGACTTCTACACCAAGACCCGGGTCAGACAGGGAACCAACCCACAGCTTGTCTACGATCTCGAAGAAGAACTCAGGGACTTCCGACTTTTCAAAGACAGCGAGGTTGAAGAGTTCACCGAGGTCTGGTACAGCAAAGACGCCGACCAAAATCAGCTGAGTGCCGTTCTCGACCCTGTCAAAGAACGTTACAGGAACACGGACGAAGAGACGAAAGACGAGTTCCGAAAGAAGCTCAAAGACTTCATACAGCTCTACTCATTCCTGATCAAGGTCGTCAACTTCCGCGACGAGGAACTGCACAAGCTCTACCAGTTCGCGAGGGTGTTCTTCAGGAAGCTGGACGTAGAGAGGGGTGAAATGCCGAACGAGGTTAAGCAGTTCGTTGACCTTGACCAGTACCACATCAAGGAGGTGGCTTCCGAAGAGGATCGCTCGCTCGAACACTCAAGCGGAGACCTAGATCCTACACACAAGAAGAAGGACGGTTCAAGCAAGACTGAGGAACAGAAATCGCCGTTGGAGAACATCGTCGAGATGCTTAACCAGCAGTTCGGTTATGAAGTTGACGAACAGGATAAGACATTCATCAAGCACTTGAAGGAGAGGCTTGAGGAGAACGACGCGTTGAAACAGACGGTAGATAAGAACAGCACTGAAAAGGCCCAGATGAAGTTTGAGAACGTTACACGGAAGGAGATGCTGGATATGATCGACCAGAACACCCAGTTCTTCAACAAGGCCACAAACGATGACGAGTTTGCTGAGGTTTTCCATAACTGGCTATTCAATCAGTTTATCAGTTCTTCGAAAGAAGATACGCGGGGTCTTATCGAGAAAGGTCGGAGCAAGACTGTCGAGTTTGAAGAACGTCTTCTGCCTGATACAATATCCGATGATCTCGCAAAAGAGAGAGTCGCACAACATATCGCTGCCTTTGCTAATACAGCTGGAGGCCACTTGATCATCGGCGTCGACAAAGAGGGGAATGTTCAGGGACTCGAAAAGGATTTCAAATCAATTACAAAAGGACAGGAAGGGTTCAAAAAACAGCTTGAGAATGCCCTGGCAGAACATTTGGGGGAAACTTTTGCGACACAGGAAACAGAGGTCCAATTTAGCACTCTCCGTGAGCATTCTGTCTGTGAAGTAAAAGTAGAGCCAAACGATGAGCCCATCAAATTCGGCGGGGAAGAATTGTATGTTAGAGAGAACAGTGATACAAAACAGCTCAGCTCAAGAGATGCGAAGAAATACATAAAAAAGCATTTTAGGGGTTAAATCTCAGAATTCCACCATTCTGCTCGTCGTTGTAAGTTAACCCGGTAGAAGCAGTGGAAATCTCTATCTGTTTGATCGGCAGAAATCCGCATTCCCGAAGAAGGATCCATACCTTAGATCAGATATATATAACGACGGTCAGAATCACAGCCTCCTAGTTTCGGTTTGACATTTACTCTGTTGTAAAGGGATAGAACACACTTTTTAGTGCATTTATCGGCATTGAAAAACGTGACTGCTTCCAATGGCCGAGATTTGAACCCGGGGCCTCTCATTTGCTCGAAAGCCTCGCTCGGCCTTCGCCCTCGCTTAGCGTTCGGGAAGCCCGAGTTACCCGGAGTTCTGCACCTGTGCTCGTCACTCGCCGCTTCGATGCCCTCAACGCCGTAACCGCTTCCCAGCAGACGTTACTCAGCAGACAAAGTTGGAGGGTCGCACCTATGCTGGGGAGTCCGGTGAACGAACGATGGAATCCATTTAGAAGTCAAGTTCTTCGCGGAGTTCTTCTTCGTAATCGCGGTTCAGCCGGAATTTCACTTCATCACCGGTCCAGGAACCCTCGATGAGGTCGTTACGGAAATCTTTGCCGTGCTTTCGTGACAGGCCAGCAAGGACGCCACTCAGCGCGGGTCCACTCTCAATCGCCTCGTCGTACTGTTCGCCCATTTGTCGTCGGAGTTCGCCATTCAACACCCAGCCTTTGTTCTCCAACAGTACCTTAATCATCGCCTCTTGGCGGTCTGTTAAGCGGCTGAAGAAGTCATTCGGTAGCCCGTCGAATTCCTCAGTATCAGATGTCTCCCCCTCTTCCTCGCTCCCTTCTTGAGTCTGATGTCCATTTTTGATAGCCATCTCAATTACATCGGTAGCCACATCTTCAGAGATCACCCGTTCAAACGACATCCCCTCGCCTGAGACGTTCACCGTCACCTCTTCGTGTTCGGACGTACCGGGGCTCATTGCGGCTTGGATTATTGGCGGTGCTGTCTGTTCCGAGACTTCTCGTTCGACCGAGATCCCGTCACCAGTGACCGATACGGTTGGTGCCATTGTTACACTGGTCTCTAAAGAGTTCGTACAGATAAAGATTGTCTCTGTTGATGTCTGTAGAGTCTATGTATTCTTTGGAGATGCGTAGAGCCTACAGAGATTTTGGCGGTTCAACTCACACTGATTTGACGACTCCGTTGTAGTCGGGGACACGCCCCTGAAAAATCATATTTGTCAGCGGTCCAGGCGAACGCTGCCCGCTCGAGAAGGGTCGTACCCCAACGGGCTCCGTGCATCGCTGCCCCCTATATTCAGCCCTTTGCCGACACCTCCACCGTCGACTGGTACCCTGTGCGCATGGATGCCACCTGAATAGCAGCCCCTCGCAACTGGTGCCTGACAATCGACATCTTCGACGTAAAGCGTCCCCATGAAACAGTAACCTTACCTGGCAAGTATATTTGGATTGGGAGGAGTCCAATGGGGTTCGCACGCACACTCGCGATCGTCGTCATCGGTCTCGGGATCGTCGCTGGTGGCGGGTATCTCGCGTACACGCAGGTCCTCGGTGGCCAAGGTCTCCAGTCACCGGACGCCGGCGTCCAAGACATCGGCGATTGGGGGACCGTCTCCGAGGATCGGATCGAACTGGTACACACGCTCTGGCTCCAGAACCCGAACCCGACCAGCGTGCAACTAGGGAATGATATCACGCTCGCAGCAGGAGTCACACTCAACGACGTCCGGTTGGGCGCCGTGGAGAAAACGGGGATCGATATCCAGCAGGGGAACAACTCGGTCTCGGTCACGACGGCGGTCGAATAGGACCGCCTCGGCGAGTTCTGGACGGCATTCATCACCGCCGATGAGACGATTCACGCGGCAGTGACCCCCACAGTTCGCGTTCAGGCCGGGTCGGATATCGCAGTCTCGACACCCCCGGTGCGCGTGTCGGCACTCACCGACGAACAACCGATTTCGGATGCGATGAACCAGACCGGCGACGCCTACGAGGGGTCGTACACGAAAGAAGTGAGTACAGCGGACATTCCGAACGACTACATTCTCTCCCGGACTGACATCGGTCCCTCGGGCTCGGTCACGGCCGAGTACACCTTCGAGCGGGTCGACTTCGAGTGGGGCGAGGTGACCCCCGAACAGACGGAAGTGAAGGTTCACGTGCGGGTTCGAAACACCGGTGATACCGTCCTCCCCGGGGTCCCGGATGGCGTGGCAGCCGATATCCTCCTGAACGACATCCAGGTGTTTTCCGCGCGGAACCAAGAGGCCGTCGCCATCAAGAACGTCGACCGTGACGTCCACCTCCAGCCCGGCGAGACCACCGCCTACACGATCGTCGCAACCGCCGAGAATCAGCACATCGAGGAGTGGCTGACCACGTTCGCCCGACAGGACGAACACTCGGACGTTCGCAGCGAGCTCGCGTTCGTGTTCGAGATCGGCGACACGACACTCCGTGCGCCCGACGATGGCGTGGTGGCCTACGAATGTGCGTTCCAGACCGGCATCTTCGTCGACAACCAATCGACAGCAACCACCTGTGGCACGAATGGCACGGTTGAGCTGGGGCCGGTCCGGTATGAGACCGGCCAGGCGTCCGACCCGTCGGATCAGTCCAGCGAGACGACACCAGCCACGTCGACACCGACACCGACTCCCACCCAAACGCCCGAGTCGACTCCGACCACACCGATCACGACAGCAGCCAGCACCCCGACAGCAGCGGTCGACGCCTCGCCGACCGACGGGAAAGCACCGTTGGCCGTCAGCTTCGACGCCAGCGGCTCGACCGACCCGGATGGCGATATCGTTGCGTACGAATGGCGGTTCGACGACGGCCGTCCGCCTGCGAGTGGCGCGCAGGTCGAGCACACGTTCGGGACACCCGGCACCTACGACGTCGACGTCACGGTCATCGACAGCGAGGGCAACCGGGATACCGCGACAGTGACGATTACAGTCGATCGGAGCTTCTGACGACACGAAATCATCGCTAGACCTGCGTGGCCGCCTTTGACAATCTGACGCAGACAGACGCTCAGTACGTGATATATGGTCGCTTCAATTCTCGTTGCGGCACTTGTCGAGTGCCGCAACGAGCGTCTCGTCGAGACCTTCTGCGGTGTAGAACACGTTCACGGCAACGGAGCCGAGCGGTGTCAACGCTCTGCGACGTGTACTCGCTCGGCGGTGAAGCCGGTGGCAGCTGGCTGCAGTGCACTCGTGACTTCCTCGATGTGCGCGAGGTAGCAGTCGGCGAACCGCTCGGCGGCGTCGGCGTCGAACTGCTCAAGGGTGTAGCGGAAAACGAAGCGAACGGTGCCGTCGGTGGTTGCCACCCCGATACCCACTGGTAGCGCCTTCTTACACGGCGGGGAGAACCACAGTGAGTCCCCGCTCTCACCCGAGAGTGACAGTGACTCTGGCAGGCGTCCGAGGTTCGAGAGGGCAGCGGTGACCATCAGTCGGTTGCTGACGGCACGCACGAGGTGCGGGAGTTGGTTTTTCAGCCCAACGGGCAACCGCGGGAGGATTGTTTCGAGCGCCTCGTAGAGTGCCGTGAGTTCGCCGTCTTCCCTGACCGCTGTCGTCTGGTCGACGATCGTTTCCACCGTCGTCTGTGGGTCACGCCGGTCCCGTGAGCGCGTCTCTATCTGTTTCATCAGGGCGTACATTCCGACCACGTCGTAGAACCCGTCTCTCGGGCGGACGTTGATCGGCATCATGACGGTAATCTTGTGGGCGGGTTTCCCGTGGTCGTCGTTCCAGTCCGCGATGGTGCGGTGGAGCGCCGCGAGCAACACGTCGTTGACTGAGACATTGTCTGGACGGTTCGACACCAGACGGTCGGTCAGGTCGGTCGAGAGCGCCCGCTCGGTGAATCCCCACCCGTCGCCACTGGGTACGCCGTCCTCGGCGATGGCCGTCGGACTGTCGACTATGTCGCCGAGTCGCTTGGCGGCCGACCTGAGCACGTCCATCCGACCAGTCAGCGTCGACGAACGGACGTCGGTGAGTGCGACCCGCGACGTCTCGATGTCGACCGGATCCGCGTCCGGCGTCTCGCCGCGATACGCCTGACAGATGGACCGAGCGATGCGGACTGCGCCGACGCCGTCGATGGGGACGTGACCCACGCAGACGAGTAGTCGGTCGCCTCCCCGACGCCCGGCACCGCGGGCTACCAGCAACCGAACCGGTGGCTCCCGCGTGAGGTCGAACGAGCGACTGTAGAAGTCCGACCGCGCCGTCGTCAGGTCGCCGTCGTCGACCACGCCAACCGGTACGTCGCCGACGTCGTCGGGAACCTGCCAGACGTACTCGACGTCAGTACTCCGGCTCGGTCGACGACGTACCCGCGCGAGCGGATGGGCGTTACACGCCGTCACTGCCGCATCGCGCAGTCGGTCGACATCGATCGTCTGGGTCGTCCCGACCTCAACCTGAATGTTCAGCGGGTCCAGTGCGCCTTCGATGTGATAGATGGCTTCGTCGAGCGGTGAGAACGGCAGGGTCGTCACCGCACGACACCCTCTCCGGCGCCGTACATAGACTAATGGTTACGGCCGAGTACGGATAAACAACGTACCTTACTGGATGGTGTCTGCGAGTTCCGAGGGACTCAGTCGTCGCGGGAGACGGCATCGACATTCCGTGGCCGATCGCCATCCGCATCCGTGGTGTGCTGGCTCTCGCTGATTGATGTAGCCAGCACAATTTTTCGGTCGCAGCCGCGTCGCGTGCAGCTTCGACGCCAGCGTGGTGGTAGTCAACGATCGCCTCGAAATCCGTCTCGGAATCGATAGTGGCGGTCTCGATCTCCGGTGTGGTGTCGCTGTGAGCCTGAACGACCCTGTGACGCGCCGCCATTCATCAGCGAATTGATATTCTCACCCGCCTGAAGGCGGGGTGAATCCCGAGCGTTGGGATATTAGGGTTTGCAGTCTGCCTGTTCTTGTGGGTGGAACGCACCCGTTGTTGTATCGAACAGGTAGACTCCTGGCCGTGCCAAGCGACCGTTACTCATATCCCCAGTTGGGGGAGTTTGAGTTATCTTTCGGCGGATGTTCACCGCACCGTTTACATCTGCGTTCATCGTGGTGTCGCACGACTTACAGACGTACAGCCCACGCTCGACGCGGTTGCTGTCACGGATCTGCCCACAACACGAGCAGGTTTTCGACGTGTTTTCTTCGTCAACCCGATCCACGAGGATACCGTGTTCTCCGGCTTTGTATTCCAGCAGGTCGGTAAAGCGGTCGAACTCCCAGCCGTGGAGTTTCTTGTTGCCAGACTGTCCCCAATCCCGAGAGTCGCCGTCGTCGTTCTCCCGAATATCGCTCAAGTCGCCCACGGCAATCTTCTCGACGCCTTCCTCAACGCACCGCTGGACGATGTGTTTCGACAGCGTATGCAGGAAGTGGTCTTTCCGCCGCGAGAGTTGCCGGCGAGCGCGGCGTGCCCGCTTTGACGGGCCGTTCTCGCCTTCGGTCTGGTACTCCTCGCGGGTGAAGTAGTGTTTGTCCTGCTTGAGCCGGTTGCCTGGATACAACTCACTGGGGCCATCTTCGTAGTCGATTGCGAGATAGTTGCTGATCCCGAGATCGATCCCGGCTACGTTCTCGCCGGGAGCGTCCTCGACGGGAATCTGCTTCTCGCACACGAGATGTAGTTCCCAGCGGTCGCCGTTCCAGACTGCTCGCACCTGCTGGATGTTCTCGACAGTCACGTCCGGTCGAGTTTCATATTCGGCCAGGATGAAATCCGAGCGCCCGTCTTTCAGATTCCAGCCTTTCGAGAGGCGAACCTGACCGTGCTTGGTGTCGTGTTTGATGCCTTTCTGTTTCCACGTCACAGTCGAGCGTGGGTGTCGGTCGCCACGTTTCCGGTAGCCTGGTGGGTTGTTGCCGTCGTCGGAGTTGTACCAGCCGGTGAACGCCTCAGCAAGCTCTTCGAAAACTCGCTGACTTGACTGAGAATGCAGGTCACTGTAGCGTTCGTGGCCTTTCAACTCCGACTTCAGCTCGGCTTCGTCGGGTATCTCACCGTCGTCGTCCCACCGGCCCTGGATGTAGTAGCGGCCAACGTTCCACAGTTTCGATGCTGCAAACCCGCAGGCGTCGAGATCGTCACGAACCTGCTGGTGATTCGTGATTTTCGCAACGTAAGTGCGGGTCGTCTCCAGCATTAGACTGTGTTAATAACCAGTTATGGTACAAAGTATATTAAAAGAACTGATTGGCGGTGGAATATCCAGCCGTGTTGTAGCCAGTGGATTGTTGCTCACCGTGTCGGCTTCATCACCCGCCTGTTCGTCGTTCGGTTCCGACTGCAAGCGTCGGAACACTCCCTCCTCACGGGAAGGCGGGTGTATTCGCCTCGAATCTGTATAACTGTTCGGTAGCCTGTTAATCCGACCGTGCACGACCATCGAAGGTTCCAGAGTCAGATTTATGAGGTGTCTATTTGATGTGATTATGTGCCACTTTCGAGGGCGAGACCGATAGATGATCTCTACGCGGCGGTCGCAGAGTACGAGTTGGTGCTCGTACCCGATGCGCCGCTTGCGAGTGCGTTGAATCGCCGGCTTGATCGCCCGCATCTCGGAACGTTCGCGACGACGCCGCGGCGCCTCGCAGCCGGGCGACGCGAACAGGCCGAGGACAGACTCGCGTTTCTGGAACTGATCGAGCAGACGGAGTTGAGTTGGAAGCAAGCGTCGTATATCGTCGGGAATATTCTTCAGTGCTGGGAGTACCAGGGGTCGAGTCGTGCGATTCTGGAGTACGACGGGTATGCGGATGCGGCGACGGAGACGGCTGTCGAGCATATTTCGTCGCTGGACACGACATCTCGGCGGTTGAGCAGGTACCAGATCGACGATGATTGCGATCTTGCCGTCGTGGGTATCGAACAGTTCACGCCGCTGGAACGGTCGATTCTGCCCGACGAGTTCGACATGTTCTCGCCGTTGACCGAGGAGGAGTTCGATCCGGCGCCGTTCCACGTGTTCGACTCGACAGCAGGTATCATCGATGCTGTCGTCGAAGCGATCACCGCAGACACTGCTGAGGATGTCGCGGTGGTGCTCAACGGTGGCAGCGAGTATTCTGCACTCGTCGAATCTGCGTTGGAAGCCGAAGATATCCCGTTCTACGGTGGCCCAGGCTTCATCGACGACCCTGATCACCGCACGTTCCTGCAGTTACTGCGAGCGGCTCACAACGGAAGTGATACGCGCGTACGCTCGATGCGGCCGCTGTTGTCCCGGCTCGGATTGTCGATCGATATCGAGCACGACGAGAAGCGGCTGCACGAGCTGGATGCGCCAGCCGCCGCGTGGGTTTCGGAGTTCAGTGACGACATTCACGAGCATACGTTCGGGTCGGCGTTGGACGAATACGAGGGGCAAACGGGCGTCGAACTGCCTGATTTCCGCGAGGAACTGTCGCGACTCGGCATCGCTCATGACAGCGTAACCGACGCGGGCGTTGACCGCCTGGCGTTCTATCTTCAGACGTACGAGGTTCCCGTTGATCGAGAAAACGAGGGCGTCCTGCTTGCCGACGCAAGTGCAGCGGCGTTCGTTGACCGGCCGGTCGTATTCTATCTCGGACTCGACGATTCGTGGACACAGACGCCACCGCGGCGCCCCTGGATCGAGATGGACGATCAGTACCAGCGGAACATCCGGCAGTTCCAGTTGCTTCTCCAGAACGGTGTCCAGCAGTACTACCTCGTGCAGGATACGCGTGGCGGCGACCCGATCACGCCGTGCCTGTACTTTGAGGACTTGCTGGAGGAGGACATCGACCGATTCTCTGACTTCGCGCACACTGTCCACAACCGGACGTTTCAGGATCTGGGGAACGGGTTCGAGAAACACGCTCTGGATGTCGAACCTGAATGGATCGACGCGATCAGTCAATCCAGTATGAACAGTTACGTGAACTCGCCGCGCGACTACTTTTTCAGTAAAATCGTCCAGTCGCCCGACAAAGACTACTTCAAGGAAGGCAATCTGTTCCACGACTTCGCGGAGTTCTACGTAAATCACCCCGACGCTGTCGATGACGGCACCATCGACGAAGTTGTGGATGTCATGCTGGACGAGGTACGCCCGTTCCTGCGGTCAGTCGATGCTGATGTTCACAGGACGGAGTACCGACTGGGCCTGGAAACGATCGTGCAGTACCTGGACGAGAACGAACCGGCAGCCGATGACCTTCCGATAGATGGCGGGTCGTCGAGTTGGGGGAATTTCTTCGCGGAGTACTTCGACCGGACGATCGACTCGTCGCTCACGGAGCGCTGGTTCAGTGACGACGACCTCGGGATCAAAGGGAAAATCGACCTGATTCACCGCCCGCATCGCTTGCTTGACTACAAGAGCGGGAGCAAGAAACGCGCGTCGCAGGTGGTGAAAGGCGCGGCGATGGATCCGCCCAGTGACAAGCCTAACTTTCAGGCGATTCTGTACCTCGCGTACCTCCGAACGCTGAATCCCGACGAGCAACTCGAATTCCGGTTCTTCCACTTCCTCGAAACACTCGACGATGCGGTCACTGGCACGCTCGACTTCGAGGACACGCTGACGACGATCCCGTACCATCCCACCGAATTTACACCGTACGTGCGGTCCGAGGCGATGTTCGAGCGGTTACTCGACGATGGGTCCAATGCCTGCCAGAAGACACTCTCGAAAGCATCGTACGCGGATTACGCTGCGGTGTTCGAGGACCACGACCTGCCGGACACGCGAGACAGTGACGAACTGATCGACTCGGCGTTCGGCGCGGCACTCGAAGCACGACTGAAAGACGCTGTCGGCGACTACAAGTACGTCGAGAAAGGCTGTAAACAGATTCTCCGCGAGTTCTCGCGACTGCGGTCACGGAGGTTTTTCGTCGATGACCTCGACGCGTTCGAGGAGTTCGTTGACGAGTGCCTCGTGGAGGTGAATCGGCGACGTGCGGGCGAGGAGCGCTTCCCCATCGATGGCCCTGGTGGCGAGCCGAACTACCGCTACGTGGATAACCGCGACCTCCTGCTCGAAGATGACTGACACTGACCTGACGCCGAACGACCGACAAGAAGAGCTGATCGAGAGCATCGACGGGCTGTACAAGGTGGACGCTGGTGCGGGCACCGGGAAGACCTTCGCCGTGACGCGCCGCTACGCGCGGATCGTCGAGCAAGAGACCGTCACCCCCGAAGACGTGTTGCTGGTGACGTTCACGGACAACGCGGCCACCGAGATGAAAGAGCGCATCGTGTTACACTGCCAGTACGGGATGCGCGAACTGGCCGACGCACCCATCCAGACGTTCCACTCGCTGTGTCACGACATCTTGCAGGAACACGGGCACGACGCGCCGACGCACCTGGGGATCGATGACCACATCACTGGCTCGACGCAGATCATCGAAGACGAGATCGTCGAGCACGCACTCTTCCGCGAGTTCTTCGCCCGCTTCAGCGACGCGCATCCCGAACACGAAGCGCTGCTGAAGATCGTGTCCGACGAGACGAGTCTGCTTGGCCTCATCAACAAGCTCGCTGCGAAAGGGGTGTTCCCGACCGCGGACGGCTGGTATCGCGACGGCGAGCGCCACCTCGACGGCGATTTCGACGCTTTCCAATCGTTGTTCGCGGAGGTGAACGAGCCACAAAACGGAGGGAGCAAACAATCAAGACTGCGGTCCAAGCTCAATGACTACGGGAAGAACAAGCTCTACCTGCCGGATGCACCGCCGAAAGACGAAATCCGCGGGTCCGGCAAGCAGATCCCGGCGAGCGTGGCGGAACGTGTGTTCGAGGAGGATCGCTCGGCGCTGAAGTCGTTCGTCCACGATATCTACTACAAGTATCTCGAGTTCGCGCTGTCACGGAACTATCTGAATTTCGGGTTCCTCCAGCTGTTCGCGTTCGTGTTGCTGTGGGAGGACCACGAGCTTCGAGAGGACATCGCGTTCGAGTACGTAATGATCGATGAGTTCCAGGACTCCTCGGAGATTCAGTTCAAACTCGCGTTGTTGCTCGCGAGCACGGACAACATCTGTGTCGTCGGTGACTGGAAGCAGAGCATCTACAGCTTCCAGTACGCCGAAGTCGAGAACATCGAGGAGTTCGATGCGCGACTCACCCGATTCGCCGACGAACTCAACGACGGCGCCAACCGCGTGTCGTTCCCGGTTGACGATGTCGAGCCGATCCGACTCGAGCAGAATTATCGCTCGACACAGACAATCCTCGATTTCTCTGAAGAAGCGCTCGTCACATCGGCCGGGAAGTACGACAGCGTCGATGAGTCCGAGGTCGATATCCAGTCGCTGTCCTCGAATAGCGAGCACGATAATACACAGATCGAAGCTATCCAGCACGACGACGAGCACGAAGCGGTGCTGACAAAGATTCAGGAGATTCACGAGAACCCCGAGTACAAAATCGAGGAAGATGGCGAGTTGCGGCTGCCGAGCTATGGGGACATCGCGGTGTTCACGCGGACGCGTGATTTCGGTCGGGAACTGCTGCACGTCGCTGAACAGGAGGAGTTCCCGATGGCCTACGAGGGCGGCGTGGAGTTGTTCCGGACGGACCCCGCGAAACTCCTGCTGGCATGGCTCCGCATTCTCGAATACGACGCCGACCGCGGCTGGGCGGTCGTCCTCGAACGCGCCGGGTACACACTCGACGAAATCAAACACATCCTCGACGCTGAATCGTACCCCGACGAGATGCTCGCGTTCCGTGACCAGCTCACTAAACTGGACACCGTCGGTGGCATCACCCGGCAAGTGTTCTCAAAGTACGGGTACACTGGCGCGTACGCCGACGTGCTGCTCAACACGATCCAGTCCGTCCACAGTTCGACGACGCTAACCCGCGGTGACCTGATCCGGTTCATCGAGCGCGGTATCGAGACTGGCAGCACGCACGAGGTCCATACGGGAGCCGGGACGGATTCGGTCACAGTGCAGACGATCCACGCCGCCAAGGGCCTCGAGTATCCGATCGTGATCCTCGCGAATATGAACAGCGGGCGGTTCCCCCCGCGAAGCGGCGGGAGTAGCCCCGTTTCGTATCAGGACCCGATCGGTCTGCGTCAGCGCAAACTCTTCGCCGAAGCCCACGGCCACCCGCACATCTACGACAACTGGAAGATGGACGTTCTCAGGCGCTGCCTGCCGCGTGACTACGACGAAGAACGCCGCCTGCTCTACGTGGCGATGACACGCGCAGAAAGCCATCTCGTGTTCTCGAGTGGCGAGGACCCGAACACGTTCCTCGAGGAACTCCCCGTCGAGATCACCGAGTACCCGCCGCAGTTAGACGACGTGGGCCGGCCAGCCACGGAACAGACCCAGTTACAGGTCGCGATTCCCGAGCCAGAGGGACCGCAGGGGTACACGCCGCACTCCTTGATGAGCGACGATGTATTCGAAGACGTTGAGGAAGGGCGTGGCACGGCCTTCGGGACGCGCGTCCACGAGTTTGCGGAACGCTACGCGCTCGGCGAGGACATGACACCGTCGAATCCAGATGAGCAGAACGTGCAAGCGCTCCTCGATTCGCTGTCCGGTGAGTTCCGCGTCGAAGAGGAGGTATATCTCCCATTGTCAGTCGGTGGTGACCAGGTCACGATTTCAGGGGTGGCCGACCTCGTGCACGTCCTGCCCGACCGTGTCGAGATTATCGATTACAAGACCGATCTGGGACGGCACGGTGAATCCGAGTATCGAAAGCAACTCAGTGTGTACTATCACGTCGTCGCGGACGCCTATCCCGACCGCGACATCACCGCGTCGATCTTCTACACGAACGAAGACACCCGCCGCGAAATACAGCCATTGTCACGAGCAGAGCTCGAAGAAATCGTATAACTCAGCCATGCTCGCGTCATTTTTGCCCGTGGTCATACACAGAGCAGATCGCGGCGTCGTCCACTTGAGCTTCACCGGCCGTGGTGAACACCTCGCAGAGCTACGCGAAGCCGTCAAAAATGCAGTAGCCGCGGATATGCGGTGTGAGCGAACGAGTCAGTCTGGGTCGATTGCAATCGACGTCCCTGCATTCGATGATCTTTCCGACCCACCCTCACAATCGAGTGCTGCCACAGACCCACTCGAAGCCGCATTTCGTCTCCTCGACTGGGAACAACAGCATCGGAATCTGTGGAAGGCTACTCCCTCAAATTAATCACACGTCCCACTATCGTGAATAGCACATTATCGGCTCAAAGTCTGTCTCTATGAGATTGCATCGATACTCAAAGACTCGAAAAGATCAGGAGTCAGAAAGGTATTTCATACAGCCGGGTATCATCTCAATCGATGTACACGGCGTTTCCGGTCGGTGAGTTTATTTTCGATGGAGACGCGCTCCAGACGGCGTACAATAAGCTGGCACAGGTCACCACGGGGGCGGAAGACGAGTATTCGGCTGCCGCGCTTCGGGCGCTGATAGAGTTCTTCGGTGACTGGGGGCCCGAGCGAGTGGATTCAGTAACCGCGACGGCGACACAGGGATTGGATGGATTGAGTGATGCCGAAAAGCGCGACCTCTTCGAGCAGTGTTGTACTGAGCTCTCGACGCAGTTGCACGAAGAATATGGCCACGATGTTGAGGCCGGCGACATTCGAAAGCTAGCGGCGTTTCTCGCGGAGCCGGATGGGTCGCCAGCGGTCGCTGAATTCCTGCTGGAGTATCTCTGGATCTTCGCCGAACAGCTTGATCAGTATGATCCGAATTCGGATGATGCAACCGATATTCAAGAGTTCTTGAATGCGATAGAGAATCTTCCAACAGCGTTCTTGAGAGCTAAACAGGAGTATTACGGGGAATCACAGAAGGTCAACCACGTTCGGTACGAACTGCTGGACCGCTTGCAGGACGACACAGTGACTGTCGAAGAACTCGACGACATCAAGCAGCGTGAACGGGCCCAGTTCGATCAAGACGTATTCCGTAACTGGCGTAACTTCACAATTACCGGGCAGATATATTTCGACTATTTCCTCCCACGCATCAACGCGTACCTCGACCACTTCGCCGAATACCTTCGCCAAGAACTCGGCTTGAAGGACCACCGGTACCACACGGTCAATTTTGCTGATCCTCAAAATTACGTCTCTGACTTCACATGGCTGGCTATTTACCCCGGTGAAGACACCAGTGGTCAGAGTGATGAGTATCAGCTCTTCGTCGGGATTCATGGCGACCGAGTTTCATATGGGCTTCACGTTGGGCAGAATCTTCGAGACGAAGACGAATGGAAACGCAATCGCGATCTCGAGCAGTTCAAAGACCGCAACCAGCTCTCGATCGACGTAGTCGTCGAGAAACTTCGGGGCGTCACCGACGAGTACCGCAGGTTGAACGGTCTCGACGTCGAAATCGAGACGCCCGACAAACCTACACAAGCGGACGAGATCGAACGGCAACTCGATGCGAAAAAACAGGTGGTGTTCTACGGGCCGCCGGGGACTGGGAAGACGTACATCGCCAAGGAGTTCGCCGACTGGTGGGTACACGAGAACACTGAGGGTACTCCGCGTGACGATCAGGTGCAGGCGGTCACGTTCCACCCGTCGTTCTCGTACGAGGATTTCCTGGAGGGGTTATCAGCGGATGCGACAGAGTCTGGCGCGGTCGAATACGAGATCGACGACGGCGTCCTGAAGCGGATTGCCGACACTGCCGCCGACGCGTACCGCAATGCTGACTCGCCTGCAAGCGCGCCGCCGTACGTCCTCATCATCGATGAGATCAACCGCGGGAACCTCTCGCAGATTTTCGGCGAGACGATCACGCTCCTGGAGAGTGACAAGCGCGAGTCGTTCACGACACAACTGGCACATTCCGACGAGTCGTTCTCGCTCCCACCGAATCTGTACCTGATCGGGACGATGAACACCGCCGATCGGTCGATCGCGCTCGTCGATGCGGCGCTCCGACGCCGGTTCCGCTTCCTTCCGTTCCCGCCGGACACCGACGTACTCGCCGACCATCACGGATTGGACCCGACTGCGCTTCCCGACGAAGCACGGGAGGCTGACGATCGGTTCGAATCGTTGCTCGCGTTGTCGATTCGAGCAATCGAAACGATCAACGACAACATCACCGACGCACCGGATCTCAGCAAGGGGCAGCAAATCGGCCACTCCTACCTGTTCGGTGTCGAAACTGTCGATGGGATCGTCGATGCGTGGCGGTTCGACATTCTCCCCCTGATCGAAGAGTACTACTTCGGGCAGTTCGACCGGATTCGGCGCCACCTGTTCGATGGGGCTGGCGACGCGGTCGTCAACTGGGATGATGAGCGGATACGACAGTTCGGTGATGCGGCGCTCGCGTCGTTCCTGATGGAACTCACAGAGCTGGATACCGACTACGAATCCAAGTCCGTGGATTCGGTGGCCTCACCAGGCGATTCACGATCACCGTCACCGACGTATCCGGAGTTTCTCGGTGCTCTCAATGAAGAACTCTACGAGGAAGTTGGCGACACGCTGAACGCAGATTCACCCGAGGAGATGCACTACAACTCTGATTTCGAACGTCTTACACTCGGGCTCAAATCCGCACATCCCGATCATCCAGACACGGACCAAATCAGATACACCTTCCAGCCGCGGGTGCATCTGGACGATCCGGTTCTGCAGGTCGGCGTGCACGTCCTGGACGAGGAGATGCACGAGGTCATTGCCGGACTTCGTGACGCGATCCCCGAGACGTTCGAGTACTACGAGGGTCACAAGTACTCTGCGATCAAGGCCGAGTGGTCCGAGTCAGTCGCTAACCCACACGATCTGGATGGCGAGGCGTTCGCCGAAGCACTCGACGACGAGACGTTTAACGAGGCGAAACAGGCACTGGTGACGCTGATCGAGACGCTTCATCCTGAATTCGTGAGCGCTGAGACACCGTAATATGGCGACCGAGAGTCAATCCGGGCCCGACGAGATTACCCTCTCCGAGCATGACTCGACAGCACCGCTGTCACTCTCAGAAGCGGCGCTCGATGCACTGGAGGACCTGAACGCTGAGACGACGAAGCTTAGCGTGCAGTACATGCGCGATGGGCGGGTTCAACTGAGTTCGTCGCAGTACGTCGGGGCTGTTTCCCTACCTGACGGCCCGCTGGTCCGTATCCTGCCCAAAGCTGCCGGGACGAACTTCCTCTACTTGCTTCGGTACGCCCACGGCGTTACTGCTGACACGATTGACAGAGAGACCTCGGCGACGAGTGGGGTTTCGTTCGTCGATGCACTTGCCGCTTTATTCGTGGCGGAACTCGATACGGTGTTGCGTCGTGGTCCGAGCAAGGAGTACAAACGCGTCGGCGCAACCGAGTCACAGTTGCGCGGTCAACTCGACCTTCCGCGGCAGGTGCAGCGACAGGGTCCGATTGGAACTGATTTCGAGGTCAATTACGATACGCTCACCACGGACACAATCACCAACCGGGCGATCTACCAGGCTGCCCGGCGGCTGACAACACTGGTCGCCGACGACGGGCTGGCGAGTACGCTCCACCGGCAACAACAGCAGCTGAGACGGTGGGTGTCGGAACAGCCGGTTCGACCTGCCGCCGTCGCCCGCGTCGAAACCACGCGGTTGAACGCTCACTACGACACACTATTGTCGCTTGCCGAGCAGATTCTCCGCAGCAGCTACTTGGAGGACTTCTCGGCGGCCGACTTCGCCTCGTATGGGCTACTCGTGAACATGAATACGGTCTTCGAGAAAGTCGTCGAACGTGCTGCACGCGACGCTGTCGCTCACCGGAACGGATGGGACGTTGCAAAGCAGTCACGGATTGAGCCCGTCGTTACTGGGGGAACACCGTCCGTGAACATGTATCCCGATTTTGTACTCTTGGAGGACGGCGATGTTCGACTCGTCGGCGACGCCAAATGGAAGACGAATTCGATCAGTCAAAGCGACATCTACCAGATGACCTCCTACCAGCTCTCCAACGAAGTCCCAGGTGTGCTGGTCTACCCTGAGCACATCGATGAGACAACCGTCGCAACGGAGTATCACGTCCATGCCGCGGACAGTGAACTCGATTTCCTCGTTCGCGAGCTCCCGACTGCACAGAGTGGTTCCTTCGATGACTTCATTGACGGGCTCCAAGACAGCATCCACGAGACGATTACTGCACTTGTCTAGGTTCGAGGAAATAAGATAAGTCGCTCTACTTGTAAGTGAGTTTGAAACGAACGAATTGGAAATCGATCACTACTGTCAAGCGTCGGAACCACCGCTCTGGCAGGGAATTTACGATTCACTTAAGTCCGCCAGTTCGACCATCGAGGGCAGCTGTTGGACACTCGTAGCGCCGACTGCCTACTCACCGCTGATCTCCTGGGCATCCCAATGGCCAGCTGTGGACCGACGCCAAGGGTGCGAGCACCCCGTCCATTTTGAAAGCACCCGTCAAGCGAGCCGTGCTGGAGCGTGGGGACGCGATCGACCGCCTCGACCACCTGGCCGCAACACGGGACTTGCTCAGGGCATCCATCCTCTGGCGGGCACGACAGCTGCGGGTCGGTCCCGATCGTCGGTCAGCACGGCTCGAGCCGGCCCCGATCGACCCCGAACCGTTCAGGCTCCGTCGACCAGGGCCGCGAGCTCGCCCGGGGACGCCACACCACTCGTCGTGGTCTCGCCGGAGGCGAACGTCGGCACGCCGGAGACGCCCCGTTCCTCCGCCGCGGCAAACAGGTCCAGGACCTGGTCGCGGCGCTGCTCGTCCGTGACCGCGGTCCGGATCTCGGCCCCGTCCAGTCCGACGTCGTCGGCGAGTGCCGCCAACACGTCGACGTCGCCGATGTCCCGCCCGTCGACCCAGAGCGCCTCGAACAGCGCGTCGTCGAACGCGGCCCACTGATCGGGGTGCTCGGCATCGACGTAAACCGACGCGACCTGCGCGTCGAAGGAGTCGACGTTCTTCGGCCGCTCGTCGAGGGCGAGCATCTCGTCGGCGTCGAGGGTGTCCTGCAATCGCGTCACCTTCTCGCGGACCTGGTCCATGTACGAGTCGCTTTTGGACACGTCCATCGACTGATCGAGCTCCCCGTCGGGCCCGCGTTTGTAACTACGCAGATCGTACGGGTGCCACTCGACCGGGACCGCCTCGTCGCGCCCGTCCTGAAACGCCTTCAGTGACTGCTTCCCGAGATAACAAAACGGACACACGTAATCCGAATACACCGTGATGTGATCGTCGCCGTGAGTCATCACACGGGGTTGGCCACTCGACAAAATAACTCCGTCGTTGCTGTTGCAGACATGGAATTTCGAAAACATTGAACAAGCGCCAGGGGTCAGGCCGCTCGGGATAGTTGCGCCCCACCGCTGTTCAACAGCACTCTTCAGGAATCGAGCCCCGCCAAGACGGGTGTTCGTGTCGTCTCGGCCGGCAACTGGATCTTCACACACGGCGATTTCGTCCGGAAGAAACCCGGTATCATCGGGTGCACGCCGAGTGTGACACCCCAGGTCGCGACGGGGACGACGACCGCGCGACACGCCACACCGATCACATACCGCACTAGCGCGTCTGTACTCCCGGAATCCGTGTGTGGAAGCTGCACCACTGGGCGTGGCGCCTGGGACTGGACCATCGCTCGATTCTTCACACACGGTCGCCGTCTGGCGATTCGAACCGAGTGTTGAACGCCCCATCTGTCGGGGCGCGCTTGGGAATCGGCGTTTCCCGACGTAGACGGCTAGCACTGCTCGATATCGAGCCGTTCGCACCGCGCTCGCCAACCGGTCGCTCGCTCACACACGTCGGTCACACACGGGTAGATCACAGCGGTCACCGTCTTCTTCCGGACGTTTCAGCCGTGTGTGAACTCGCCGTACGTCGCAGACAGGACAAGAGCGCGCCGATCCAGGCATCTGTGTCGCTGAAACGCGGTGTGGACACGAAGTGGATTGCGGGGATGGCGCCGGTCACACACAGCGTGCGTCAGGGAGACTGCGCCATCGAGCGACGCCGCCCGCTCTCGCCCTCCTCCCGCGCGGGTTTGTGTGGACCAGACAGGACTACCGTGATCTACACTGTTACCGTTCCGGACGAGCGCCCCAACGATCCTGGCTCGGCTGGCGGTATTCTCCCGGCCTCGCCCTCACAGTCCGCCAGGCCCGCCTGTGGGCCATCTGCTGGATAACTCTGCCCAGACTGACTGAGAGACGCTGGGCGGTCATGAGAGTCTCCCGAGCCGGTGCAGGTCACCCCACCCGAGACAGCGAACACGGGACACTGAGACGGAGACACGCTTCCTCGAATCACTCTGACAGCGACGCAAATACCACGGCACTGCGTATTGCGATGGATCCCGAATCTGGGTATTTCCTCGATGAGTTGCTCCACCAGCTAGACGACATCGACTGGTGACTGTCCTTCATATATTTGGAGCGGGCCAAATTATTTGAACCAGCGGAGCCAAGGGACAGTATCAATGCCCGACTCGAATCAGGGATCGTGGTCTGAAACTCTCAGCGGCCGGGAACGCGTTCGCCACGTCGTCGAGTTGCTCGACGAGCCGACGCCAGTCCAGGAGATTGCCGACCGGGCAGACGTCTCACGAACGACCGCGGACGACGAGCTCCAGCGCCTGGCGAGTGACGACTGGGTCACTGAAACGACCGTCGACGGGATGAAAGCATACGATCTCAATCCGGTTCGCATGCTCTTCGACGAGGTGACGACCCTCATTGATGAGCACACGCGAGACGAACTGGAGCGCCAATTGACGGACCTCACGGCCGAACAGGAGGACTTAGCCGACGAGTACGACGTCGACTCACTCTCGGACTTCCGAGATCAACTCGCCGACGCGGAGCTCTCAGCCGAGGAGCTTCGTGAGCGTCGCAACGTAATCGCGACGTGGGAGGCGATCAACACGGAATTACGCCTCGTCAAGCACGCCCTCCAGTTATACGGTGACGTCGTTGAACTCTCCTCGCCACGGACTGATACACCCTCCTCGTTTGCCTAATGGTCGTCTTTCTCGCAAACCGGGCCAACCTGCAAAGCAAGCGGCTCCACGATCGGATCCAGAATCGACTCAGCGCCGACTTCACTACCGTTCGTCGCCGGCGTGCCGAACCGCGAGAGGCTGGTCCGTACCGCGTCGTTGTCGACGTGAATCCGCGACGATTCCTCGACAATGATGGCTATCCAGTAACCGAGGCGCGGATCGAAGCCGGATTCCAACTCCAGACCGGACGCACGTACGAGTACTACTGGTTCAACTGGATCGAGCCAGCCCGAAGTCTGCTGGTTGGCTGGCACCAAGACGATACCCACGATGATCTCGGCCCAGTCCATCTCCAGGTGAATGACGGATCCACGGCAGTGGATCACCAACGGGCCACATTCATTGATACCCATCCCCTTGATGTCGTCGAGCAGCGGCTTGAGTCACTTCCAGCGGCCATCGCTGCTGTGCAGTGGGATGATGACCGGCCGGTTGGATTCGACGTGTCTCCGTCAGTTAGTGACCAGTAACGCTACCATCGATGCGTCGCGCTCGCACCTTGTTCTTCGTGATGACTGTTTTCTGCTACGCAGTCACTGCCTCGATATATCCGTCGAGGAATGCCTCTCGGCCTGTGAGGCATATCTGGCCTTTGAGTTAGAACAGTGGTGAGCCCGCGGCCGGCCCGCGGTCGCGCAGCGGGATCGCGGTGCCGGTGCGGTGGCGCCAGGTCGGGAGGGCCCGCACAGACGACCACGCGAACGCGAGCGGCTCACGGGTCGTCCCTCCCCACTCGCGTTCCGAGGGTCTCCCCGTGATCGCGTCTCGCACCGCTCGCACCTCGCCGGCCTCGCCCGCACAGTCCGCCAGGGACCTGGGCCATCTGCTACATCGCTATCCGTCTCCAAGCGACGCTGGACGACAGCGTGGGTCGCCGAGTTCGCCAAGACGAATCACATGCGGCTGTGTGCGGCCGCACGGAAGCTCCGCGTCGAACTCGGGTTGGACGTGCCACTGGTGCGCCAGGACGTCATCAAGACCCTTCTGGATGGCCTCAACATCGGCGACGGGGGCACGGCTGTCCGGACGTGGCGGCTAGCGCGGCACCTGCTCGCGATCGCCGACGAACAGGAGGTCGGGTCGGGGACACCCCGGCTGACGGTGGCGGCGGCCGCGGTCTACACGGCCGATCGGCTAATTGACGGCAAGCAGTGGACCCGCCAGGCCGTCGTCGACGCCGCCACCCCGGAGGTCGAACTGTCGGTAAACAAGGTCGCGCGGTATCATCCCCGGCTCTACGACGCCTACGTGGACACCCACGGTAGCGACGATCCGAACGCCGTGCTCCAGCCCGACGCGATGATCACCCTGGAATAGACTCCCTGCGTCCCTTTTTTGCGCAGGTGTTGAGCGCGCCGTGGCGGCGGTGATGAACACTACGACCGCTGTCGCCGCGTCGGCGGTAACTACGGCTGGTATGAGTGGTGCGTTCCACGACGCACGGACCTGCTCCCGTTCACCGCTGACGCTCCGAGCTTACCCGGCAGTCAGCAGGCGGCGTCGCTCAGACGTCTCTCGTTGACAGATATTCCTGAATCTCTTCGAGTGTCGAGTCGCCGCGATATCGAACGGTTGTTGAGCGCGCATCATAGTCCACCACCCCGTTTGCAGCCAGCTTTGGGAGCGTCCGATGATGCAGCTGGATTTTGATCTCCCTGAGCGACGCAGCTCCGTCGTCGCTCTGTTCGCTTCTGACATACTCGGCGAGCTCTGTCAGTGAGATGGTTTCTTCCGCTGTGTTCATGAAGAACTCTATAACTAACCGGCGGTACTTTGACGACAGTCCAGCCAAGACGCGAGCGATCGAATTGTCGTCTCTTGGCTCATCGTGTGATGTTCCAGACATTAGTTCCCCACCCGTTATCAGTTATCATGTCTATCGATAGTTAATGTTATATTTTGGGATTGTATTCCCTCGTTTTGAAATCGCGGACTGAAAAATGCTGATGAGGACGTGTGGCGAGTCGGTTTTCCCCAAAGACGGATCCAGTCACAATCCAAACGAATCTGCCCGCAAGTTATCACATCTAATTATAACTGCTCGCGGCCCTGTATTAAACGTCAAAAGTACTATACGAAACCCTGATGAGTCATCTTGTATGGACAAATCGGACGGCTGTTGCCAGACCGATACGCGGCTGTCCCCGTCTCGGAAAGTCATCCACGAAACTGCAGCGCGGAAGGACGTCGCCCCCACTGACCTGCCGCCGCTTCATCGTGTGATTGACCCTGACGCGTTAGACGCGCTTTTCGATCCGACGGTGAATGCCGCTCGAATGGATGGGACAACTACCTTCGAATACGCTGGGTACGACGTCACAGTACATGCAGACGGCTACGTTGAGGTTACCCTCGAAGAGTAGGTGCTAGCGGCTTCACACCGCCATGCTCTCCGAACACGCCGTCGGCTTCTCTGCAGCCGACTCGCCGGACGATCGGCAGTGTCGACGCTGCGTCCAACTTTGGCTACACTCGTCGACCCCGAGACCCCAGTCGGGGGCTCATTATCGGCGCGTGAACCGGCATGGGAACGCCGACCCAGACATTGTGTTGCAGTCCGACGTGGCGATCACCCTGGAATAGGCTCCCTGCGCCCTTTTTTGCGCAGGCGTCGAGCGGGCCGGGGTGGTAGGGGCAGACACTCCGGGTGGTATGAAATCGCGTCAGAGAACGCTTCCTGCGGAATTCTTGAATCGAGTCAGTACAGGGAAACAACATAGCACGCCAATTTGGTATCGGAGGCTCTGTTGAAATCCTCAGTGGGTTACACGTTCGCCCGATAGTTTGACCAGATGCAGTCCCTCCCCAAGTCGCGGTTACTCCGGTTCGTCGAGCAGGCATTCCACTTGGCTCAACGAGCTGTCGCCCGCTACTCCTCAAAGTTCTCAAAACGACGCTACACACTCCACCAGCACATCGTTCTACTCTGTCTCAAAGTTCGGAAGAACACGACGTACCGGACGCTTCTCGATGAACTCATCGAGATGCCTCGCATTCGGAGAGCTATCAATCTGGACGAACTCCCTTCACCCTCAACGTTGTGCAAAGCGTTCAACCGGCTCGATATGGCAGTCTGGCGTGTCCTGCTCAACCTCTCGGTCACACTCCTCCCGACCAACGGTGTAGTCGGGATTGATGCATCTGGATTCGACCGCAGTCACGCCTCGAAACACTACACGAAGCGCACGAAGCTGACTATCCAGCAGTTGAAAGTCACACTTCTCGTGGACACGAAAGCGAATGCTATCATCGACTTACACGTAACAACGACACGAAAACACGACTCCCAGATCGCGCCGTCGCTCATCAAGCGCAATGCCGACGAAGTGGCGGCTCTGCTCGGAGATAAGGGGTATGACGACCAGAAGATTCGTGCGTTAGCCCGTGAAGAAGATGTTCGTCCGCTCATCAAGCACCGAGAATTTTCGTCGCTCCACAAGGCATGGAACGCTCGCCTGGAGACCGACCTCTACGGCCAACGGAGTCAGAATGAGGCGGTGAACTCCCGTCTCAAACGGAGATATGGGGCATTCGTGCGCTCACGACATTGGTGGAAGCAGTTCCGTGAACTCGTTGTCGGCTGTCTCACTCACAACATCGATAAGACACTCTGAACAGCGAGTATAGATGAACGATGGAGCGAACCAAGTCGTGACATCTCTGGTTCTTGTCAGAAGCGCCGTGACCGAGACAGAGGATGCCTGTAGCAGAGTGGGATCTACAGCGGTAAGGTCTATGCCGCTGGGCGTATATCTACAGTATGAGTGTCGTCGCCGAATTCACTATAGATGCTGATCAGTTTCAACTCGGTGACGCCCTCTCGGGCGTAACGGATATGGCCCTCGAACTTGAGCGGTGTGTCCCAACAGGATGCCTTGCTCACCCATTCCTTTGGGCCACCACAGAAGAAGACCTCGACGAAGTGGTGGAAAGGTTTGAAACGCAACTCCTCGACTGTCCGCATGTCAGGGAAATCATAGCCCTCGATAGAATAGAAAACGGAATATTCTACCGAATCTCGTGGACAGATCCGACAGAGGATGTTATCGATGCGATCATTCAATCAGAGGCGACTATCCTCCGAGCACGCTCCGAGCAGGGAACGCGATGGGAGTTCAGCGTTCGGTTTGTGAATCACGATAAGTTGGCCTTGTTTCAAAACATCTTGGCCGAACACGAGGTTAGAATCTGTATCGACCGTATCTACACGTTCGCCGAGGAGACCGACCACCGACGACAGTTCGATCTTTCGCTCGAACAACGGGAAGCGTTAGTGCTCGCGGTTCAGCGAGGCTACTTTGCGACGCCGAGCGACGTGAGTCTCGACGAGTTAGCGGCCGAACTCGGTATTACAAAACAGTCGGTCTCGGCCCGAATCCGACGTGCAAACGAGAAAGTTCTCGAAACGACGTTGCTCTCCTCGACAGTTGCGGGGAGGGGCAGTGATTGACTCCCATGATATATAAAAAGGCATGACTCGTCAGTGAACGCCCTTACCCGTAGTTGCTCAGGACTACATCCTGTATGGCAAAAGACGAGCCGACCTCGACGGACGAGACATCACTAAGTGAGGTCTTCGGGGTGCTCACCAACGGAACCCGGCGACAGATGCTCTTGGAGTTGGCCGATCACAATCCACGCACTGAGGCTGAATTCGAGGGCGAAGAATTCGCCGCAGAGGGAGACAATCTCGATTCGCTCAAAATCAAACTCTATCACACTCATTTGCCTGCTCTGGCAGACGTGGGGTTCATCAACTGGGACTCCCAGACTGGGACAATTACCCGCGGACCCCGCTTCGGTGAAATTGAGCCGCTTCTCACGTTGATTGACAACCACCAAGAAGAACTCCAGACTGACTGGCCGTAATCCACCAGCGTCGTTTGGATTTAGCGTGTCAGACCGGAATGATTTCAACAAGGCCGTATCGGACAAAATCAGCTAAGAGGAGCATCTGCCAGAGTAGATGCCACGAGCTACAGAAAAAAGGGGGTCAAATAATGTACTGATAGAGCGTGCACGGAATATGCATCGGAGTCAACTCAAGCGTATCCTCGAGTTTTTCGTCATAGGGATCGTATTCGGTGTAACCGAAGACATTCTTGCAGTCTTGATTGCGACTGGTGCAGAACTTACATTTGACATCGTTGGAGTGGTAATCCTGATTGCAATCCCATTTGCTATTATTTCAGAACTCATTGTTGACCATCCAAAGTTCTTGGCTTTCGACAGAATATCGATGTTAGTGAATTCGTCAATTTTCGGTCGCTCTAGTATCCAAAACAGGAATACGCCCGGTAATCTTCAGGAAGAGACTGCTCCGTGGCCACACCATCAGTATCACTGTGATATCTGTAATATCGAGTTTGAAACGGGAGCATTACAGAAGTTCAAGGAGAAAGCCCACGATCTTCAGTCGTGGGATGAATCCGACACTCCGACACGCAAACCACCGGACATAGCCGGGATGCGACCCCAATAGTTATCTAGTTTCTTGCCGAAGCAATCCCCTGTGAGCGACCAACCACAGCGAACAAATACATACACTGCTGAACCGGACACCGACCGGTACAAGCAGGTAGTGTTCGACTGGTTGGCCGCCCACGCCCCACTCTGGAATCAAATCACCTACCGCCGCCGTCAACAGTACTTCAAAGAAGACGGTGACGTGTGGGATGCTGACTACACCGACCTCTACGACGAGTACGCACCCATTCTCGGCAAAGCCGCCTGCCAACAGGTCGCCCGAAAAAACAGTGAAGCGTGGCGAAGCCACTTCCGGCTTCTCGACAAGTATCACGACAAGAGCGATTCCACCGTCACGAAAAAACCAGAACCACCGGGCTACTGGGGCAACCGTAATGACGGCTATGAACTCCACGGACTCATCAGAAACGACCTGTACTCGTTCGACTGGAATGAAGACAAGAGCGTGTTAGAGTTCGGTGTCGGAGACGTACTTGAAGACCGATACAACTTCGACCACAACGAGCGGGTCACACTCGAAGTCAGAGGCAACCCACAGTGGAACGGTAACGATAGCCGGTTAGAACTCATTTACGACGAAGCGGCCAACACACTCTGTGTCCAGCATCCAGTCCGAATACGGCCAGACAAGCTCCAAGAGCAACGACTGGATGCCTACACTCATACACTCACACCAGAGAACACGAGTCGTGTAGCCGCTCTTGACGTAGGTGCAAACAATACACTGGCTCTTGTCACCGATCACGGCGAAACCAGTGTCTATCACGCCCGGCCCGAGTTCGAACGATTCCAGAGTCTGACCAATAGGATTGCTACACTGCAATCGGAACTACCAGATGACCAGTACACCAGTACGCAGATCCAACGACTGTACGACCAGCGGTCACGAAAACGTGACCACGCCAGAGACGCAGCAGTGAAACATGCTGCCGACTGGCTCCTCAAACATAACGTTGAGACGGTGTACGTCGGTGATCTAACTGACGTACTAGAGACACACTGGTCAGCAGAGGTGAACCAGAAAACCCACGCATTCTGGTCGCACCGGAAACTGGTCGAACGAATAAGACTCACGTTCGAAGACATCGGAATCACCGTCACAGAAGTGAGTGAACAAGATTCCAGCAGTGAGTGTCCAGACTGTGAAAGCAGTAATGTAGCTCGTGATGGTGATTCATTCCGGTGCCACGACTGTCACTTAGACGCGCACAGTGACCTTGTAGGGGCGTGGAACATACTCCAAAATCAAGTTGGGGTTGGGCCGATGGCTCGGCCCGCCGCCCTCGGTGCTGGAAGCCCGAGGGATGAACCCGAGAACCCAACCACGTGTGATGGGGCATACTGGCAGTGGAACGGGCACGATTGGACACCAACGGAGTGGGAACAGTCGCGCCCATCTGACCAACCCAGCATCGGCAAACCCGCAAGTTGACAGCCGGGGTAGACCCACTGGCCGGGTCGCCCACGGAGGAATCCCACGATCTTCAGTCGTGGGAGGAAGTCAAAGTCGTATCACTGGATGTTCCTGCTGCTGCTGTGGTCCAACCGTCTGAATTCTGGCGTTTGATCTCCCATTTATCGGGATTGAATTTGACTTGGTGACCCGAATGCTCATTGTGCAGGACGAATTCAACCGTTTCAATATGCACATCACGTGGATCTGGATTATAAATAGCCGTTGAGGCATCGAGATAGATCTTCTCCCACGCAGTATCGGTAACTGGCCAGCAGACAGTCCTGTCGACGGCGTTTGAAAATGAAGGGCAGTCGGTATCTGTGAACACGATCTCGGGGTTCTCACTCGAACTGCCGGTAGTGTCTTGATTTCCATTCGCTGTCGTTGTTTTTGGGGTCTCGGTGTCATTGCCCCCTGAAGTCAATGGAGAACTACGGGTTGGTGAAGTAGTGTTGGAGGAGGTCAAACAGCCTGCAATACCAACTGTCAGAGTACTAATTGAGGTGAGTAGCGTGCGACGCTTCATAGACTCCTGTTTTGACTGTTGAAATAAGGTGGTTTTCTACGTTCAAACAGTTGTTTTAGCTTTCTTCTATTGATCAGTTTGCACATGTAGTGAGTAGGTGATTCACCATCGGTCTGCGTGTAAGAAAGGCCTGCATCAAAACCCAAACTCCGAAACTGTGTATCATTGAGCCGCTCTGTATACCTCTCTCACTGTGACTTAACAGTTATTCACCACGGCAGAAAGGAGGGTACTTGGAAGAATGGCGCCGGTCCGAACCAGCCAGCGGGCGGCTGACAGCGTGGATTAGCCCTCGGACAGGTCCGTTACTGCCATTCCGATCCCGTATGCCAGTGAGACTAACGCGACACCGAACACGAGAAGCCACAATATAAGGATGAAATTAAACGGAACGGTTATCACTCCCTCGGGGAGGACGCGCTTGACTGCGATCTTATCTGTAACGATCGGGCGGTAAACCAGCTGGATAACCATCAGAACGAGTCCGGTAGTGCCACCGAAGGCGATCGTCCACCAACTCCCGCCATCGGAGGTGGTCTGTCGGAGGATACTGACATAGTCGATCATGAGCGTCACCCCGATGGCGTACAGGAGACAGATGGTAAGAGAGGCTACAGAATAATCCAGTAACAGAAAATGCGAACTTAGCCCCATACAGATCCCTACACCCCCGCCAACGAGCGCTGCTCGCTTCGTTGGCGGATTCCGAGTTGCCTTCTTGGATGCTGACGACGACGTGGCGTGGACCGATCGATCGGAGTTCATCTGACATTCACCAGTCGTTGACGGGGAAATCGGGTCGGCGAATCTCGTTCAATATTCACACCGGCGACTGCGGTCGGAAGAAAGTTAATTTTGATGACGGCGTTTCAATGGTAGATACAGCGGTCAGAACTGACAAGTCTCAATACGCCGTGATGATTGCAGCCTCTCCACTGAGCAAACAAGTCGGGACGCTACTATTGGTCGATAGTGCAGTGGATGTGCCTCTGTATCGGTGCGCCCGTTAGGCGCGTGCCTCTGAAGACTTCGCGGCGTGGGGATCCGAAGGTGACATTTGATTTCACCAGTCCAATTCTTGCATGGTCCCTGATCGATTGTCACGTCGTGACGCCCTCAGCCTGTCAGGTGTCGCTCTCGTCGCTCTCGCGGGATGTACGACAGGCTCCTCGGATGGCACTTCCACATCGACAGCGACTGAACGAGACTACGCACAGAGCGTGGACTCCCCAGAATCAATCACCGTCCGCAATCCACAGGGTACACCTGCTGTGCGCTCAACGGCGTATTCTCCGGGAGAAGATCTGTTTGAATCGTCGGCGACGTGGGACTACGAAGATTGGCTCGTGACGTCTCCCAGTGACCGAGATGCGCTCGAGTTCTCCCAGGCAACCACTGGTGGCGCGGCGGCGAGGGACTTCATCGCCGCCACTGACCTATCCGAAACCACGCTACTCGTCCATCAATACAATATCGGTAGCTGTGATACACGGCGGCTCACCCGACTCAAATGGAGTTCCGAGTTCAGCTGTGGCGATCTCGACTGCATTGGTATCGCTCTCCGCTACGACTCGATCGACCGAGAGGACGACTGCGACGGTCCGGAAGGCGACGAGAGTGACAGTCCACCATACAGTGAGGGCACACACGCCAACGAAACCACGTTCATACGGATTCCGGCTCAGATACAGTCGTATGGACGATTTAGCGTGCAGGTTTAGCAGAGAGTCGTTGCCCATCGGGAGTTTCACTGAGAGCCACTTTGCTGCTCTCTGCCATCGGAGACCAACGGGGAATCGAAGCCGACCAGAAAACACTTGTCAGACTGATAGTCATCCGACATATGCACTATTTCGATCGTCACCCCCGCCGAGCGCTGTGCGTTCTTGGTGCGATTTCTATTCTGACCGGCTACCTCCTTGGCGGTGAACTGTTCCACGGGTATTCGCAGTCGGTGAATGCCGTGCTGGTCCACGCTGGGGTATATGCACTGCTTCTGGCTGGGACGATGTCGCTGTGTGCACAGACGTCCATGCGAGGTGATCGCTGTGGTCTCGTCGCCGCTTTCCTTGCACTCGTTGTCCTGTATCCACTCGCAGTGGGGTTCATCTGGTACGATCTCGTGGTCACGCCCCCGCCATACTACAGCGGCAATCCAACACTCGTGAACATGGCGCGTAACCGCCTGGCATTTGTGCTTGGACTCGCTCCGATCACAGCCGGTTTCATCGCCGGTGCCTCCCTGGCAACGCCCCGAGAAGAACGGTCACTCGTAGTCCCGATACTCGCCATCGCACTGGTCATCGGTGGCCCCATAATGGGATATTCGCTGGCTGTTCAAGGTGGGGCACATGGCGGCTTTGCGATGCTATTCTACCTCCTCCTCGCACTGGGTGCTGGGATTGGCTCACTCCCACTCGCACTCTTCGCAAAGCTCGAATATGACGCTCACAGCGACGAACAGGGCTCGTGATCGAACGACACTCTCGCACCTCCTCTGGCCACGATGGCATTCCGCAGCCCGAACAAAGGCTGCTTACCGTTTGTGTAGCCTCGTATTGATCGCTGACACCACATTGGCCAGTGTCATGTCGGTCCACGGGTCGAGCCAGAGGCCAAGGCCAATCAGTAGGTAGCCAGCGATCACTGGTGGAAGTGCAAAAAATGCGCCACAGCGATCGCCCGAGAGGACAACCGCCAGTGTGCTGATGGAGCCATGGACTCGCTTCGAGGAGAATTCGATAGTCGGTTCCTGGGAGAGCGCTTGGCCTGCCGTCAGGCAATAGCCACCCCAGGTAAACAGCGAGAACAGAACGAAGCCCAAGCCAAGCCCGAGAAGCGTAGCTGGAACCGTCCAGTTTGGCAGGTAAAGCGCACCGACGCCCACAGCTCCGATGGCAGCGATTACAACGACGATCGCCAGGTATAACGGCTCGACCGGGAGCGCCGGGCCGGTGCCGTCGATGAAATGGAGGGAATACCAGGACGCACTCAACAGCGCGTATTGAGCCGCTGCCAAAACGCTAAGCGCACAGCACACCATCGTGAGCCGAAGATACTGCAATGTCTGCGGCGGCTCTGCCATCCTCACGCACATGATTCCACACGAACACAAAGCTACTGGTATTGCTGGACGCCGTGAATACCGGTCGTCTCACTCGGTCGTGATGGGCACTACGTCTACGTCAATAGCCGCTGACACAGTTCGTGGGCGATGTGGGACTCACTCGAACCGATCCTGCTTGGAGAACACTGGCGAGCAATCCTTCTGTTTGTCGGGCTTGCGATCATTGCAGTGGGGCTCACCTATGATCTCGCCGAACTGCTCGACGTGCTGGGAGTGTCTCCTACCGAGCCAGCATGGATCATTCTCCTTGGCGGAATAATGCTGATTCTGCGGAGAGACGGAACTGAGAGATAACAGACGGTCGTTACCGTGCCTGACAGCCTACCGATCCTCAGCTTCACTACGCGGCCGGTGCGATTGGTCATCGGCCCGTGTAAGATACAACGAGTACGCGATTGAGCTCACTCCGCAGAGTTGGACTATCCGGGTGACGAACCGAAAGTAGTCCTGATAGATGAGGGGCAGGTTCCCTGCCCGGAGGAACGCCGTCCCGACGAAGGCCAGCACGTAGGTAACGCCGAACAGGAGCAACAGCCCGATCGACAGATACCGCATCGGGGGACTGTCATGGCGACGGAGCCCCCGGTACGCCTGATAGCCGATATAGAGCCCGGCCAGGGCTGTGACGGCAGCGACCGCCGTCGTCAGCAGGCCGATCGTCGTGAAGCCGGCGAACGGGCGCATCTTAGAAGTCCTCCCAGAGGCGTGTGAGGCGGTCGGCGATGTCGTCACCGTGGCGATCCACCTCGAACTCGAATTCGCCGCCAGCCAGCTGGATCGACAGTTCCGCCAGCGTCGCCACGTACACCGTATCGTGGTGGCCGTCCGCCCGCGGTCGGGTCCGCTCGGTGAGCAATCCGACGTCGGTCAGCCGCTCGACGCGGCGATACACCGTCGCCTGCGAGACGTCAGCCTGCTCGCTCAGTTCCTTCGCGCTCAGCGCTTCGACGTTTGTGGCCGTGAGGATGGTCCGGACAGTGGCATCATCGAGGAGGGAGATCACCGTCTCAAGCGGTACCTCATCGGACACGTCCGACGGATCGGATGGTGGTGTCATAACTATCGGTGTCCTGGACGCTCGTCCGGCGGTTGGACTGCCGGTGGAGTCGACGGGGGCGGTCGTGGTTCTCATGGCAATTCGTATTCGTAGAGTAGCAATGCCGGTTGCTCGTGAGAAGGCTCATACAGCACGCGGACGGTTGCGCCGGCCTCGAACTGAGCTGTGGTCACTGTCAGCAACTCGCCTGGGTCAAGCCGCTCTCCAACGCCTGGACCCGTCTCGATCGGGTCGACACCGTGGTCCTGAATCGTGAGCGTGTCGAGGGGAATCGAGTCGCCGGCTTCGTGAGTGATCGTGAGGCGCTGGGCGTCAGCACTGTATTTCGCGCTCCAGGTGACGGACGGTGTCAGCGCACCGGGACTGTAGTCCTCCCGAAATTCCTCGATCGGAGCGGTCATCGCGATGGTGGCTGTCCGCCCCGAGACGTCGACATCCACGGCGGTGGCATTGACCGCCTGGCCGTGTTGTTTGAGCGCTGTCTTGACCTCCCCAACAGTGACGTCGTACTCCGATGGGAACAGCCACGTTTCGACGTAGTACGCCCCGGACTCGTCGTGGTCGAACGCCATCCCCAGCCCCTCGATGTCTGCCTTGACGTTCTCGTAGCGTCGGAACGTCCCTCGAATCTCGCCCGGCCAGAGCCATGCCCACCGGCGGACGCCCGTGTGCGCCGCTACCGTCGCAAAGTCGGAGTTCTGGGCGTCGTACCGCGGGACGTCACCACGTCGGGCGGCCAGGACCGTGGTCAGGTTCTCCCGGGCTGGGCTGCCGGTCCCGAACACGACTGCATCGCTGCTGACGCCAACTGCGCGCTCAGTGTCCGGTCGCGTGTAGATCTCGTAGTTCCCGTCAGTCCCGACCGGTTCGTAGCTCGTCTGTGCGAGCGTCTCGTGGACGTCTAGCGTTGGGATGTCACCGAGCAACACCGCTGCTACGTCTGTTCCGAGAGCGAGATCGACGTCGTCGATCCCCACACCGACAAAGTCAGTGCTGGAGACCAAATGGTGGCGTTGATAGTTGTTTCTCGTCCAGTCTGGGGCAGCATCCGGCGGCGGTGCGTACACCTGGACGTCGTAGCCATCGTCGACGTCGGCCGCTGGGGGAAAGGTCTCGGCGGCAGGAAGCCATTTCTGGTAGGTTGCCTCCCCGGCGGTTGGGACTGTTACGCTACCGTACTTGATCTCTGGCCCCAGCGGTGGCAGACTGCCACAGCCGCTGAGGGCAGTGAGCCCGGTTGCCAACGCCCCGCCACAGGCTTGGAGGACTGCGCGTCGCGAGGACCGTTCGTCGTCTGGTGACATCCATCCGGTACGTCTCAACCGGCGATAATAAACAGCGGTCCCGTTCCGCCCACGCCTGCAGAGTGTAGAAACGTATAAATAAGTGGTCTGGCGGAACCCGGCGCACTCCGGCGGACTTCGACGAGTGCAGCCATCAAGGGGCGTCCACTGGGTTTCCGCTGCCGGTGCGGTGGCGCCTGATCGGGAGGGCCGCTGTCGCGACCACGCAGGCGCGCCCTGGACATGTCCACTCAGACCGCCAGGCCAGCCCATTGGCCATCGGGCGACTGTACTTCGAAGAGTAACGCTGGGTGACACGTGGGGGTGGTCACCGGCGCTGCTCTGTTCGGTGCCTCCATTTCCCAGCTAATCTGTCACGCGATCTTTCGGCCGGCAACTGTCTCGCTGGCTTCGGCACGGGCCACGACGATTTCTACTCGGTGTGCGAGCGGAGTCGCTCTGTGATCCAGGGGACGACGAACAGCGCCAGTGGCATGGCGATGACGAACGCGCCGGCCCACTTCATTCCGACCATCAGCAGTTCCATCGCTGGACTCTGCCAGGGCGCGTCCGCGCCGAACCCGAACGTCGTGAACAGCTGGATGACGACCTGGAGCGCGTGTATGACGCCCACAGTCTGTCCCTCCAGGGTTCGCATCCCCCACAGGTAGACCAGCGTGCACACTGGCACAGAGCAATTATGAGCACCAGAGAGGTGAGGGTGCGCCGGCGTCGTCGATTCATACCGGCTTATCTGCCCGGCATCAGATAACAGTCAGGTTCTTCTACAGGTTTGCAGGGCGAGTGTCTCGGGGTCGTTCGAGACTCTCCGATCTCGTGATGCCGTGACACAGAGCGTCTCTCATCACTTGCCCTCGAGGCGGGTCATCACTGCCGCTGTCTCCGCAGTTTGCGACGTCCGGGACTCCCCACTGCAGCGGGCCACGTTTGTACCAGGCTGGCTGAAACCGTGCGTTGATGACAGTCACAGCCCACTCGAGGGCATCGTCGAGCCAGCGGTGCAGCCACAGCCCTGTAGCCAGCGCCGGATAGCCGATGACCATTGGCAGTATACCAAGGGAGCCAGTACAGTTCCACCCGGTCGTTTTCACCGCGTGGATGGCGGGGGACCCGATATTCGGCGAGGAATACCCCTGGGAGTACCACATCCAGCCGAATTCGAGCGTGGGGACGGTGGGCTCGGCCATGCTGGCATCGCCTGTTTCGCACACGCCGGTCATCGACACTGTCGCAAACACAAGGAGCACGAAGCCACCGACCGTGAAGCCCGCTACATAATCGCCCCAAACACCCTGGTGTGCGCGCCAGAGGACGACCGCAGCGGCTCCCATCATGAGTCCGACGAACCACAACGGCGGGTACGCGAGCGGATGTGTCTCCTCCGCTGGCTGCGTGACGAGCAAGTACAGAGACGCATACAGCACCGCGAACTGGCCGGCAACGAGAACGGTGACCAGCCCCGTGATTGCCGTCACTCGTAAGAGCACTGGTGACCGGCCAGGGTCTTGTCTCGTGAGGAACATGTAGCGGCGGCACAGGCCCAGGAGCAAACAAACACCGTGGCTCGGGCGAGTCACAGGCCGTGGCGTTCCCGGTAGGTTACTACGCATGTGTCTTGAGCAACGGCGTCTGCAACCTGTGCTCTCCCCGCACTAGTCAGTGGGCGACAGGGTGCAGCAGTTTGCGCACTGCATCGCTGGTCACGCCGGGAGTCACTGCAGATCTTCGCTCGACTGTCTGGTGAATTCACGAAATTGATATTTAAGGTTCGCTATGTTTATTTCGCTGACTTTCCTACGATGTCACACTACCACATGGGAGAGGAATCCACCCCCTCTGTTTCTGAACAGCATCCCAGCGTTCAGGACGCACCATCGCTCCACACCAATCCGGAACTGCCCGAACGCGAGTTTGATGCCGACTTGTGGTTGGACCGGATCGCCCGGGCTCTTGGGTTCGGGTGGCTATCGGATCGGCTCCCTGGCGGGCTGCCACCGTCGTATCTCTACGCCATCGTGTTGATCACCACGATCGAACCGATCGGGAACTCCTATGCGTACGTCGCTGGCGACACAGTCGCATATCTGAAAAACCCGTTTCTCTTCTTGCAGCCGATCGCGTTGCTCATGGCCGTCTATGGGGCGCGCGCGTTACGCCGTCGCTACCACCACGTGATGCAGCAGATGGAGATCGAACAGCGCGCGAGCGAGCCTGCCAAACTGCTCGACATCGTGCCGGGATGGCTCCCGTGGCTGTTTTTCGTGGCGTCCCTCGTCCTGAACTTCACCCGTGTCCTGGCGCTTGGGGGTCCCGGGGTGATTTACGAACAGTATGGCTTGCCGGTCGTCATCGGGTACATGGTCGTCAACCCGATTTGGGCGACGATTTTCGCGCAATTCCTCGCAGTGTATCTCTCGATCGAACTCCTCGCCCCGTGGAGGCTCTGGCACTCAGACGTCGGCGTTCATTTTCTGGATCCGGAAAACCTCGGTGGGCTCCGTCCGTTCGGCGAGCTCATCAAGCATACCTACTACTACATGGTCGCTGGATTGACGCTGTTCGCACTCATCGCGTATGGGCCGGTGATCGTGCTGTCCGAGATGAGTCGCACCGCGACGACGAACGTCATGTTCACCGCCGTCTGGCTGGGGACGGTTCTCACCGTCGCCTTTGCCGTGTTCACACTCCACCGGTTCATGCGTCGCGAGAAACGGGACGAGCTGTGGCGCCTCGAGCGGCTCCGACAGGAGTATATCCAGAACCCGTGGGACATCAAATCGTTCAGCATCGCCGACGGGAAGCAGGAGACGGTCGACGAGATCGAGCAGCGGATGGAGCGGGTGAGCGCCACCAGGGAGTATCCGGCGACGTTTAGCATCTGGTCACAACTCTTGCTCAGTATCGTCCTTCCCAAGGCGTTCCAACTCCTGTTGGCGAGCATCTGAGTTTGCAGATGTGCCACTGCTGCCACCACTCGTGTTCCATACAGGGAGTCGTATTCGTGGGCCGCTCCTGTAACCATCGACCTCGTCGTTAATCGCGGCTACGCTGATCGTGTCGGTGCCCTCCGGCAGAAGGCGGCCTCGACCAAGAAGAGCGACGACGAGCCCGCCTTCCGATTCCTGCAGATCCTCGAACACCTGCGAGACGAGTAACTGGGTTCGGCTGTCTCGTCCTGATGAACCCGATGATGACTCCTGTGTTAGCTGGCGGTGGGGCTGTCAGGTGGTGAGGGTGATTCACGAACCCAGAAAGCCCCCGGACTCCTTCCCGCGACTCGGTGCGTTCCGCAGGGGTTGCGGTTCAGTTCTCTAGTTTGTAGAGGGACACGACGAACGGTAATCGGTCAAGCATCCAGAGCGAGAGCGGCAGCCCGATCACCGTCAGTGAGATGAGCCACGATATACCCATCCAGACGCCACTAAACCACCACCCCACGAGCAAGAAGTACACTGCCCGAAGCAGGAGGTTATGCTGCGCAGGGCCAGTAACTTCGACAGTCGTCTGCTCGCCCGTCTGGGTGATCACCTGCGTCGTCTCCTGTTTTTTCAGCGTGAGAACGAAGGGCACTTTGTTGATCAGTTTGATCCCCAGTGGAATCCCCACGACAGTCACGTTCAGAATCCAAGCGACCGCGAGCACAATACCAGACGCCCACCATCCGACGAGCAGCCACCAGAGGAACCGAACCACGAGCGAATGTTGATTCGCCTGCTGCACGACTGTCGTCGTTGTCTCATCACTCTCAGTCATACGAATAAGACGTGTTAGTGTGGTAACAAAGGACTTCGCACTACTTTTTAGCCACTCCGTCTCGCAAGCGAGAGCAGTAGTCCTGAATTCTCCGTTCACTACGTTCGATGTCTGGTGCATTTAGTTACGGCTTTCCCACCGAGCCAGGCCGCTCGTGAGCACTCGGTGAAGCGCCCACGGACGCCGCTCCCGCGACTCGGTGCGCTCAGTGTCGATCTGGATGAGTCTGCCAGCGCGATCTCGGGACAGTCATCCCGATTCGGGCGGTATCGGAAGTCGATCGAACGCGGCCAAGAACTAGTATCAGGGTCGCTGTTCGGTTGCGCTGACTGGCGACAGTTACGCCTTCCCCGCGGACGAGCCGGTGTAGGCCCATCTCTGGCTTCTTTTTTGGCGTTGAGGAGGTGCTGTGTGTTCAGTGGTGGATCAGTCGAGTAGCGGAGTGTGTATCTGGCGTGCGTCGTTGTTTCAGATCCCGCCCGGAGCGATGGAGCGGTCGGGCACCGGTGTTCGCCGCCACCCAGCGGCCCACCTCCTCGCCCTCCGCTCCTGCCCTCACGACGTTCGGGCAGCAGCCACACCCTTCCGAGCTTCCCCTGGTCCAGTGCCTTTCGGACAACGACAGACACTTCGTCCCGATTCCCCTACGGTCGGGCCATGCCTGAGTACCCGATCGTTGTCCGGACGCTCGGTGGTCAGAACCGCCTTGGCGTAGAGGAAGCCGATGCCCTGGAAGCAGACGTCAGTCGCGTCGTCACCGAAGGGTACGAGCAGATCGATGTCGAGCAGCGGGACGACGGTGAGCAAGTCGGCACTGTCGTCGCTTCCGCTGATAACGCCTCGATCGAGGAGATTCACTGGACGTAGTGGTGCCGATCTAGAACTCCCCCTCTAGTAGTCGCGTGTCTGGCGGGCCAACAGAGTGGGCTAATTCCAGTTGCCGGCTCTCAGTGTGAGATACTGATCTACTGGCAGATCTGGCGTCCCGCATACAGAAGGTGTATGCAGCTTGAAATGCTGATTGCTACCGCTCAATCAATGCTGAACTCACTGTTCACGAAGCCGGATTAGCTCTCAGAGGTTAAGAACAGGACGACGAGTGCTAAACCGATCGATGCCGCCGACAGTGGTTCCCAGTTTCCAGTCTTTCCCACGTGGTAAGTGGCGGCACAGACCGCGAAAATTCCCAGAAGAGACACAGCTAACTCCACTTTCTCGTCGACGATGAGTTTCGGTATTGAATCAGTACTCATGGCCTGAATGATTGGAGAATTAATTTTTAACCGTTATGCTATCTCGGCGACGTGTGTCCGGCTATTCCCTGTATTGAGCATCACTGCTGGTCGCTGATTCTGCGCTGTGCATTCGGCACAGGTTCGAGTATGTGTCTAGAGCCTTCAAGATCTGCTGGCTCTGAACCGCCCGAATTCCCCTGCCTCAACCTGGAAGATCGAGTCGTTCGATGATCGAACAAGGCCCTGCAACGCCCATACTTCACGGGGTGTAACCGCCCGATTGCGGCGGGATGGTCTGCCGATCGAACGCAGCGCCGGTGCGGTCGATAATCGAACGAGAGAGGGCTGCCACTGGGAGTCGCATACAGCCGGACTGGTGACAATTCGGAAAATCAATCGCCGATCGACAGGCAGCCCCGCTTACACGGCACGGATTTCTCGGTAACGCGTGGAATAGAACGCTGGCCACGGAACTCTTGAATCGATCAGTACAGATGAGGAACCTAACGGACGTAGTTAGTCCTGCTTTGCTTCGAGTTCTTCGACCCGCTGTTTCAGTTCTTCCAATTCCTCTTCCGTGTTTCCTTCAGTATCACGGTTAATGAAGGCGATTACGCCGAGGAATACAGGAACAGTGACTATTACGAACAGGAGGAGGAGAAACCAAACTTCAGGGCTCATACGCGCAATGTCGACTGATACTCAATCAACATTTCTGTTCAGTTCGCAGGTACAGTGAGCAGCGGCGGTTCGATTACCATTCGTCATGTCGATGATAAATACCAGCCACCCGCCCTGCTGCCTCTCGGGTCAGTCGCGCGGCGCTCGGACCGGTTCCACGGCCCTCGCGGGCGTCGAGACCGCGCGCTTGCAACGACTGGCCGGGGGTAACAATGCACTCGATGCCATGCCGAACTGGAACGAAGAGTGCCGAGACCTCGTCTCGATGTGGGGCGTTTGTCCCGTCCTGCAGGGTATGGCTTCCGGTGTCGAAACGACTTCGGACCAGGGCCGTGACATACTGACGTTCAGTTCGGGCCCGAAGCCGAGGGCAAGAGCGGCTTTTGACCGGTGTGAGACATGAGTCGGTCCGAACGCTTTTCCACGGAGCATAGGTCGGATTGATATGGACAACGCCGTCGATGATTCTCGTTCTAGCCGTTCTCTCGTGCGTCAGTGGAACAGCAAGCTCCACGAATTCATCAGATACATTCCAGACGGGGACTCGATTCCGGACGAGACCTGGAAGGGGCGTCACCGGAACATCCTCATTCTCCTCGTCGCCCACATGCCGTTTCTCTTTCTTCTTGGGATCTACGATGGAACTGAGTCGCTGATTACGGGGGCGACGATCCCTGAATTCCCCCTGGCCATCGTCTTCATTGCGATGACCGGTCTCCTCTGTTTCGCGATCGTGGGGAGCTGGACGCGCGTGGGACGACGGGAACGGACCGGGTTTGCGACGTTGGGGTTGTTGACTGCCTCCGCGACCCTGGTCTACTTCTCGGGGGGCTACATCGAAGCGCACTTCCACTTTTTCGTGATGATGGCTGTGGTTGCGGTCTACGAGGACTGGCTGCCGTTCCTCCTCGGCATCGGGTACGTTGCATTCCAGCACGGGTACTACGGCATGACGAGTCCGGAGCTGGTGTACAACCACGCCGCTGCCATCAATAACCCGTGGGCCTGGGCGAGTATCCACGCGACGTTCATCCTGGCGCTCGCGGTGGCCTTGATGACGCAGTGGTATTCGACCGAGCGGTCCCGGGAAGAAGCTCGGAAACAGCTTCAGGAGGCCAAAGAGAAAACCGACCAGGTCGAGAGTCTCGAAGCCAAGCAGGCGGAGATCGAGCAGGCGAAAGCCCAGGCCCAACAGGCACAGGCAGCAGCGGAAGCCAAACAGAAGGAGGTTGCGCAGTTGAACGAGCATCTCGAAACCAAAGCCGAAGCCTACAGCGCCATGATGGCACGGGCGGCCGACGGTGACCTCGCCGTCCGGTTGGATCCGCAGAGTGAGAGTGACGCAATGACCGAGATCGCCGAGTCGTTCAACGAGATGCTCGAGGAGACGGAATCGGCCATGCGAGACATTCAGGCGTTCGGCCAGGACGTCGCAGCCACGAGCGAGGAGGTCAACGCCGGGACCGAGGAGGTCACGCAGGCCAGCGAGGCAGTGAGCGATGCGATCCAGGAGATTTCGAGCGGCACGGCCGAGCAACGGGAAATGCTCGACGAGTTATCCACAGAGATGAACGACATGTCAGCAACGGTCGAAGAAGTGGCCGCCTCTGCCGAGACGGTCGCCAGCAACTCCCAGGAAACGGCGGCTGTTGCCGAGACTGGTGAGCAAACGGCACAGAAAGCAATCACGGATGCGCGAGAAGTCCGGGATGCGATCGACGTGACGGTCGACAACGTCGAAGCGCTCGATGAGCAGATGGCTGAAATCGGTGAGATCGTCGAACTCATCGGTGACATCGCCGAACAGACCAACATCTTAGCCCTGAACGCCAATATCGAAGCTGCCCGTGCCGGGAACGACGGGGGTGCGGGCGACGGTGAGGGATTCGCCGTCGTCGCAGACGAGGTCAAGCAGTTGGCCGACGAAACTCACGCCTCAGCCAGCGAGATTGAGCAGCTCATCTCGGACGTCCAGGCCCAGACGGACCGGACTGTCGAGGAAGTGAAGACAGCCCAACAGCACGTGGAGGAGTCGGTTAGTGCCGTCCAGGAAGTCGTCGATGCCTTCACACAGGTGGCGGAGAACGCCGAGGAAACCGACCGCGGTGTCCAGGAGATCAGCAACGCAACCGACGCCCAGGCCGCCAGTACCGAAGAAGCCGTGTCGATGGTGGAGGAAGTCGCCGAGATCAGCCAGACGACCACCGACGAAGTCGAGCGTGTGTCTGCGACCGCTGCAGAGCAGGCCTCGACCATGACACAGGTAAGTTCGAATGTCACTTCACTGGCCGAGCAAGCTGAGAACCTCCAGTCACTGCTGTCCACGTTCGAAGTCGCCGATGGGCAGGTAACACGCGAATAGCGACGGCAACGTGTTGCTCGTCGGCGAACGGGCGGGACGAGTTGTTGACGATGAGCCACGGCCGCTGGGCGTCCGGCCCGAGTTTGAACGGGTCAGTGCTTCGGACGACATCCCCGGGCTCGACGTCATCGATACTCAGAGGTACATCTCGCAATTGGTGTGCTGACGTAATCAGTGTACTGTCGTTCTCTCTCCTGAGTCGTTCGATGGAGGTGAGAACCTAGAGCACCTTCGTCAGGTCGTTTATACTGTCCGCGACCGCACCCATCGTCTGCTCGTCGACTTGGGCGACACGCTTCGCGATCTCTTGATCGGGGAAGCCGTGTAGAGACCACGGACTCACGTAGCTGGGATAGGTCTTCAGTTTACCCTCTGTGAGCGAGTCTTCAGTGAGTTTGACTGCCTGTGCCCGTTCCGTCGACGTGATAACCGCGACAGTGTACCGGTCGCCGAAGAACGGTCGGTTCCGATTCGAGACGATGAGGTAGGGGTGAATGCCACTCTTGAACGTCGCTGGTGCGAGCACGACACTGCCCTGTGCGTACGCCATCGGCGCTATGCGTTTTCCCCGAGATCAGGAGCATCCTCGGCCCACTCATCGTCCTCGCCGTACGCATCATCGCCGTATTCGGCCTCGATCTGCTGGAGGCTCACCACGTTCGCGATCCGTGAGGCAGCCACGTCGTCGGCAACTGCCCAGTAGGAGTCGACCTTGCGGACGAGTCCTTTGTCCTGCAGCCGTGAGAGGGTCTTGTGGACGCTCGAATGTGGGACGTCTGTGAGGTCTGCTAACTCCTTTGGACTGAACCCCATATCAGGGTGGTCGAGGAGGACCGAGAGGAGTTCGTGTTCGTTGGTCCCGGGTTTGACTGCCGGACCCTCGTCACCAGTGTCGTTCAGGTTGATCGGCATCGATGTCTGTCTATGTCAGTGTATGTCTGCGAACGTCATAAATATTGGTTCGCTGCCCCTCCTTCTCCCACTTTGGTGTAGGAGCAGACACGCGAGGTGTGCTGACGACGAGCAGGCAGACGGTGTTGAACCTGCTACGTACATCGTGCTTAGTCAGCACGCGAGATTCTTCGTCAGAACCATCAACGGATTGTCGGTAAGTAGAACTGTTCGATTCTCAGGACAGGTGAACGAAATACCAGGACCCGTCATACCGAGCAAGTAAGCTGTGTCTGTTGTTCTCATCCGTGAGTTGTTCACGGAGAGTACTGAACGCGTCCGAATCCGTTCCACACTCAGTGTACGTCCCTTCGATTGCTTGCGTGACGATGTCTCGCTGTTCGTTCGTGAGCTGGCCGAGGTCGGTACCGCGTTCCCTGCAGAGATACCTGAAGAACTCCTCCGGTGATTCAGCTACAAGTGTCGTGGAGACGGTCGTGCTCGTGATCTCGACTGTTCGTTGCTCATCGAAGACCAATCGTAGCAAGACATCATTCCACTCGAGATAGTGGCTCTCAGTCTCCGGGACGAACAGCGACCGGTGTCGCACCCCCGCATTTTCGTACGCGAACACGACCGAGAACGAATAGTGCGGTGCGTGAAGGAGATGTGGATTGCCGACAGCGCTGCGGAGCGATTCCCGATCGTGAGCCGGCAGATCAGCAAATGAGTGGCTGCCGTTGGTGTTCGGGAGTGATGGTTCATCGACACCGATCTCGACCGAATATTCGTACCCCACTGTCTCCGTCGCGTTGAAATCGGTCGTTTCGACGTGATAGTAGTCCCCAGACTCCGTGACGACGTACTCTTGTGGCGGGTGGAGAGCGTAATAGCTCCGGGACGTAGAGTCACCAGTCTCTGTCGCGAGTGCGCGAGTCAAGACCATCCGTGCGGCGTACGGTACCGATTCGATATCGGTACTGAACTCATTCGAGACGTGGGGCACAGTTACCTTTTGTAAGGAAAAGTGAGTGCCGTCGGGACACGAGTCCGATTGCCCGTCACGGCCTGGCACGCCGAGACACCCAGCAGTCGGGAGACCCGTTACCCCAATCGCTGCAAGAACCGATCGGCGTTTCATACGAGCCCCTACCGAACACACTCATAAGTTCCTGCTGTACGCTCAAACACCCACTTGAGTCAACTGCCACCGACACGGGCCGTAGTTGCCAAAGACTCTGGTCTCTGCTCCTCGGAAAGGATGCGTTTTGTTGGACCCATCCTCTGTTTGCTGCAGACACGTTCGAACTAACTGCTGTTATCGTGCGCTATCAGATCCCCTGCTTTACCTGCTGTTGCAGGGTATGGCATGCAGGGTGTGCTGATAGAACGTTTGGTATCGATACTGCGCAAGCCACCGCCAGGACGCGACTTGGTCGCTGCTCTCTCGACACATATCATGATAACACCCAATTCTCCACGGGAGACATATCGAATATCTAAACACCCTGGACATCCCACTGCCGCCTACGTGCATGTCCACTGCTGAGCGGACGGATGGAGTCTGGGTGACTCGCCTCATACGAGTGATCGTCGAGCGAAGTCCCTTCCGTGCGCTCCCAACGATCCTGCTCACCGTTGGATTGGTTCCGTTCCTGTTGACTGGGCTGTTTCTGGCGCTCGTTGGACCCGATGTTCGACCCATCTTCCTTGGGAGTCAACTCCTCGCAGCGACGTTACCGGCCGTTGGGGCGGTCCTCATCTGGCGATACGACACCGTCGTCTTTCCGACGTTCATCGAGCGCATCACGGAGGTCACGCCGTACGACGACAACCGTGAAATCCAGCGAATCGCTGGCCACTACGGCGCGTTCTTCGCAAATGTGCGAGCAACGACCGCCATCTGGACCGGCTTGGTACTGGTGGCGGTCATCGTCAACGATGCGTACTTCCGGTCGCTCGGGGTCACCGGGTACACCGACCCGTCCTACTTCGTCTACGGGCTCTTCGCCGCGTGGGCTGGTGCGATTACCGCTGTCGGCATTCGGATGGCGCTCACGACGATCCTCTGTATTCGCGAGATCGGCGACCTGGACTTCACCATCGATCCGTTACATCCGGATGGACTCGGTGGACTCAGCAACATCGGCTACTTCGCAATCCGGACGACGTCGATCCTCTCGATCGGCGCGCTGGGATTGCCCCTCGCGTTCGACGTCGTCCGCGTCAGCGGCGGGAGCGGTGTCATCTACGCGCTCGTGGGATTCTACATACTGTTGCTCGTCGGCTCGTTTGCCTTCCCGACCGTGTACATCAACCGCCGCGCGAACGAGATCAAACAGGAGTCGTTGGACGACAAACGCGAACAGATCCACGAGCTCCGCACTCGCCTGCTCGCGAGCGACGACCCGGAGGAAATCGAACCTCTCCAGATGAAACTCGCCGAACTTCGCAAGCAGTACGAGACGTATGACGCCGTGAACCTCTATCCCATGTCGCTGTCGATCGCCTCGCGCCTCGCCTCGTCAGTGTTGCTCCCCCTGTTCTTCTTGGTCATTGAGACGTACGTGCTCTGAACCCTATCGTGCGTTACACGTGGCTGAGCGCGTCATAGAACGCTTCCATTGGGATTCAGAGGCGATCTGTCCAGGTAACGTCAGTTCCGGAGGAACAGTTTCATGTCGCCGACGAAGTGCCACAGGATGTAGACGACGGTGGCTGCGACGACCGCGAGTAGTGGGAGGTAGACCTGAAACCACACGCCCACGGCCGCAAGGAGCACGGAGGCGGCGATAGTTCCCTTCGTTGCCACTTGTTTGCCGAGCCAACTTCGATGGCCGTCGAAGCCCTGATCCGAAAGCAGGAGTGGGACGTCCTCGGACCCGCGAACGGTGTACTCACCCTCGTCGACGTGTCCTTCCCCATACACACTGATCGTCTCTCCGTGAACCAGTGGTTTCGCTTCCAGGAGGTATCGGTCGAGCGCGACGCCGTCGTTGTGTCGCTCTACGGTCCCCTCGAATCGACTCAGCGGGAGATGGACTGTGTGCTTCCTGAGAAAGAGGGACCATGAATCCCACAGGTCGACAGAGAGTTGTGAGCGCTTCGTGATGCCCCCGACAGTCAGGGCAGCAAGCGGCTCGCTCTCGGACGCGCTGCGGAGGTGCTCCGGGTTGATGGCGATGGTTCGATCACCTGTCTCGACGCCGAGCTGTCCCCATTCGATGCCAGATGCGAACGTGTGATAGTGTTGTGTCTGCCACCCCCCATCTTCCGCTGTGAGACCCTGGTTGGTATTGTCCGGAAATCGAGCCCGCCAGACGTACGCCCCAACCGGTGAATCGATGGTGTCGACGGGTGGATCGCCCAGTTCGATCGGTTCGTCGACGACCAGGTCGCCCTCGATCGCGATTGGGTCGCCATCGACACCCTGCGGCGGCCGCTCGGCGTCGATCGATGAGAGCAAGCGAAATACCTGGATGGCCGTCAGTGTTCGGTAGCCAGACGCGAGCGCAACCACCCCGAGAACGCTCGACAGAACGACGACGAATGCCGAAGCCATCTAGCCTGGAGGATGTGGTGACACTCCCAAAAAGCCTCACGAAACCGCTGTCTTCGTGCCGCTGTGGCGGCCTTCCTACCGTGCACTATCACGAGAGGGGCTGCTCACAGATCGGCTCGCGCTCCGGTCGTACGGTGGGCGTGACGCCACAGGTGCTTATCATCCCGGGTGCCGAGTCTCCCCATATGACATCGGACGCACCCGCTCCCGAGACCCGAGAGACCGTCGAGACAGGCCGGTCTGGCCACGTTGGCCGGATCACCCTCTCGCGACCCGACGCGATGAATACCTTCAGTACGCAACTCGCGCAGGAACTCGACGACGCGCTCCACGAACTCGACGCCGACCCGGAGGTCCGGGCCATCGTCGTCGACGGTGCGGGTGACGCCTTCTCCGCGGGCATCGACATCTCCGAGCACGACGACCACGAGTCGAAGGACGCCTACCAGGAGTGGGTCGCGCGAATGGAAGAGCCGTTCCACACCGTCGTTGAGATGCGCACACCAGTCGTCGCCGCGGTGCACGGCCACGCGGCCGCCAACGGTCTCGGCCTCGTCGCAGCCTGTGACCTGGCTGTCGCCGCCGACGGCACCAAGTTCGGGGCCACAGCGCCGAAGGTAGGCCTGTTCTGCATGGGGCCAGCCGTCCCGGTGATGACGTCGCTCACCCGCAAGCGGTACAACGAGATGCTCCTGACGGGCGAACTCATCGACGCCGAGACGGCCCTCGACTGGGGGCTGATCAACCGGGTCGTGCCCGAGGGTGAGCACGTCGAGGGTGCCATGGAACTCGCCGAACCCATGATCGAGAAGAGCCCGGTTGGCATCCAGATGGGCAAACAGGCCGTCACCGAGATGGCCGGCCTCGAGTATCACGAGGCCATCGACTACTCGAACGAGCGGTTCGCCGAGCTGTGTACGACTGACAACGCTCGCGACGGTATCCAGGCGTTCCTGGAGGGCGACCCGCTCGGTGCCGAGGAGTGGCCCGACGAGTAAGTCCGCGACGAACAGAAGGACTGCGGTGACGAGTCGCAGCAGCACGGCGTCCCAACGGAAGCCGCGCCCGTTCGCATCGCTATCGATGTTCTGTGCAGTGTGTCCATATCGTGAAGTTACCTCCTGACCGATACGGATGGTGTATGCAGCAGGTCGTGAGCGCAGTTCCCCTGCCCGACGATCACGTGTCTTCGGGTGGCTCCGATTCCTCGTCAGTGGCCGTCTCGATGTCACGATCCTCGAGTGCGTCGACCGATTCAGGAAGCCGGCGTTCCACCAGCCACAAGGTCAGCCGATAGATGCCGTAGGCAAGCCCGACGAACAAGACCAAGTCGATGATGTACAGTTCGAGAAACTCGACGAGGGAGATCTCACGCAGTGTGAGATCGCCGAAGAGAATGAGGACTTCGAGCGTGATGACGAGGATCAAAACAGGCCCGAGAAGGACGAGGAGTCCGATAGCCAGTCGGCCGAGACGGTCGCGCGAGTCAGACGAGGCCATACCCTGCTAGTCACTCGCTCGGAATAAAATACTGGGCCAGGCGCGACGCCACTACCGACTTCACGATGGCGCTCCCTGCAGGATCGGTGCGGTGTCTGTCGTACACCGGTCTCGTTCCTTGCAGACACGTTCCGCTGAATCGGCTGCGCAGTGTGGTGCCCACTTTTTACGTCGTCGGGTGTCCTCGCTTCGCTGCGGGCACCACTCCTCGTAAAACCTGGACGAAAACCCCCGGACGACTCACTCACTTCGTTCGCTCGCGTCCGGTGAACCACCTCGCTCGCGGTGCTCGCTCGGTGGATGCTTCCGTGCTTACTGCACAGCCTGTACTGTACGGCACGGCCTGGTTGTCGGCGTCCCAAGAACGCGTCGCGTTCTGGTGTCCGAACGAGGCACAGTGTTTCGCCTGCACGCCGAGAGGTGTGTAGCGCGCGACAGCGTGCGCAGCGTCAGCTACCAACGACTGAAGGTCGTTGGCTTGCCGGTGGACTCCCGTTCTACCGACACGTAGGCGTCGGACGCCACGTCAGTCGCGTTCACGGTCATCACCCCCGGCTTCAGGGCGTACTGACAGAACGCCCCTCCAGCGGGGGACTTCTGCCCTCGCTGGAGTTTGAGCGCCAATTTCCGGGCGATATTCTTTGCTGCGTTGTAGTCGGCGTTCACTGAGTACGAACAGTCAAGGCAGGCGAAACGTTGCCCGTCGCGGTTTTCTTCGAGTGTACACCCACACTTCGAGCATTGTTGGCTGGTGTAGGCCGGTTCCACATTCTCAACCGCGATGCCAGCCAGTTCCGCCTTGTTTTCTGTCTGTTGTTGGAGTTCGTTGAAGGCCCACTGTTGGAACTTTTTGTCGTCGCTGATACGCTCTCGAATCTGTTTAAGATCCTCGAAGGCGATATGCGTACAGTTGTGGCGGTGGGATTCTGCGACGATTTCGTTAGAACACTGGTGCAGATAGTCTTGACTCCAGCGTCCGAACCGATCACCGATCCGGTGGTAGGTCAAGTGGCCGCTTCGCGTGCCCGTCTGTTGTAGGCTGGCACGCCGTTTCTCGAATTCGCGGCGCTGGTGGTTCAGATAGTCAGCATTGCCGACGAACCGTCCTGTGCTGGTCACGGCGATATGGTCATCGACATTGCAGTCCACGCCAAGGACTCTCGAATCCTCGGCTTTCTCAGGACTGTTCGCGTCGATTTCGCGCTCCATCACCGCGTGCAGGTAGAACTCGTCGGTTTTACTGTCGTAGTGGACGGTACTGGTTGAGAAGGAGTAGTCCTCGTTCAGCAGGTACTCGCCGTGTGGTGTCCCCTCGGGATCGTCTGGTAAGTCGTATTTGCATTCGACTCTCCCGTTGACGGTGGCGAGACTTACTTTGTCACGGTAGTAGGTGGCTGCTCGCTTGTCGTAGACAATGCTGAACGTGTCGTAGTGGGGCTTACTAGTGTTCTCGCCATCTGCAAGCCGGTCAACACAGTTGCCGATGTCGTCGGTGGCGCGTTTGATGGCTTTCTGCACGAGGTTGGCGTGGAGGTCGTCTGTTTCATCGCGGAGGGCGTCGTAGATGGCGGCTTCAGCTTCGCTCTTGCTAGTCACGCAATTTTCGTCAGGATAGCGCCACGCCCAGTCTGCGGTTCGATTCGCACAGTACTGGAATTTGGAGTTGGTGGCGTGGAGGTCGCTCTTGCGGTCGTCAGGCACGTTGAGACGGACGCGAACCGTCCGAGTTACCTCCCCGCCATGTGTGTCACAGTAGTTTCTACTCTTTATTACTATTTTTGTGAGCGTTGGGGAGTCAGCAATGCCAATACTGGTAAATTGTGGCTCGGAGCGTACGCGCTTCCTCCACACGGCTAAAGCCGTGGGCTTCCGCGCTGTTACCACTGTGACCTTCTCATTCCTTCCTGGGGAACGGGAGACGATCGAGCGCTGTCGTTCTCGCCCAATCGCCAATGACTGCCCCGAGCAGGCCGACAAACGCACAGAGCAACACACCGAGTACGAGAGCAAGCGGTGTCGCGAGTAGTGCAACCACGGCGACCCACTGTGAGACAGACGAAATCGTGGCGAACAGGTTCAGGAGATACAACAGAACGACCGCAATTGACCCTGTGATACCGGTGAGAACACCAGCGCGACGACTCCCGGACGGCCGCTCACTGTAGAGATACCCGACAACTACCCCGGCAACGAGCAGTGGACTCCCAGTGATCCGTCCCCCAGCAATCTGTCCCTCATCGAAAACGAGTCCCCGAGACAGGAAGACAGTAAACGGGATCGAAGCGATCCCTACGAGAATCGCAACTCGGTACGACTCATCGGTGATGTCAGCTCGAAGCTCCTGCAACCGTGATGCGGCCATTGTTTGAGAGTTCCAACACAGTCCAAAAATGCTGCCGCCGAGTTTCGCGTTCAGAAACCCGTGTGCTGAATAGATGTCCTGTCCCTCGCACGCCGGTACTGATGGCAATCAAGCAGGTGGCAAAGAGGCTGCATACACAGCGCGCGTTTAGCATCCAACCCGAACGTGACTTACTCCGGTCGAACTGGTCACCGATACTGAGCAGGCACTCCTGCTTCGTGCCGAAGATCTGCGGACGGAATTAGCGGTAGCGTACAACCACTCCCGCGAGAACGGCTCCGAGCAGATAGACGACTCCAAGCGCAGCAAAAACGGAGAACGTCCACTCGTTGCATCCGTCGTACCAGACGAGAGCCCAATTGGAAACCCGAATCCCACGGACTCCGGAGCACCGTACGTCCGGCAGAGCGCCACTTCTCGGCCCCCTAATCCTGGGGTGGTAATGAAACCGAGTGCGAGGAACAGACCTCCCAGACCAGCAGATACCGTACCGACACGTCTGATGTTCACCCACGAGACGTGATCTCTATCTGTAATGTAACGTCTGCTTCGTTTCACCGGGGACCGACAGCGATAATGGCAATTGTGACACACCTCCGGGTAGATGCCCTCCTCACGACGTCAAATTCTCGGCTTGTCCGCCCTGGGGGTGAGCGGTGCGGCCGGCCTCGCATCGCTCGCAACCCAGGAGGACACAGATCGCCAGTCACCGTCCGACTGGCCGATGGCTCGGTATGACCCGCCCGGGACCGGATACAACCCCCAGGCAGCAGGACCGACCGACGACGTGGCGGTCGCTTGGACACACGAGGCACCGGCCTGGTTTCGCGGGAGCACGCAGCCGGTCCGGCAGGGTGAGACGCTGTATGTCGGTGGCAACGGACTCCTGGCCCTCGATACCGAGACTGGCCAGCGGCGATTCAGCGTCCAGGGGCCGTATCACTCGAGTCCAACGGTTGCGCCAGCGTCGATCTATCGGACCAAGACACTCGGGATCACCGGCCCGACCGGTATTTACGGGCTCAACGCTCGTGGCGGACAGCCACTCCCCCTGACGGACCAGACAGTCGGTGGCGAGCGATGGACAGGGCCACGATCGCCCGCGCCCGGCTTCTTCGGGCCGGCCGAGGCAACGAGCCCAGTCACTGCGAACGGGCGGATCTACACGGCAGTCCCCGGGACGAATTCAGTCGTGGCGGTGGAGCCGAACAATGGAGAGGTGCTCTGGCGGCAAACCCATCACGAAGACGAAGGGATCAGTGGCCCCTACAGCAGACCCGCGGTGGATGACGGACTCGTGGTCGTCACTGCCTGGCCGGAACAGGCCACTGCGTACCGTGCTGATACCGGCGAGCAACACTGGCATCGTGAACTCGGTAAATCGACGGTTCTCCCGCCGATCGCAACGGACGAGGGCGTCGTTATCCCGACGCGTGAGTCCGTGCAGTTGCGTGCCCGCGCTGACGGGTCGCTCCTCTGGGAGCGCGACCTGGCGGGGAATGCGACTGACAGCACGCCAGCAGTTGCCAACGGCACGATCTTTGTCGCCGATGAGCAGGCGTCACTCCACGCGCTGTCACTGGCCACCGGTGAGACACGGTGGACAGCACCGTTCGAGGGAGAGACGACGCCCGTCGTCACTGACAACCGGGTCTACGCCGTCGACTCGCTGTGGGCGCTGAAAGCGTTCGACGTCGCCACGGGTGAGCAGCAGTTCGAGTATCACCCATCGGAGGTCCCCCTCTCGCCACCGATCGTCGGCGACGGCATGCTCTATCTGGCCAACCGTGGCCGCATCCTCGCGCTGGAGGACGCATAATGCCTGGTGAAGAGAACGACGAGCCCGAGATGGATGCCCGATCGAGACAGGCCTCACCAGCCACTCGCCTGTCCACCGTGGGCGTGATACGGGCTGCGCTCCGACGCATTCGTCGCGATCCAGTCCTCGCTGTTCCATTCGCCGTCGTTGGGGTGCTGGTCGCGCTGGCAGACTGGCTTCGCCAGTCCGACCCGATTCCGGTGGCAGCACCGGACGCGTTCAGTGATTCGGTGAGTCTCCAGTACTCCGTGCTTCCGCAGGGGACCGCACGCACGGTCCGGCAGGTTGATGCGCTGATCGACCTCACACTGCCGTATCTCCTCTGGGCCGTCGGACTCGAACTCGTCGTTGCGCTCGCTGTCGGTCTCGCGGGGTGGCTGACGATCAGCCGAACACTCGATAGCCGCTCTCACCCCAGGACGCTGGGCAGGTATCTGCTCGCCCTGGGTGCGATCGTCTCGCTCCCGCAGCTGCTGGGCGTCTCACCCGTCAATATCGACAATTTCCTGCTTGGACTCGCTCTGCTGGCTGCACTCTTGTTCGTCTTCGTCCGGCTGTTCCTCGTCCCCGCATTCCTGGTTACAGGGAGCGGGTTTGTGGCGGCACTCCGGCAGAGCGCCCGCCGGTCACGCGGACACGGCATGACGTTCGCCGGCCTCATCATCGTCGTTGGACTCGCCTCCTGGGGACTCGCAACCGTGCCGATCGCCGGTGGCTTGCTGAGTACGGCACTCGTGGCACCGGTCCACGCCGTCGCGCTCGGAATCATCTCCTCTCCCGAAACTGATGACGTAGACGCGACTCCGTCCACTCGTCCCGGTGACCGTGATGGTAATTCAGACGGCGATCGATAACCGCGTTCGTCTGTTCGCTCCCGGCGTCGATCGCGACCAGTTCGTCCTCAGGAACACGTCGAGCCGCCACTGGTTCCTTCGTCCTCGAATGTCAGCGTGTGTTGCTGGCCTGGTCTCGTACAGGTCTTGATCGTGGTGTAGACGTGCGTCTCGTTGTCACGGAGTTCCTCGACGATGTACACCGTCACGTCGCCCCGAGTCCACCCATCGATCGTGGTCGTCACTTTTTCGCCGGGGGCAACGGTGATGTGTTGCGCTGGGATTCCATCATCGGCCAGCGTCACGTTGTGATCCCTGTCCGACCAGACCAACTGCGAGAGCGTCTTGAGGCGGCGTTCATCAGCCCGGGTCGTGACCTCGAAGTTCATGTACATCGCTTTCTCTCTGCTTTCGACAGTGTATGCGGACAGCTGATACGAGGTCGTGTCGTTATTTTCGACAGTCAGTGTGGGCTGGGCGGGTCCCGACACGGTATCGTACAGGACAACGCCACTCACGAGCGCCAACCCGAGGAGGAGCGCAATCGTTCGGCGGGAGACCATCCGTACGGTGCACTACCTGCAGGGGGCAAAATATCATTCCGATTGCTCACTCCCTCTTTGGGAGTGGGCTCGCAGTACTGGCGCTTCGGAATCTCACGAACCTCGATGGCCGCATCGCGTACGCGGACGCGAAAGAGTCCCGTTCGCAGAAAAACTAGTTCCCGCAGCCAGTGGCCTCCTCCTCGGTGGCAGTCTCGGCATCGGGGCCTGGAGGTTCCCCAAACTGTCTGCGGGCAGTATTGCGGCATTTTCCCTCGGCGTCATCCCCGTGATGCACGACTTCTGGGCCGTCGACGACGAGCAGGGGGGAGGAACCGACCTCGTTCCTACAGACCCTCACCCTCCTCCGCGCTGCGATCGCGTTCTTCCAGCGTACAAGTCAGGACTAGATCCCGGCTGGGTGCCACAGCCAGTGGGTCACCTGTTCGACCGTCGTGAGGGCTGTTTCACCCCACGAGAACAGCTCGTGAATCCCGAACCAGAGTCAGTGGGAGTAGTGGTGTATCCCGCGCTGGAAGGAGAGTACACCGAGGACTGTGCTTATCGTCGCAGAGAGGCCACCCGGCGACGTGTCACGGGATCTGTCAGACATGGGAACGACGACGTAGTACGATCCGTTCCGAGCGAGAAGCCGCTCAGCATGTTGGAGCTCACTGCGAACGGTGACGTTTCCGGTCTCGACGGCCGTTGTCAGCGGGGCAGACCAGTGCCGAGTCGACACAGAGAGATTGGCCAACACTGCTCGCGCTGGAACCGGTTGCAGTGCGAGTGTCGTGTTTTCCTGGTTCTCGGTTGAGACCTGTTTATAGAACTCACCGTGATAGCTGTATCCCCGCCAGTTGTCGGGGCCGGTTGGCACCGTGAGATTCCCCGCTGTCAGTTGTGACTCGAGGGCACATCGGTCCGATACGCCAATCGGATAGCAATCGATCTGGAGCCCCGACTGGCCGCCGATTGCGCCTTCTGCTCTGTGTGCCGCTCTGTCTGGGCCAGAAAACGAGAGCGCATCCCGTTCTGGCTGCACCTCGACAGCAGTGTACTGAACGGTCCCAGTCAGTCCGAGTGCGCTCGGTAACCCGCCGACGAGCGGATGGAGCACCAGGATACTACCGAGGCTCAGAAAGACGAGTGCCTTGAATCGGTGTGAGGGAGACCACCCACGGAACAGCGGATCCGTGGAGCCCTCTTCAGGTTCAGGGCTCATAACTCTCTCGTCGACGGCATCGTGTTTGAATATTGTCTATTCGGAGTGGCTATGACACAGAGGACAGCGACCACGTACTCGAAGTATTCAGTCGTACTATATTTGGGGCGTACAATATGATGGGGGAACGAGTCGTGTTTCGTAACGAGGCTATCGGTCTCTCACCCAGTGAGCCACTGGTGAGCACTGTGCTCCGGTAACCAAATCCTCTTTTGGCACTCGTAGTGATACCTGCATCATGGAGCAGGCCGATGAACAGCCACGGGACGCCAGTCCGACGCTCGATCGGAAGCCCTCGTTTGGCCACCTCCTCGTGGTCTGGTTTCTCGTCGGCTCGTCGTTCTGGACCCTCGGATTCGCCCTGGTCGATGCAGTTTCGGTTGCCGTCCCCCTCTCGCGAATGGGTACCGGGCTGCTGTGTGGGACGATCGTCGTTGTCCTGCTCTGGGCAGTCGGGTGGTACCCCTCACTCTCGGCCAGCGTAGGGTACTTCGTCGCTGAAGCAGCCGTCAATCTGCTGTTGTTCTTTGGGATCGCTCCTGTGTTCAGTAGCGAGCTGACGCCCTGGCTTGAAGTTGGCCTCCATACCACTTCGATAACCCTGGCGGCGGCACTCGTTTTCTCGAACAGCGGCAGACGGATACGACGCTGGATCAGCCACCGCACCCGCGCACTGCTTAAACTGCCATCCGAAGACCATTCACCCAGTCAGGAGTGAAGAAACCTCCCTGACACCCGTTCGTAAGAGGGAGGTGAATCTCCTTTATCTTCTCAGGGTTCCCCATTTACAACGGGGGCCGATTGGCCAGGTTGGTTGCCGGCCAGCCAGTTCCCAATGCGTGCGCCAACTTCGCCGATGAGGGCAGCGATCCCGAATCCACAGAGTGCAATCACGAGCGTGAGAGCAACCGTAAGGACCGTCGCGCTTGTCACGAACCAGGCTGGCCCGGCCAACCCCGATGTCGCCGCCAACAGATCGAACAGGATCCACAACACTGGGAGTCCGCCAAGAAGCCCGACCCGGATTCCGACTCCGCGACTCTCACCGCCTGTTCTGGTGACCAGATAGCCCGCGAGCATCCCACCAAACACCACTGCTCCGAGTGAGAGTTCGGACCCTGTGTGCCAGTAACTGAAGGTGGTGAACGGAAGGGAGGTCAACCCACCGACGAGGGCGTACTTCAACCGTGTCGATTCGTGCTGTGGAGGAGGACCAGTTTCAGGCATACTGTCTCGAGTCGCATGTGAGGTCGGTGTGTTATAAAGGAGGTGGCAGAGTCACACGCTCGTTAACTCTTCCGAAGAAAGACTAATATGGTTCTGTCACGAGTATGATTGGATCAAGGCGACGGTTGTTTATGAGTCACAATGGGGCAGTGCGGAAGCCCGCGAGTGGACGCGTTGGTAGCCGACTCAGGTAGGCACTCTGTTACCCCTCGGCGGGGATTGCGTGGACCCAACAACGATGCTGCAATCAAGGCATCACGCCGGCGTAGGCGTTCCGGATGTCTAATACAACGGCCCGAGACCAACACTAACTCGGACTGCATTCAGGCGTTGCGTGGTGGTCAGGAGTACGTCTGTCCCCCCGAGATGGGGACCTGCTCACTGTCGCACCAGTCGGGGATTGCTCCGGTGACTTGTTGCCGTGGTGAACTTTTTTGTCACCTGTGTGTGAATAGTATCGCAGGATTATGACGACCCTCCAACGACTGCGAACTGACCTCCACCGACAGTGGGATGCGACGACGCTCGGCTTTGGTGCCCTGTTCGCGACGCTCTTTGGTATTCAACTCTGGACGATGCTGGTCACAGAGACCACGCAGGTCATCGTGGACGGCTTCGGCCCCCAGTCAGTCCCGATGTTCACCACGTCGGCGGTGGCATCGCTCGTCGGCCTTGGGGGAGGGACGCTCGTGTACGTTCGGTATCGTGCTCTCGACCTCGGCATGTCGTGGCCCCGGGAGGGGACCTGGCCGATCGCCCTGGCGGTCATCGTCGCTCCAGCGTTGCTTGCTGTTGCCGTCTCAGCCGTGGGAAACGCGCTGTTCGGTGTCTCGCTGAGTGCGATAACACAACAGTGGCTCAGTCCACAGGTCTCGGCTGAGTTCGTCTTCTTGCATCTCGTCCCATCGGACGTCTTCCGTGGGATCGGCGCAGGCCTCCTGATCTGTGGGGTCATCTACGAGTCCGTTCACAGGTTGGTTGGAGCCGACGACGCGGCCGGCTTAGCAGCCCTGTTCATCGGGTACTATTGGCTCATGCCGTGGTCACCGATCCCCACCATTCCACCGAGTCTCACCGACAGCATCCTCTTCGCGCTGACACTGCTACTCGCCGTTGCGTTCGGCATGGCCGTGGGCGTCCTGTATCGGACACTGTCCGACTCCCAGCATGCGAGCGCCTTGGCTCGCCGGGACATCCCCGTTTTCGGCGTTGCCTTCGTTGGCATCCTGGGTATCGCGTCTGATCTGCTCACCTTCCCCCAAGACGTTCGTCACCTCCTCTGGATCCTCGTTCTCGGCCTTGCTGTCATCGGCTACGCCCGGACGCGGTCGGTGTGGGTGGCTGTCCTCTCACTCGTCACGTATCACGTTGGAGTCAGCGCTGTGGTCTGGGTCGAGGCTTCGCTCGGACTGGCCGTCATGTGATCCAGTCTGACGGACAGCTCGTGGTGGTGTCGTCCACAGTGGGGGATGGCGAGAACGACTTCCTGTTCGACCGGAAGCACGACCTGCACGCCGAAAGTGACGCCACAAGTGCCCATTCAGGCAACGACCTGCAGAGTGGCGATATTTCCAGACTCCGTCACGGTGTGATCTACTTCCGCTGGCCCCCTCGGGATAGGACTCGGAGTGACAGAGCTGATAGGTTCCTTGATCGGGTGGCTACTCGCGATCGTGTGGGCGATGAGAAACCGACGTGAGCACGAGAAAACTGTCGAATACAGCTATCAGAGATCCGATCTGCCACTGTTTGGTCCGACAGTTCCGTCTACAACCGTTAGCAATTTGATGATACTGGCCGGGGTTCATCCGCTTACGGCTGGGAACTCGAGTGTCACGATCGTCCCACGGGGTTCGTTGTCCGCGATCGTGACTGTCCCCCCAAGTCGAGTTGCCAGCCAGTTAACCAGCCACAGGCCGATCCCACTCCCGTGCATGAGCGAGGTCTCTTCCCCTTCGCTGATCGTTTTGCGCTCCATCTCTGGCAGGCCGGCCCCCGTATCCACGACGCGAATGCGAACAGACTCATCGGATTGGACATCCAGTGTGACCGTCGGAGATTCCTGATCGCTGTGACTCAGCGCGTTCTCCACTAGCTCGTCCAGGATGCGCCGGAGCGCCGCTTCATTCCCCTGAATCGACGTCTCCGCTCCGGTCACCTCGATCGTGGCGGCAGGGTACGCCTCGAGATATGACGCCGCGATATCCTCTAAAAGGGGTTGAATGGCTACCGTCTCGACGATCTGGTCGTCGTCGGCACCCCGTTCGAACTGCTGGGCCTTCTGCGTGAGATCGATGAGCTCCCGTGAGCTCTCTTTGATCTGTTTGGTTCCAGTAAGCGCCGTCTCGAAGGGGAACGAGGTGACGTGCTCTATAGCGCGGTCGAACGTCGCGAGCTCACGTTGGAGCGACGTCGACAGATCAGCTAGCTCGGCCACGTGGCCGATGACCGCTCCGGGAGAGTGGTCTTCGTTGAGGGAATCGAGGGCCTGCAGCGTCGAGAGTTCCTCTTCGAGGAGATCGGCGTAGCCCATGACTGTACTGAGATTGTTGCGGAGGTTGTGCCGAAGAATCCGATTCAGTACCATCAACCGCTGTTCACGTTGTTTCCGAGCCGTGATGTCCTGAATCGCCCCGTGGAGGACGGTCTTCCCGTTCCGGACGCACCGTTGGCCGGTCGTCCGGACCCAGCGCGTTCGCCCGTCGGCGGTCACCAATCGTGCTTCGATATCGTACTCGATTCCCTGGTTCCGGCACTGGTCGACAGCCTGCTGGATGGTCTCCTGATCGTCGGGGTGGAAGAACTCGATCGCGTCGTCGATGCTCGGCTCGTACGAATCTGGCACCCCGTGGAGCTGCCGTGTCCCATCCGTCCAGCGAAGCGTCTGCGTCTCCGCCACGTACTCCCAGCCACCTGTACCAACCAACTGCTCAGTGTGGGCGAGCAAATCACGGTTCCGTTCGAGTTCCCGTTGGCGGTCGACGAGATCGGAGATGTCCCGCATTGTGATCACGACGCCGTCGACCGTTCCGTCCGGGTCTTCCAGGGGATAGTAACGAATATCGAACGTCCGATCGCCCGTTGACGGACTCGAACGGGCCATTCGGTACGACACCACCTCACCGTCGAGTGCCTGCTCGAAGTGGGGCTCGATCGTCTCGAGCCTGTCGGCATCGAAGACGTCCGCAAGTACCGTGTCGCCGAGTTTGTCCTGCTCGATTCCGTGAAAGCGACGATAGCGGCTGTTCGCGAAGAGATATCGATGCTCCGTATCGAGGGCTGCGATCAGATCGTGTGTCTCCTCGATGGCCCGCTTGTATTTGCGGAGCTGGTCTTCACGCGCTTTCTGGTCGGTGATATCGGTCTGAATGGCCACGAACTGCTCGATGTCGCCGTTCGACGTGACCGGGGCGATCGTCTGATGAGCGGTATAGTGGTCACCATTCTTGCGACGGTTGATGATCTCCTCTTCCCACACGTCGCCTGCGCTGATCGTCTCCCAGAGGCGCTGATAGTACTCCTGGGCGTGCTCACCCGAGTTGAGAATGGTCGGTGTGCGACCGATGGCCTCCGCAGCGGCATAGCCCGTGATGGCTTCGAACGCAGGATTGACGTACGTGATCGTCCCGTCAGGCGCGGTAATGAAGATGGCATGGCCAGCCGCTTCGACGGCGCGTTCAAGGCTGGCGGTGGTGGATGGCTGATGGGTATCGGTATCTGTCATCGTTGATGAATCCGGACGAACAGGGGCTCACCTGCGGTATTCGGTGAGACATGGGTCGAGCGGTTCGTCCAGTGCTGTCCGACCTGTCGCAAGCCATGTAAATAATTGGTGGGACTCAGCTGTCACAGAGTGAAACTGGTGGCGTCTGGTTCGCAGCGATCTGGGTGGCTCGACGCTTCTGGTCGCAATCGTTCCCGCTGGAGAGCATGACGACGCCCGACTGCGATCGGTTTGTCTGGGTTCGTCGGGGATGCGTGCGTCGAGGACCTGATCGAGTGGTTCGGCGAGAGCGTCGCGACTCACGTCTCCTCCCACCGATACGGTGTGACCCGACGGGGCCGTCCATTGACATTCTCCCCGCGCTAAAGCGCGAGGATTCCTCCGTGGGGCGTCGGGCCGTTCCATCGGCCCCCGAAGGCAACTTCCTCACCTCGCGTGGTGGTACCGGGTTCGTGCGCTACACGTCGGCCCTCGAAACGAGGGGATGGCGTATTCGGCGTCCGAGAGGGACCGGTATCCGCTTGTGCCGTACCCGATACCGCCTGAACCGAGGCGTCCGAATGCCGGGCAACCGTCCACGGTTGGAACGTGAGCGGACACGGGTCGTGCCTTCGACCATACTCCGCCGACGAGGGCGGAGTGCAACCGCGAACGGGGCATGTTTTGGTGTGCTGTCGCTCCCTCGTTTGCGCGGTCGTTGCCGACCGTCTCCAGTGACGGGTAGGGGTACTGTGAGGACGGCGGACGAACCTCAACAACGTACTCCTCACCGTTTGCCGGTGGTGGGCGTGGAACCGTCCGTATCAGCGGGAAGCGACCCCGAGTCTTCCTGTTGAGAGTATACGCGAGTTGTCTTACCGCACGATACGACGCTTGACTACTTGGGAATCTCGGTTGTGGAGGGTTTGTCGGCTTCATCCCCGAGTGAACGGCGAGGCTTTCGCCTCGAATTCTCCGTAAGGGAGGGCGGACGGACTCGCGGGACTCGGCTGATAGAATCTGGCTGGTGACACTCCTCGCTCTGGGGGACCGTCGCGTCCCGCGCTGGCGCTTCGAATCGCGAAATCTCGACGACACGGTATTGGTCGGTGAACGTAACACAGATTCGACAGTTATTTTGAAAGGGGTTTCTCACCCGCTATTCGTATGCCCTCCAGCAAGAACATCGTAACAGCTGCACTGCTCTTCAGTGTCCTCCTTTCACTGACGGGATGTACAGCGCTCTTCGAGGAGCCTGCCACGGTCCGCTGTTCATCGGAAACCAGGTCTGACGGTGAGGCTGTGATCAGTGGGTTCACGGCGACCGGGCATGATGGGGCAGTGTACCTCGTTGTCCCGGCCATCCGTGAGCAACTCGACCGATTCAATGTGAGCCGCATCGCCGTCTTTGACCGCCGTGGCGAGCTGGCGTACGATATTCCCGTCGACGAAGACAACTTTGCGATGAACAAGATGGAAGCCCCCCAGGTTAGTGACGGGGAGATTCCATACGCCGTCGCCATCGGTGCGGCCCCACAGCACGGCTGGTATCGAGTCGTGGTCTACAACGGAAGCGGTGGCGCGGTCCAGACGACGACCGGCGGGTTCAACTGCTATAGCGACGAATCCCTGTCACCGTAGGCACTGACTGCCTCCCGCTCCGGGTCGGGGCTTTGAATTCCGTTACGCCCCATTCGACAGCGAAGGAGGACGGACGTTCCCGCTTGCCGACGTCCGTCGGAGTTGAGACAGTCTCTCGCGCGACCGGTGATGAACCGTCCTGCGACAGCGGTGATGAGAACCGGCCCTATGAGGAAGCATGAACTACTAGGCATTCGCAACGAAGAGGAGACTTTCAGACCGTGTCTCCTACGATTGTCGTCAGCAGCGTCGTGCAAGAAACACAGCGCGAGTCTTGCACGACGATCTGCTCACATAGCGGGCAAGGAGACTCGGTCTCACGCGGGGCCATACATCGACGCCGAACCAACTCCCACAACGTTCGTGTGGCTATCAACAATACGGATACAACCGCCACAGTTCGACAGTAGTAGCGGAATGAGATAGCCAGGAGATTCCGGCGGGCTCATAACCCGCAGACCGGTGGTTCAAATCCACCTCCCGCTATATTCTGTCGCTCACAAATCGTGAGCGACGAAATCGCTGTGTGGAGTTGAAGCAGGGAGTGGAGTATCACGGAACGACCGTGGTTCAAATCCACCGCCCGCTATATTCTGTCGCTCACAAACCGTGAGCGACGAACATAGCTGCGTGGATTAGAACCTGGGAACGAGGGAGCGAAGCGATCGACGTTCACGTGGTTCAAATCCACCGCCCGTTATAATTAGAATACCACTCTCGGGTCCGCCTCTTTCACCCGACGCTGATTTCATGCCGATTATATACGTCGGTTGAATACTCACTATCAGGTGTCTTTCTGGTGAGCCTTGCGTCAAATCTGATTCCCATCGTCGTGACGATCCTCGGGCTGGGTGTCGTCTCCCAAATAATCGCAGATCGGCTTGAAGTTCCGAGTGTCCTCTTTCTCGTCGTTGCTGGGCTCGCCGTGGGCCCCGAAGGGCTGGGAATCGTGACTGCGGATTCGTTCGGACAGAGCCTCTCCGGAATCGTGGGACTGAGTGTCGCCATCATCATCTTCGAGGGGTCGTTCCATCTGACGCTGGACAAACTCCGGCAGACGCCGCGAGAGGCGCTTCGACTCATCACACTGGGGGCCATTATTGGGCTGGTCGGAACTGCCCTAGCCGTCCGCTTTGCGCTCGGTGTCTCCTGGGGACTGTCGTTCCTGATCGGGTCGCTGCTCGTTGCGACCGGCCCAACCGTGATCACACCCATTCTGGACGTGGTCCCAGTGCGAGATCGCGTTGCAGCCGCGCTCGAAACCGAAGGGATCGTCAACGACGTGACGGCGGCGATTCTGGCAGTCGTCACCTTCGAGTTGGTGGTCCTCGGCAATCACGAGAACGCCGGGCTGGTCGAAGCCTTCCTGTCGCGGCTCGGGATCGGCATGCTCGTTGGACTGTTTACCGCTGGCGTCATGTGGTATCTCCTCGAACACGTTGACCTCTCCCCGACGAATGCGATTCAGAACTCCAGATTGCTGGTGTTGGTTGGGGCGATTGCTACCTATGGACTGGCCGAATCCATCGCCGGCGAAGCAGGTATCGCCGCGGTCGCGACAGCGGGACTGTTGCTCGGGAACGCAGACATTCCATACGAGGACGAGATTGCAGCGTTCAAAGGTGACATCACGCTCATCGTCCTTTCGTTCGTGTTCATCACGCTCGCAACCCTGCTTTCGATCGAGGACCTGCTGGCCCTCGGGCTGGGTGGGTGGCTCGTTGTGCTCGCTATCGTCCTCATCATTCGGCCGCTCCTCGTGTTCGTCTGCACAGTCGGTGAGCGGTTCACCTTCCGCGAGCGGGTGTTCATGAGTACGGTCGCGCCACGGGGAATTATCCCGGCGAGCGTCGCAACGCTGTTTGCCATTCAACTACGCCCGACGAATCCAGAGGCAGCCTCGGTACTGGTCGGGACTGTCTTCCTCGTCATCCTCACGACGGTCGTTTTCGAAGGTGGCTTGGCCCGGCACATCGCACAGTTCCTCAACGTCCTGCCTATGCGCGTGATTATCGTCGGCGGCGGTCGTGTTGGCAAAGACCTGGCCGAACGACTCGAAGAGCGTGGCGAGAACGTCGTCATCATCGATGCCGATCAAGAGATGGTCACCAACGCTCGCAACGCTGGCTACACCGTCCATCACGGGAACGGAACCGATACTGCAGACCTCGAAGCCGCTGGCGCAGCGAACGCCAAGATCGTCGCCGCTGCCACTGGTGACGACGACGTGAATCTGCTGGTTTCGCAACTCGCCAGTACGAAGTTCGGCGTCGACACCGTCCTCGCCCGTGTGAACAAACCCGGCAACGAGGAAGCGTTCGAGGAACTCGGAGTGCGGGCTATCTCGGCTGGCAAATCCATCTCGTGGGCGATGGACAACGTCATCGAACGCCCGGCACTCTCCGAGTGGATGACCGAACTCGGCCGGTCGGGTGACGTCCAAGAGATCGAGGTCACCGCAGACGACCTCGTCGGGAAATCGATCAGCGACCTCGATACAGAGTTGCCCGACGGTGTTCTCATCGCGCTCGTCGGTCGTGAGGGAGACACCCAGATGCCGGAGCCGTCCTTCGAGTTAGCACATGGCGACCACATCACGTTCCTCGGGCGGAAAGATGCTGTCCGGAAAGCCATTACCCGCTGTCATCCCGAACGAGCCTGAGCCAGATAGTAACGTTAGCTTTCCGAAGCAAGCTCTGGGTGGTCACTGGTTGCATCGTGAGAGAGAACGAGGATGGAGTCGGCATCAGACTCCTGTGTGGAAATGATGAACTGCGTTCGTTTCTCACCAGAACCACGGACCTGGTACTCGATGGTGAGTGAGTCGGGATAGTCGAACTCACCTGCGATTGCGTCGACGGCTTCTTGCAACTTGCTCGGCGACGGGTCTTTCTGCGAACGGTTCGTCTCCATGACCATTTCTTCAAAACGGACCAATGAGAATATTATGTCCGGTTTGACAGAATTTATGCCGGCACAGGAGTGAGCGTCTCGACTAGACTAAGCGGATGATGTTCCCGTTCGTGGTGATGTGGAGGTCACGACCGACTTCGTATCCCTCGTTATCGGCCAGATCGACGTAGCCCGAGAAGCCCTTCATGTTCTGGTGGGCAGGAATCACGTGCTGGGGCTGGAGTGCATCCAGCATCTGGTAGTGACCTTCCTGGCGGAGGTGGCCGGAGACGTGGACGTCGTCGTAGATGCGTGCGCCCTGCATCCCGAGGAGTTTCTCAGCCTGGTAGCGGTTGCCCTCGTTGGTTGGCTCTGGGATGACCCGTGCGGAGAAGATGACCTTGTCACCGTCATCCAGTTCGTACGGCGTCTCGCCGCGTCCCATCCGCGTGAGCATCGCCCGCGGCTCACCCTGATGCCCGGTGACGACAGGAAGGAAGTTCTCCTTGCCTTCCTTCATGATGCGCTCGAACGCTCGGTCGACGGACTTGCGGTGGCCGTACATCCCGAGGTCGTCGGGGAACGACGCGGCACCGACGCGTTCGGCCGTCCCGGAGTATTTCTCCATGGACCGGCCGAGCAAGACCGGCTGGCGACCGATGTTCTCCGCGAATTCGACGAGACTCGTGACACGGGCGATGTGGCTGGAGAACGTCGTCGCGACGATTCCCCCATCGTAGTCTTCGAGACTCCGCATGACGTCTCTGAGCTGGCTCCGGGCGACTGCCTCGCTCGGCGTTCGCCCCTTCTTGTTCGCGTTGGTGCAGTCCTCGATGTAGCAGAGGACGCCATTGTCTTCGCGCCCGATCTCGCGAAAGCGCTTCATGTCGATGGGATCGCCGATGACCGGCGTGTGATCCATGCGCTTGTCCAGCCCGTAGACGATTGCGCCTTCAGGCGTGTGGAGGACCGGATTGATGGCGTCGATGATCGAGTGGGTGACGTTGACGAACTCCAGTTCGTTGCGCTCGCCGATGGACATCGTCTCGCCGGCTTCCATCTTGATCAGGTCGTTCTGGACGTTGAACTTCCCCTCGTCGTTGATCTCCTCTTTGACGAGTTCGAGCGTGAACGGACTCGCGACGATCGGCGCGTCGTACCGGTGGGCGAGTTTCGAGATCGCCCCGATGTGGTCGAGGTGACCGTGCGTCGGCACGATCGCTTTCACCTCACCGTCGAGGTCGGACATGATCCGATCGTCAGGAATTGCGCCCATGTCGATGAGATCGAGCGAGTGCATTCGCTCGGTTTCGACGTTGTCGTGAATCAGTACTTTCGAGAGGTTCAGGCCCATGTCGAAGACGACGATGTCGTCGCCGGCACGGACGGCTGTCATCTGGCGGCCGACCTCCTCGTAGCCGCCAATAGTTGCGATTTCGATTTCCATAGGTGGATCCGATCAGAGCAGTCCCAGAACCCGTGAGAATCCGCCAGTGATGGAGAGCAGGACGTCACAGCAGGCGTCAATGCCAAATCGCTGTGAAGGAATCGAATCGCTGCGTGTCACGCCCTTCCCGGGGACAACGCGTGTTTCGGTTACGAGGGAGTCGGTGGCCCCGACGTATATACCCCGTGGAAATCTCCAGAGCAGGCCAGTTACAGGTTGCGTTGATGGAGACAGGCGGTTACCAGAGTTGATGACACTCGGACAGGTGTGACACGTCGAAACACCCGGGCTGGATTTTAGTGAAAACGCGGCTAACGTGTGTGTATGGAGTTCAGCGTGGTACAGGGAGATATTGCGGAGGAGAGTGCGGACGCACTGGTGAACGCTGCCGGAACGAGTCTGCGGATGGGCAGCGGTGTCGCCGGTGCACTCCGGCGGAACGCCAACGGCCCCATCAACGACGAGGCCATGTCGAAAGGACCGGTGGACCTTGGAGAGGTCGCCGTCACGGACGCGTTCGACCTGGATGCTGAATACGTGATTCATGCTGCCGCGATGCCACACTACGGTGACGGCCGCGCGACGCCAGAGAGTATCCGCCAGGCGACGCGGAACACGCTCGAACGGGCCGACGAACTCGGCTGTGACTCCATCGTCATGCCGATTCTGGGAACGGGCGCAGCAGGCTTCGAGTTCGAACGCGGTGCGCGACTCGTCTGCGAAGAGATCGACGACTACGAGCCAGCAACGCTTACCGACGTCCGCGTCATCGGCTACTCCGAGCGAGAGACCGAGCAGGTCCGCGAGATTGCAGCAACACTACGGGACTAACGGACACTTTCCGCGTTGTCGGACTCGAACCGGTTCTAATCGGCAGAAGAAGGGCGTCGATAGCAGTGTAGATGAAACGCGGAAAGCGGTCACTTCGTCCAGCGGATCTCGTATTCGAGTTCGTAGCGCTGTTCACCAGTCTCCGAATCGGTCAGGCGTTCCAGTTCGACTTCGAAGCGCGGTTCCTCGGGGATGGCAACATCTCTGTCTTCGGATGCGCTCTCCAGATGCACGGAACCCGACTTTATCTCTTCAGCAGCAGTGCTGAGCGCGTCGGCGATGGCGGCTCTCGTCTGTCGCTCCTCGGTTTTGAAAAGGACCTCTTCTGGCATCATCCGCTAGTAGACTGCCTGTTCGTATAAACGGAGGAGGGAATTACCACAGCGTGAACGTCAAACGCATGTCAAAATATTCGCAGTGATGGGTCATGAGCGGAGAAGTGCTCTTCTCATATTATCAGTCATCCGTGACTAGTCGCTCCTTTTTCGAGAGGAGTTACTCGGATGGATCCTTGGAGACCGAAAGTTCGCGCAGCTCTCCGCGCGTCGACCGGAGTTCGAAGGCGAATTCATCGTCGGCCTGCTTCGTCACCCAGAGGACGCGATCCACTGCACTTGCGACCGCTGAGACTGTTGATTCGTCGTGTTCAGTGTAATCAAGACCGAAGAGACCGAACCCACCGGCCGTCCGAAGGCCCGTGATGCGGTCGAGTACGTCGGTGATCTGGCTGACGGATGCGTTCGCCAACAGCGGCGTGAGCGATGGGACAACGAGATGGCGCTCTCCGTCGTCTGGCGTTCGGTTCCTCGTGAGATCAGAGAGGGCAAGAACCAGTCGTTCGACGTCCTCCGCGGAGGGGGTGAACACCGTCGGGACCGTCTCGTACATCGCAGAAATCGATTGCTGTTCGGACACCGTGTCTACGATACAGATCGACGGCTGAGCGTTTGCATCATCGAGGGCTGTGTACGTCTCGATAGTCTTCTCGACGCCACGTGTCGTCGTGACAATGACGCCGGTATCGGTCGATTCCCCGAACTCCGCGAGCGCAAGCAAACTCAAGTCGTGAGCCGTCGGATCAAACGGACAGAGGAGTAGTGTCGTCCCCTCTCCGAGCGAGTCCGGCAGTTCACTCACAGATGGCTGCACTCGCTGCTGGTCAGATTCCTGTGCGGAGTCCATCGGTCAGCTTCCCTCCTGTTGAAGATCGCTTCTAGTGCGATGAACGTCAGAGAGCGTGTCTTCGGGATAATATCGTGCGCCACAGCGGGGACACTCTGCGACAGTGATCGTCTGGTCCTGTGAGGGAAGCGTCACGGGCAGCTCACGGACATCGACGGAGCGTTCGAAGAGCCCTGCACCACAGTCCGAACACGGGAGGTCTGTTTCGTGTATCATGGATTCACTCGTTTCGAGGGGTGTGACCCATTTCCGCCAGAGAGACCTGGTGCCCGCCGCGGGACGCACTTTCATCCGGCACGCACGTTTCAGAGCGCTGCCAAAGAGGACGCTTCCACGAGATGGCGAACAACAGGGCACGCGAAGAAAGGACGGAACTGGACGCCCTGGAACAAGTGGTCCTTCAGACCTCGGCGGTAAATACTCTTCGGCAGATTCTACGGGAAGTGAACGTTCCGTCAACTGAGTGACGATCGGCACCAGTACTTTGTCGCCCACCTGAAATTGTATACGTGAATGCCTTCGACGACTCCCGTTCAGTGTCCAGTCTGTGGGTGGACAGGAGACGCAACCGACCTCGGGACGAACCGCGGCGAGTCAACGTGTCCCGTCTGTGGTGAGACGATCGATTCGTAAGCACCCGTCACCGCTTCTGTGAGAGTGGGACTGAGCTGTGCCGACGGGTTTTAGTCAGCGACGAATTCACACTAGTTGAACACGGTGATCGACGTTTCAGTCGTCGCCGCCTGGCTTGTCCTCTGTCTGGGACTTGGGCTAGCCGGTGGCATCATCGCGCTGGGGGTCCTCCCGCTGCTCGGACGATACGCCGTAGCGTTCGGACTTCCGGTTGCATTGTTCGTACTCGGTCTCGTCGGATTGTGGTTCGGACATCTGTCGATCACCGCTGGACTGTGGGTCGGCATTGCGCTCTTGCTCCTGAGTTCGCTCGTAGTGGTTCGATGCGGCGAGTGGTACGAACAGTTCCGTCGAGGAATGCCAGCCTTCGGTGTGTTTGGCGTTTCTTTCCTGTTTTTGCTCGCACTCCGGGTACTGGACCCTGCCGTCGATCCGGCCAGCGGTGAGAAGTTCCTGAATTTCGGACTCCTGCAGGCACATCTGCGAGCCGACGTCCTTCCGGCTGAAGACATCTGGTTCGCTGGCGAACCATTCAGCTACTACTATGCTGGGCATTTCGTTGCCTCACTCCTCGCTCGACTCACGGGAACAGCAGCTCGATACGCCTACAATCTCTCGTTGGCGACGTTCTATGCCACACTGGTAACGGCGTCGTACGGGCTCACCGGGGCGATCGGGAAGCGGTGGAACGCCGGCACTGCAGCCGCACTGATGGGCGCCTTCTTCGCTGGCTTCGCGAGCAACCTGTTGACCGTTTCTCGACTCCTCGTCTGGGCACTGCCTGATTCGATCGCGTCTCTGCTCGGTGATGGAACGGTGTCGGAATTTGCGCTCTCACCGGGTTCGTTCCACTACTGGTCAGCCAGCCGAATCGTCCCGACTCTGATCAGCGAGTTCCCGCTGTTTGCGTATCTGAACGGCGACCTCCATGCACACATGCTTGCGATGCCGTTCGAGCTGCTCGCTGTCGCCTGTCTCTATGCATACTTCTGCACTGATAGTTCGCAGCGACGGTACAGACAGGTATTACTGTTCGGTGTCATTCCGGCTGTCTCTGGATTCGTCGCAGCGACGAACGCCTGGTCGGTGCCTGTTATCGCTGGGTTGACGTGGCTGACGGTGTACTTCAGGCCTTCATCGCTGGGGACACTTGGACCTGGCCGGGAATGGATCTCTGTTCCGTTCAACGACTCTCGATTCCCCGCTGTGTCTCGAACGTGGGGGCGACTCCTCGGCTCGTCACTCGTGGTCGGCGTTGTACTCGTGCTTGCCGTAGTGTGGTCGCTGCCGTTCTGGCACGTGTCCGAAACGTCCGGGATGGCACTCGGTGTCTTCCCCGCTCGAAGTTCGTTGGGTGCACTGCTGTTGATTCACGGGCCGTTCCTGGCCGTCCTGGTGCCCTCCCTTCTTTCTCGCCTGTCACCCGGCGTGAGTACTTACACGACAGCAACGATGATCGGGATGGTAATTGCGGCGGGCGGCGTTCTCTTTCCGACGTACGCTGCTGTCGTGCTCTTCGGAACGTTGGCAGTCGTCGTTTGGCGCGGTCTCGAACGGACACAGCGAGGGGAACACACCGATCTCGGGTTTGAAACGCTCCTCGCCTTTGCGGGTTTCAGTTTAATCGTCTTGGTGGAACTCGTCTATCTCCGGGAACCCGCAAAGCCCGGCCGGTTCAACACGTTCTACAAGACGTACGCCCAGATCTGGGTGCTCTTCAGTGTGGCCGCTGGTGTCGTCGTTGGTCGGTTCGTCACGAGTCGTCGAGCCATCGATCTCACGCCGGTGTCGAATACTGTTGTCCGCGGATTGGTAGTGGCAGTCCTCCTCATCTCAACGGGTGTCTACGGTATGGGTGCGGTCCACCAGTGGACAACCGCTGAAAATGACGCTGTCCGATCACCGGACGAACCGACGCTTGATGCGTTGGCCTTCGCCGAACAGCGGTATCCGGACCAGATGGCCGCCATCGAATGGCTCGATAACCGGTCAGGAACACCAACCATCATCAGTGTCCCAGGCGCGTACATTTGGCGAGAGTATCGATGGGTCAATGCACCATCGAGTCTTACCGGCGTGCCGACGGTTGCCGGGTGGGCTCATGAATCAGCATATCGAGGTGCAGATACGTACTGGAACCGCGTTGATGACGTCGGCCTCATGTTTAACGGTAGTCGAAAGACACAGTCCCGTCTTCTCGCGCATTACGAGGTGCAATACATCTTTTATGGACCGCTCGAACGGGAGCGATATGGGGCCACTCTGTTCTCAAACAGGACGGCCGTGCGTGAAGTGTATGAAAACGACGCTGTAACTATCTATCGGGTGAACCAGACACGCCTCACTGACCGGCTAGCAGCGGATACTTCGGCGACTTCGAACTGACCCAACACGGTACTCAATTGACGTGTAGAACCCCAGTGCAATGCGCGACTTCGCAACCAGAATTCACACCAGTCGGAAGGTCTCGAGATTGCGTGGAGCGACTGTCCGGAGATTGAGTTTCCGATAGAGTGCAGACGAGAGCTGATCCGTCGCCCGCTCGTCGCCGTGGACACACAGGATTTCTTCGGGCCGTGGGTTCATCGAGCGGACGAAGTTTTCGAGTCCGTTTCGGTCCGAGTGCCCGGAGAAGCCACTCACTGATTCGACATCGAACCGGAGCTCTACCCGATCAGCCCCTCCGCGTCCCTTATCGAGCGTGATCTCCCGCTGTCCAGACTGGATCTGGCGGCCCAAGGTTCCATCCGCTTGGTAGCCGACGAACACGAGCGTGTTCTTCGGGTCCGGAGCGAGCAGTTCCAGCCACGACATGATCGGCCCGCCGGTCACCATCCCCGACGTCGAGAGGATGATGCACGGCTCGCCGCTGGCAATGTCTTCGCGCATCTCTTCGCCGCCGTCGACCTGCTGGAACTGGTCGGCGAGGAACGGGTTGTCGTCCTCGTGGAGGATCCGTTGCTTGAGGCCATCCCGGAGGAATTCCGGATACGCCGTGTGGATGGCCGTCGCTTCGCGGATCATCCCGTCGAGATAGATCGGCATCGTCGGAATCGTCCCCTCGCGCATCCCCTCCTCGAGGACGAGCATCATCTCCTGGGAACGGCCGACGGCGAACGACGGAACGACGACTTTCCCACCTTTGTCGTGGGTCTCCGATATCAGTTCGTACAACCGGCGTTCGCTGTCCTCTTGGTCGGTCTGGTAATCGCCGTCCTGTCCGTACGTCGATTCCATGAACAGCGTTTCGACCCGCGGGAAGTCGTTCGACGCGCCGTTGAACAGGCGCGTATCTCGGTAGTGAATGTCTCCTGAAAACACGACGTTGTAGAGGCCGTCCCCGATGTGGAAGTGCGCGACGGCACTCCCGAGGATATGGCCCGCATTGTGGAGTGTCAGCTTGATATCCGGCGCGATGTCGGTGACGTCGCCGTAATCGAGCGTGATCGTGTGTTTGAGTGCTTCTCGCACCATCTCGCTCTCGTATGGCGCGACTCGCCCTTCTTTGACGGCGACGTCGAGATAGTCGAGTTGGAGCAGACCCATGAGATCGCGTGTCGGAGCCGTCGTGTAGATCGGGCCGTCGTAGCCGTACTTGAACAGGAGCGGGAGCAACGCGCTGTGGTCGAGATGGGCGTGCGTGAGGACGACGGCGTCGAGGTCGGCGATCGGGTTTGCCTCGGGCACCTGCAGATAGGGAACCTCTCCTTCGGCACCGGGCTTGTCGCCGCAGTCGATGAGCACCCGTGTCTCCGGCGTGCTGAGAATGAAACTCGCCCGGCCGACCTCACGACAACAACCCAGCGTCGTGACGCGAACCCACTCGGTGTCTTGTGAGGGTGTTCGGTAAATTCGCTTGCCGATGTCTTCGAGTAGTTCCTGGCGTTCTGCCCGTTCCTGCGTCAGGAACGAGCGGACGTTCGCCACTGTCGAGGATTCGATCGGCGGCGTTCGGAGGACTTCCGGCGTCCAGCCGACGTCTTCTGTGATTTCCTGGAGCGTGCTCGCCCGGCGTCCGATCGCCATCCCCGGTTTTTCGGCTTCCAGCAGTACTTCGCCAGTGTCGGGATAGAACTCGATGTTCGTAATCCCGGCATCATCGGGAACGATGTCCAGAATGCGCGATCGCGCGTCGTCCGGTGAGAGCCGACTCTCTGCTGTCGGTCGAATCGTGATCCGCTTTCGGAACGTACTCGCGAGGTGACCGATGATATCGCCACGCTCAGCGAACTTTCGGGGCGTCTCGGTGTAGATAATAAGCCGTGGGCCTTCGAACGTTACACGAGAGACCGAAAGTGCGTCCGGAATTTCGTCGACAATCTCGTCTCGAATGCTCGTCAAGTCGGTTATGTTCGTCGTCATATCGTGAAAGGGTATCGTGGTGCATCAGTCGAAAGAACGGTAAACAGACGCTCTGTATCCCCTGCGTACTCTTTCGGCGAAAGAGTCGCCGACTCGTGAGAGCCGGCGACCGGGAAAGAGCAGTGGAAGTCCGCGCCAGCGGAACGGAATCGTTCCCGGGGAGTGCGGGAGTTACTCACGATCTCCCCGTAGTGGCGCTCGGACCTACCCTCAGCCAATACGGCCTCATTGGGCACTGGCCATGGGCGCTGCCGACGACGTCACCACAGCAGCAATGATCTGCTTACCTGAAGCTCCTAGGTCCGGCAACTTAACAGTTCGGATAGGAGTTATCGTACTGTCAACTCCTCTATGTGATGTCAGCAGTCGATGAAACGTTCAATTTTGCGGTCTGTGTTCGCCTCACCAGTGAGGAGTGGTTACCCCTCTGAGCCCCAGTTTCTATTAATAGATTGACTGTCGTGACAAGTTCGTCTACAGTGATCGGTTTCTGTAGCCGTGCTGAATACATAGTGCGAATCCAGCAACAAGCGTCTGAGAAAGCACCAAGATACTCGAAGTCACTCGGCGGTGACAATCAAAATATCGTGAAGGACAGGCGGGAATTCCATTTGACCAGAAGTATAAGACAGACCAACGAAATCCACAATTCAACGCCATTTGAGGTGGTGGACTCGACACCCGAAAACACGTTCTCATCCAAGCAATCCTGTGAGCGGACTGTTTGAGGAACTTTAGCCTCTCTTATGAAATCTATCTACCAATATTATATATTGAAAAACATCTTGGTAATATAGATTTACAATTATATACCACTAAGGCTGTTGCTGATACAAACCCAACACCATCTATTGATATAGGCGGATATTATCAGCTTTCAAATGGAGAAACTAACTACCTCATCTCGTCGATGAAAGATCAGACACGCCGACGCGTGCTTCAGAGCACTGGCATTGCACTGACCGCCGGCTTCGCGGGCTGTAGCTCGAATGATTCTAGTGATAGTTCTGGTGGCGACTCCGGTTCGAATGGGGACTCGCCGGGCAACAATTACGAACCGGTCACGTTCATCGAGACGCCGGCTGAAACCCCGGGAGACACGGAGGAGATGTGGGAACCGTTCAGAGAGCACGTTCGGTCCGAGGTCAACGAAGCCGATTTCAACGTCGAATTCTCGGACAGCACCTCGGCGATCATGCAGGCCTTACTCAATAATCAGGGAGAGATGACGCGTAGCGACGTGGCTCTGCTCGCCAACCCGGACGAGTTCGACGTCGTCGGTATCGTGGAGGAAGGTGGTGCAGCGGTGTACTTCTCGGCGCTCGCCACCCTTCCGGACTCCGACATCGAGGAGACCACAGACATCGAGGGCAAGAGCATCGCGTTCGCCGACCGGCCATCGAGCAGCGGGTCGTTGTATCCTAATTACATGCTCCAGAAGGCCGGTCTCGACCCCGGTGAGGCCCCGTACGGTGATTCTGTCGACTACAACGCCATCTACACGGGTAGTCACAGAAACGCCGTCAAAACGCTCATCAACCGAGACGACGTCGTCGCCTGTGGCTGTGACATCGCAGTCCTCCTGAACCACATCCCGGAAGACCAGTGGCCGGAACGGGTCCGCGAACGGTCCGGTCGGTGGAACGACGACGTCGGAACGGAGTCGCCCGAACTGGAACTGGTGGAAGCGTCGACCTCGCTCCCCTTCTCCCCGATCATCGCGCGCAGCAACTGGGAACACCCGCTGCGGTCCGACATCGAGGAGGCGATCGTCTCGATCGACGACGGGACGCTTCGAAAGCCCGACGGGGACGTCGAAAACCCGCTTACGGCAGTCGAACCGGCCACCATCGAAGATTACCAGCCGGTCATTGACGTCATCAATACGCTGGACGTCGATCTGGGCAATTAATTCCTCTCCATGACCCTACGTGTCGAGAATCTAACCAAGCGATACGGTGAGACGACGGCTTTGTCCGAGGTCTCTTTCGAGATCCCTGACGGGAACTTCGCCGTCGTGCTCGGAGAGTCCGGGGCCGGCAAGTCGACGCTGTTGCGGATCCTCAATGGGTTGACCGAACCGACCGCAGGCAGCGTGTACCTCGATGGCGAGGAGATCACCAACTCTCGGTCGGACATCGGGATGGTGTTCCAACAGCACAACCTTGTCGAAGAGCTGAGTGCCTACGGCAACGCCTTGACCGGGACACTCAACCGAACGGGGTTCTTTCGGAGTCTGATCAACCGTCAGCCCGTCGACGATCGGGAACTCGCGCTGGAGGCCTTGGAGACGGTCGGGCTGCTCGGTGAGGCTGGCCAGAAAGTAGGCAGCATGAGCGGTGGACAGCAACAGCGCGTCGGGATCGCCCGCGCGCTGGTGCAAGAACCAGCTCTCCTGCTCGCTGACGAACCCGTCGCGAGTCTGGACCCCTCGAGTGCCGAGACGGTGATGGAGTATCTCCGGGAGACGGCCGAAACCCGCAACCTCACGACCCTGGCGAGCCTCCATCAGATAAATATCGCTCGTGAGTTCGGTGAGCAGTTTATCGGCATAAAGAGCGGAGAAGTGGTGTTCGACGGACCGCGCGAGGAGTTGACGAGTGAGATGCTGGAAGAGATCTATGGTCACATCGAGACCGACGACCTTCGTCAGGGAACTGAAACCGACGAGATGAGTGAACCCATCCAGACAGCAGACAAGGGCATCGGGACCGAACAATGAGTGCGGATTCCGACTCCATGGTCGAGCGGTTCCGTTCACGATACCTCGAGGATAGCCAAGGGGAATCTGCGGTCAAACAGCAGCACGCCGCACTGAAACGAAAACGGCTGATACGGCGTCTCTCACAATCGGTTTTGGTCGTCTTCATTGCGGTGCTGTTGGTCTGGTCGCTGGACATGGCCGGGTTCTGGACGGAAGAGTGGCTCCAGTACTGGCCGGAGTTCGTCACGGCGCTCACACAGTACTTCCCGCTGACGGCGTATTTCGATCTCGTTCCATTCGTCGACGTCGGCCAGTACTACCAATTCTGGGTCGAAGAAAAGCTGGTCGGGGAAGCCGGAATCACGCTAGCCATCGCCCTCGCAGGCACCATCATGGGGGCGCCGCTGGCACTCTTGTTGGGCATCCTCGGCAACGAGCGGGTGACGCCGTTCCCAATCAACTTCATATTCCGGGGGATAATGAGCATCATTCGCTCCATTCCGTCGCTCGTCTGGGCCCTTATATACGTCCCGCTGGGCGGAATCTCCCCGGTAACCGCGACTCTCGCCATCGGGACGGATACCATCGGAGAACTGGGTCGACTGCTCACTGACGAACTCGAAGAGATAGATGACGGACCCATCGAAGGGGTCAGGAGCACCGGGGCCAACAAGCCACAGGTAATCACGTTCGGGATGATCACCCAGATCGTTCGACCGTTCATCGCCTGGGCGATGTTCATCCTGGAAAATAACGTCCGGTCCGCGGTCGGCCTCGGAATCATCGGTGCTGGGGGTCTGGGCGTGACGTTGTCGATCGAGCAGCAGACGTTCAAGTTCACCAATATGATGGCGACGATCATGTTCATCGTTCTGTTGGTCCTCTCGGTCGAGATGATCAGTCAACGAACACGGTCGTACCTTCGTGGAGATGACGACGAAGAACAGTTGAGCCTCTACCAACTCATCGTTGGCTTCCCGGAACGGATGTCAAACTCACTACTCAAGTAGAAATACCTAATCCGTGCTACTATCTACCTGTATTTTCCGTTCTGAGGTGTGCTTCGGACACAGGCACGTGACTTGAGAAAAACCAGACTTCCTGGAACCAAAGTTAGCCGTAGTTATTGACCTTGATACATGAGATGGTTGTGAAAGGTCACACCGAGCAGGCTCAAACATGACCAGATGGTGAGCAGAACGCAGTCGATGCGAAACTGGAGGCGTTCGAGGCGTTCGTCACCCGGGTATCGGACCTGCCGACTGAGTCACTGCCCTCCACATCACCTGGGGTCACAGCCACGGCGAGTCCTCACTTTTCGAACGAATCAGCGTTTGAGGAGCAGTGTCGTACGGTTCGCAGGATTTTCGACGAGACGATCCGACCGCACAGCGTTGCTGATATCGATGGGACAGAATCGTTGCTTGCGACGATTCAGACCGGACTCACAGATTCGATAGCGGTCGCGATAGCGTCAGCGACAGAAACGTCATTTTCGCCGGACCTCAATCGAATGATCGTCGCGGAGGCGAACACTCGACAAGCGGAATTAGAAGTCCTCTGTCTGGTATTCGATAAAGAAATGATACAACTGAAGAGTGCCAGGAGCATCGTTGACGACATCACTGCCTGGCTAGCCGACGCGAATGAAACACCGCTGACCGACCTCGGCTTTGAGGCGCTCCAACACCGCCACGAAACACTGGCTGACCATCGCGACCGGTGTGAGAAATTGGCCTGCCAGCGTCAAGTATCCCTAGAAGAGACTACAACTAAGAAAATTAAAACTAAAATCCAACACTGGAGTCTCGTTTTATACATCTATCAGGAATTCTCGAGTAGTTATCCGTTATTGTCAACTGTCACCCGTCTTGATGACACATGCAAAGAGCGTCAGCGAGTGGTTCGCAGGCATCTGGTCTAGAGAGCCTGACCTCTCATGGGGTTTTCCACTTCTACGGGCAGGATAGGACCTGTTTGCAAAATACACCCTCCTATGGAACTCGGAATCATCCTTGAGACGAACGACCCTGAGCGCGTCTGGAATGCCTTCCGTTTGGCAAATACGGCACTCGATGCGGACCATTCGGTCGAAGTCTTCCTCCTCGGGGATGGCGTCGAGGCACCAGACCTCGACCACGAGAAGTTCAATCCACACGGCGTGATGCTCAAATACGCCCAAAACGGCGGCAAACTCTTTGCTTGCGGGACGTGTCTCGATTCCCGCGATCTCGACGCAGACGACCTCAGACCCCGGGCTTCGATGGACGACTACCTCCGCATCGTGGAGGACGACGAGAAGGTGCTCACTATCGGATAGCCAGACAGCAAATCCTGGCGAGGCCCTCGCAGCTTAATCGGCAGCCTGTTCGGTCTGTCGTGTCTTTTCGACCTGCAACGGATCTCCCGTCGTTGTCGCGGTGACCAGTCGCAAGAACTGCCCCGCGTTCGTGAGGAGTTTGTTCTCCGCTTTCCGGAGGTGTTCTTCGTACGTCGACCGCGCGACGGCAGTTTTGTCGGCCAGATCCCGGAGTGACGTCTTCCGGGGCTGTTCGTAGTAGCCGCTTTCTAGGGCCAATCGGAGTGCTGCCAGTTGCCGCTCGGTCACGTCCTCGAACAGCTGATCGACCGGGGCGAGCATACTGTGTGGAATCTGTTGTTCAGTGATTTCGGTTTTCGAGAGGACCTCGATGTCACGGTCAGCCTCCAGATCCTGCAGAAGTGCTCGGACGTCGCTCTCGTCGAAGGCGATCACCGAGTAGTGCTCCCATCCCTGGCGGTGAATCGTCGGCGGCTGGTACAGACAGTTGTACTCCTCGAAGCGCTCGATGATGGAGTCCTCCAGCGAACAGAGACAGGACTGGGTGACGACGTGGAGCCCGGATTCGTCGACTGACTCGTGAAGAATCGTTCCGAGTTGATCGATTTCGTCGAGGAGTTGATCGGTCGGCGCTCCTGGTGCTGTGAGTTCGATCACCTGGCAGTCGCTCAGATACCACTCGCGAATCGTGAGATCCGGATAGTGCTCCGAAATCTCTCGATACGGACATTCGTGTTTGACCCGGAACGAGGCCTCGTAGAGACTCATACGCGTGTAGATGGATTAGAGCGGATTAACGGTACCGGCCATGTCCGGCAGCACCTATATTCTCGTACTGTTCTTACGAGTGACCACACATGTCGGAGATTAGTCCTGAGACGCTCAGTGACCGATTGCAGGACGACGGAGGCGACTTGCTCGTGGTCGATATTCGCCACGAAGGGGAGTACGACGACTGGCACGTCCCGGACAGCATCAACGTGGATCTCTACGACGAGTTGAAGGACGATGCTGACACAGCACAGGATGCTCTCGGAGACCTTCCTGAAGAGCAAGAGATCGTGACAGTCTGTGGTGCGGGTGCCGTTGCCGAGACCGCGACTGAACTCCTCGAAGAGATGGACTACGACGCGGCGACGCTGGCGGACGGATTGAACGGCTGGAGCCGTGTCCACCGACATGCGGAAGTGCCCGCCGATCTCGATGGCACGCTCATTCAGGTCGCACGTCCGGGGAAGGGCTGCCTCTCGCACGTTCTCGTTTCGGACGGGGAAGCAGCGATCTTCGACCCCTCTCACTACCTTGAGGAGTACGAGGCGATTCTCGCCGACTACGACGCAGCGTTGGTCGGCGTCTTCGACACGCACGCCCACGCCGACCACGTCTCCGGTGCGGCGGACCTCGCAGAACAGCACGACGTCCCGTACTACCTCCATCCGAAGGATGCGCTGGCGCTCGACGCCACCCCGATTGAGGATGGGCAAACCGTCACGGTCGGCAAACTCGACGTCGAGGTGATTCACACCCCTGGACACAGCGAGGGAAGTGTCTCGTTCGATGTCGACGGTGCAGCACTGATTACCGGCGATACGCTCTTCCACGAGAGCGTGGGCCGGGTCGAACTCGGCGTCGAAGCCGGCATCGAAGACTCCGACGTGGAGGAGAACGCTGCGACGCTCTACGAGAGCCTCCAGCGACTGCTCGACCGCCCTGACGACGCCGTCGTCCTCCCGGCGCACGACCCTGGCTCACCAGAACCCCCGGTGACCGCGACCCTCGGTGACGTCAAAGAACGGAACGAGGATCTCAGACGCGACCGCGATGAATTCGTCCAAGAGCTTGCGTCGGATATTCCAGATCATCCGCCGAACTTCGAGCGCGTCAAACGGACGAACGTGGGCCAGGAATCGGTCCCTACCGACGAACTGGCCGAGTTAGAACTGGGTCCGAACAACTGTGCTGCGGAGTAATCCATGAGTACGGCAACAGATCTCACACAGGGAATCCGTGAACACCTCGGCCAGTTCTCGCTGCACGTCCTGCTCGTGTTCGCGACGGGGCTGACCATCGGCTCCGAACGCGCAGTCGTGCCCGTCCTCGGCGAGGAGGTACTCGGCGTGAAGTCGTTCCTCGTCATCGGCTCGTTCGTCGTCTCCTTTGGCTTCGTCAAGTCCATCCTCAACCTCTACGCCGGGAAATGGGGCGAGGAGTACGGCCGCAAGCCGGTGCTCATCCTCGGGTGGGCGACGGCACTGCCGCTGCCCCTCATCCTCATCTTCGCGCCGAGTTGGGGGTGGATCACGGCCGGGAACGTCCTGCTGGGCATCAACCAGGCGCTGACCTGGAGCATGGCGATCAACGCGAAGATCGACCTCGCAGGGCCAGACCAGCGCGGGCTTGCAGTTGGAATCGACGAGGCGTTCGGCTACACTGGCGTCGCCGCCGGTGCCTGGATCACGGGCGTCATCGCTGCACGGACGAGTCTCCGACCCGAGCCGTTCTACTTCCTCGCAGCGGTGGTCGTGCTGGCGTTCCTCATCTCGATCTTCCTGATCAAGGAGACCGTCCAGTACGCGGAGGCCGAGGGTGACGACGACCACCACGATGCGAACCTGCCGTTCATGGATGTACTGAAGCGAGCGACCTACGGGGACAAGACGTTGTTCGCGGCGGCCCAGGCTGGGCACATCGAGAACTTCGTGGACACGCTGTTCTGGATCGCCGTCCCACTGTATCTGACGAGCCAGGGCCTCGGCATCGAAGCCGTCGGTGTCGTCGTCGGGGTTCACAGTGCGATGTATTTCTCCCAGATCGCGACCGGCGGCCTCGCCGACCGAATCGGGCGTCGCCCGCCGGTTATCGCCGGCATGTTCCTGGCAGGTGGCGGTGTCCTCGGGATGGTTCTCGTCGAGGGATACCTTCCGTGGGCAATCTTCGCCGCCGTCTCCGGCCTTGGAATGGCGCTCCTCTATCCCAACCTGATGACCGTGCCCGGCGACGCCGCCCACCCGACCTGGCGATCTGCGGGCATGGGTGTCTACCGGATGTGGCGTGACTCCGGCTACGGCGTCGGCGCAATCCTGATCGGCCTCGCAATGCAGTTTGTGAACGCCGAAGCCGCGTTCTACATGACCGCCATCCTCATGTTCGTTTCCGGGGCTATCGTGTACGTCTGGATGGAAGAAACCCATCCTGACTTCGGCACCCACGAGCCACCCGCACCTGCTCCGGAACAGACAGCCCGGACGGTTCCGCAAGACTAGCTCTGCAGTCCCCTATTTTCATGGGAACCTGCTGTATCCACGTATTCCCGTCCCCAATTTGAACAATATCTGAGACAACCGTCTGCTGGATAGACGTTATGTGGCTCTCGACTCTTAATGGTATGTGTCCAGCTTCGGCGGGCGATTCATCTCTGCCCTACTCGCTCACCACAACTGCGTTCGCTCCTTGCGGCCGGAGGCTTCTCGCCCGAATCAGCTAATTGTGATTACGCCGACACTGATCCCGTGGAGTGGTCCGAAGGGCTCGTCGGGTTCAAGCCGACGTCGGTATTCGACATCTCCCAAATCGAGGGCGAGCCACTGCCCGAGCGACATACGGACAGTACAGTCAGCATGCGCAGTGGCCTGCAATCCACGCCGGATCGTGAGTTAACACATATATCCGCCACCCGTGCATTGCTACGTAACATGCAATTCTGTGACGAGTGTGGTTCGATGATGCACACGGAGGGCGACACGTGGGTGTGTCGCTCCTGTGAGAACGAGGAGCCGCGCGACTCGCAAGCGGAAGCGGCGATGGCGATCCAGGATGGACAGCGGGACGACGGCGCACCCGCCGTGGCCGACGCGACCCAGGGCGCCACCGAGACGATGCAGGAGCCCTGTCCGGCGGACGACTGCGACAGCGACCGGGCCGACTACGAGATGCTGCCGAAGCCGGGCGGCTCCTACGAGGTGCGGCTGTTCACCTGCGTCGAGTGCGGCCACAAGTGGCGCGAGTCCTGACGGCGCATCTCACGAATTCCGCGGCTACTGAGCGGCTGGTTCAACGTCTCCAGCACGAACGAACAGCAGCTGCCGTGCTGCATGCGGCCTCTATCGGTCATGGCGATTTCACCATGGCTGGAAACACCTCCGTTAGAATGGATGGGTACGTTCGCTAATACCTCTACCAGGAACTACAGCAGGTGCCCATGCTCCAGTGGCAGACGGTGGCTCAATCGCGCTCCGTGCAAAGTGTGGTGGCTGTCACTCCGGCAATGATTGACGTTTGGTGACGTAGAGGGAGTAGGCGACGAGACAGAAGCCAATGGCTGTCAACGTGTTTTCGACGACGAGCGCGGTCGCGCTGTCGACCCGCAGGAGTTGATCGACCACCCCCGCGAGTAACGACCCGAAGGTGATGATGCCAAACCCGACCGCAAGGACCGACAGGCCGTCGATCTCGGTTCGCTGCGAGGCTTTCACGGCGAGGTACGTGATGAGACCGCCGACGACGAGCGTCACCGTCTTCAGAGCGATGACGACGAGTGGGATGTGGTCGCTCATAATTGCTCACTCAGAAGGGTCCAGAACCTGCCCAGTCGCTCCTCCGCCGACTCCGGTTCGCGGAGCAGATTCGGTTCGAACGAGTCGCTCCCTTCGAGCGCCACGAACACGCCCGAACAATTCCGGACGTAGGCCGTCGTGTGATGTCCATCCGTTCGAACGTTCGTCCGTTCCTCGACCAGGTCGGCCGCGACGAGGTGGTCCAGTTTTCGGTAGCAACTCGTCTGGGGAAGTTCACACGCGGCGATGATCTCCTGTGCCGTCATCGGTTCGGTGAGTCTCTCCAAGATGGTGCGGCACTCCGGGTCAGCGAGCGCCTCGAAGACAGCCTGTTCGTCGATATCGTCGTTTGTCACGTGGGGGACCTCCTGTCTGGATGCACCCGACAGGGCATCGGTGACAGCCGTCCTCGCGGACAGCGTGAATGTGGACGGTGCATCGATGGGTTCCCGCTGTGTGGACGGTCGTGGAGGGACAGTCACAGCGGCAGGGGCTGGGCTACGTTCTGTGCGTCCGGTGATGTCGCACTCTCAATATAAATCGGGGGCGATTCTTTCCAGAATCTGGAAATCGGGATCCGGCTTTTCGGTCGGGCAGGGCGTACACCAAGCCGCAATGGAACGGTCCCCCAAACGCAGACGGTTCCTCAAGAGTACCGCCGTCATCGGGATTGCGGCGAGTGCTGGCTGTCTCTCGGCTGGACAGTCCAGTTCCGACGGCCCCGCCACCGATGATGAAACGCCTGCGAGTGGTGATCGTACATCACCGACTGCTGACCCCACCGCAACGGCCGAGTCACTCACGCCGCCGGACGACCTCGACGAGTGGCTCGCTGACGCTAATGGCTACACCGGCAGACCCGCTCGATTCGGCGCCGGGGACCGCCCGACCATTCGGGTGGGTGAACCGGTCGACGATGCACTGGCGTTTGCACCGGCAGTCATCGAAGTGCCACCTATGACCAAGGTCCGCTGGGACTGGACCGGGCATGGCGGCCAGCAAAACGTCGTAGCGCTCGACGGCACGTTCGACAGCGGCCGGACGAACGCGCAAGCCGGCACGGAGTACCACTACGTGTTCGAGGACACTGGCGAGTACCCTTTCGTCTCCGAACCACACCGTGATGAGGGGATGAAAGGCGCGGTGATCGTCAGGGAACCACCGTCGACCGGCAACGAAACCGTCGATATGTGGCTCCGGGATGCCGACAACTTCGAGGGTGAGATCGCTGATCGAACCGATGCAGGAACCGTGACGATCGAGACCGGCACGGAGCTGAATAACGGCTACTTCGGGTTCGAGCCACCAGTCCTGAAGATCTCGTCGGGGACGAGAGTCGAGTGGAACTGGAGTGGCGTTGCTCCACACAACGTCGTGTTCCAGAACGCGGATATCCACTCGGGGAAAGTTCGTGACGACGCCGGCGTTCACTTCCAGCACACCTTCGAGGAGTCCGGGACTTATCGGTATGCCTGTCAGCCGCATCGTGGGCTGGGTGAGAAAGGGGCAATCATCGTCGAGTAGGTGTTCACGCGTCGACGGTGGTCGTCTCGCCGCTCGATTCTTCTCTCTTGCCTCGATCGCCGACAACAAGAGGACGGCCCTCCTAGTTGCTTGGCCTTCGCAGGAGGTGAACTCGGCCCATCTCGGTGGGTGAGGACGGCACTTCACTCCGGATCTCGAGTCAGCAGTCTGGACTGTGAGCTACTGCTCTGCCTGTCGAACTGCTGGTTGGTATGTGACGATCCCGTCTCCGGTGTCCAACGCGCCTTCATATAACGGTTTGACCATGAATCCCTCGTCGGCGTCATACTCGGTCCCAAGTCCGTACTCGCTCGCCCGTTCGAAGCCGAAACGGGAATAGTATCCTGGGTCCCCCAGAACGACCACCGCGTCAACGCCGACCTTCCGACACTCTTCTAGCCCTCGCTGGATCAGCGACGAGCCGACTCCCTCGTTTTGCGTCGCCGGTCGGACGCCGATCGGGGCTACCCCGACCGGATCGACATCCGCTCCCAGATTTTCTGCGCGCGCTGGAGAAAACAGGACGTGGCCTCCGATTCGGTCGTCTTCGACTGCCACGAGCGAGACGACGGCCTTGTCAGCGTCGTGTAGTCGCTGTACGATGTGCGATTCGTCCGCCCGTCAAATGCACGTCGATGGACCTCGAAGACTGTCTCAGCATCACCAGCAGTGAACTACCCCGGCCTACTCAGCCGCGACAGCGGCTTCGTTGAGTCCGGGGCTTCCGTTCCTCTCGGGCGGGCTTCCTGATTCAACGACGGTGCGTGCAGACACCGACCGAGAATGGTCGTCACCCACAGCGGCTCCAGTCTCCAGCAGGCGTTGTACTTCGGACTGTCCCAGCCCTAGCTTCCGTAATCCGCGTTCTACCACATTCAGTGCGGCGTTCCAGTCACGATCAAGTTCGAACCCGCAACTCGGACAGCTGTGTTCTCTGACCCAGAGCGGTTTCTTGGTTTTCACACCACACTCGTGACACTGTTTCGTCGTGTTCGCTGGTTCGACCTGTCGGACGTGACACCCGTGCAGGTCGGCTTTATACTCCAAGAGCGTGATGAATTGCCGCCACGCGGCGTCCTGCTTGTTCCGAGCATTCTGACTTCCTTCCAGCATCGGTTTCACGTCTAAATTCTCGACGAACACGGCGTCGTACTCGATAATGAGCCACGTCGTCAATTTGTGCTGGAAATCAAGGACCTTCCGCCGAATGCGACGTTTGATGGACGCGACGTGGCGGCGCTGTTTCTCCCAGTTCTCGCTGCCGTGTACACGCCGTGACAATATGCGCTGCGCCTTCCGAAGATGTTCGTACTCGGCTTCCACGTCCAGTTTCCTGACGGAGAGACCGTCGCTCGTATGAATGTAGTTCAGGATACCGAGGTCAACACCCACACAATCGTCGGCTTCGAGTTCGTCGATCGCTGGTTTCTCCGGCAGGTGGTCGTCGTCGATCTCGAGGGCGAAGGAGACGAACCAGTCGCCGGTGGACTCGTGTTTGACCGTGACCTCCTTGATCACGGCTTCGTCGGGGATGTCGCGGTGGTAGCGGATCGGGATGTCGCCGATTTTCGAGAGCCACAGCGTCGCGGTCTGGCCGCTCGTGTTTTTGAGCTCGAAGCCGGACTGCGAATACGTCATGCTCTGAAAGTCCCGCGGCGACTTCCACTTCAACCGTCCAACGTTGTATCCGGCGTCCTTCTTGTCTTTCAGGTTCGAGAGGTTGTCGTAGAACCGTGCGACTGTGCGTTGCAGTGCCTTCGAGTGAACCTCGCCGAACACCGGAAATTCTGATTTCCAGTCGGTTAGCCGCTTATGATGTCTGTACGCGCTACCGATCGTGTCCGTGTCACTGGGCAGCGTCTCGTATTCGTAGCGGGTGTAGTTGTAGGCCTGGCGATGGATGTCAATGTGTCGGCGGAGTTCCACCGCTACCTCGTTGTTCGGGTGGGCGCAGTAGCGGTGCGTGTATTCCATCGCAGTACAGTGGTTACGGGTCGACAGAATCCTAAATGTTTGCACGAGGTGCGGCGCTGTATCCCCTCCCTACTCGCTCACGGCCAGTTCGCTCGTTGAGGAAGGGGCCTTAGCGCCTCAATTCAGGTAAACGGTCGTATCTGCACGAACTGTTCTTGTATTGGGGGATGATCGCACACAGCGTGAACTTCTCGAATTTGGGCGGCACTGATTCTCGTCTCCGTTGGCAACTTCGCCAGCCGCTCAGTGAATTTGGAGTGCCCGATAGGCGCTGTGTATTCAGCAGACAGTAAGCGAACTGGGTACGCTCGAACACTGCCGTGAACGCAGAAGGCACCGGTGCAAGGCCAGTCTGGTGTTTCGATGCTGCTTCGAGTATTGAATCATGGACACAATTCTCTGTAGCGAGAGGCTGTGCCCCCTCACGTGCGACACAATATCCGTTCAAATAAGGGTGACAGAATGGAATGCAGTTCTACTAATCTGACTCGTGTTGCACTAAATTAGTTCGGTTTTCCAATGCCAAACCAAACTTTGTGCATCAGAAAGTATATTAGAACAGAATACATTATTCTCTGATAGTCACCGACCGTTGAATTGTGCAAATCCACCACCGATGTGAACGCGAACAGACGGTGGCCAACGGTTGGATTATCCAGACGAGCACCCATGACGGCTATGCAAACCCCCACGACCGACGGTCTCGAATCATTCAGTGACCTCAGCACGTTCCAGCAGGAGACGCTGCTGGCAATCGCGAAACTGGAAGGCGCTCAGACAGCGTCGTACGGGCTCGCAATCAAACGGCAGTTAGAAGACGTGTACAACAGCGAGGTCAACCACGGCCGCTTGTATCCCAACCTCGACGACTTAGTGACCGACGGACTCGTGGAGAAGACGGCCCTTGACAAACGCACGAACGAATATACGCTGACCGAGCAGGGGGAACAGTTCCTTTGTGAGCAGCGTGATCGAATCGCCGCCATTCTCGACGACTACCACGACGCGACCGCGTAGAGACGTGGTCGGTCACCGGGACAGTCTCCGGTGTTAGTGATACTATAGGCGCGTGTACCTGCCCGACGAGGGTGCTATTTGAGGAACAACGTTGTAACCCGGTGTATGCCTCCAGATGAGTCTACTTCCAGTGGGAGGTCTCATCGCGCTCCGGACGGGCAGTCGCGCGTCCAGTACTGGGCCCCAGCGATCGCCGTGAGCCTGACGACGTTTCTGATCGTCATCAATGCATCCCTGATGAACGTGGCCATCCCCACGATGGTCGCGGAGTTCGATACCTCGATCACCGTGATTCAGGGGGCGGTTGCCCTCTACTCGCTGGTGATCGCTGCGCTGATCCTCCCAGCCGGGACGCTCCCGTCGCGGCGGAATACGAGGCGTGTCATGGCTATCGCACTGCTCCTCTATGCCGGTGGGACGCTGGTGGCGGCGATCAGTTGGAATACGGCGATCCTCTATCTCGGCTGGGCAGTCATCGAGGGTGCCGCGGCCGCTGTGTTGTTTCCCCTGACGTTCACTGTCTTGACAGTCAGTTACGATGACGACGCTCGGGCGACAGCGTTCGGATTGCTGGCCGGCGTCAGCGGGCTCGGCTCGACGCTCGGCCCGATTCTCGGTGGCGCATTAACCACCTACGCGAGTTGGCGGTGGGGCTTTGCGCTCCAGCTCGTCGGCGTCGCGGTCATTCTCGTCTTCGTTCGGTACGTGACGCCGCACCCACTGTCGGACCAGCCCAGCGCGCTGGATACGGGCGGGACGGTGCTGTCCATCGTCGGGTCGACGTCGCTCGTCACTGGATTCCTCGTGAGTGGCAAATACGGGTGGGTCGTCGCACGGCAGCCGTTCGTCGTCGGGGGGAGGCAGGTCAACCCGTTCGGGACCTCACCGGCGCTCTGGTTGCTCGGAGTGGGCCTCCTCGCGTTCGCGGCGTTCATTCAGTACGAACGGCGACTGGAGCGTGCGGGGCAGTCGCCGCTCGTTCCGCTGCACGTCCTGACGAACCGCGCGTTCCTCTCTGGCGTTCTCACGTACAACCTTCGCTCGATCGTCTCGGCCGGCTTCTTTTTCATCTTCCCGGTCTATCTCCAGGCCGTCCTCGGGTACACTGCCTTCGAAACCGGGCTCGCGTTGTTGCCGTATTCGCTCGCGTCGGTCCTGTTCGCGGCGTTTACGACCGGCTGGCGGAAGTTCATCGCGCCACGGACGCTCATTCAGATCGGTATCGTGTGTATGGGCGTCGGTCTGGGGGTATTGTACGAGCAGACGGGGCCTACTCAGACGATCACCAGGATGGCGCTCCCGGTGGCGCTCGTTGGGACCGGTGTCGGGCTCATACTGGCTCAGATCTCCAATATGACGATGTCGGCCGTCCCGACTGCGGACTCTGCCGAGGCATCCGGCGTCCTGAACGTCAGCAGTTCGATCGGCTACGCCATGGGGACGGCGGTCGTCGGCTCGTATTTCCTCGGCCACTTCTACGGGGGCGTCGTCGACGGGGTCCTCCGGGCAGAACACGTGACCGTTTCGACGGCGGACCGAAACGACCTGGTGATCGCCCTCGAAGACGCCGCAGAGACAGCGACCGAAGCCACGCGCCAACAGTTCCTGACCCACCTGCCGCCAGCACAACGGCAACTACTCAGGGGGATCTTTGAGAACGCGATGTTCGACGCGCAACGGGCGGCACTCCTCCTGCTCGTCCTGTTCGTGCTGGTCTTACTGCTCGCGTCGACGTTCTTGCCACGGCAGATACCGGACGTCGACGACCCACCTGCCCACCCCGAATCACGCCCCGAGCCATCGCGTGAGACGGCTGACACAGCCGTGGAGGACTGACCGACACCTGCTTCGAAAGAGAAGACCTGGCTCTGGGCGCCGGGTCGTCTCTCGAAAAACCGCCGGTGGCTGCTACTACGCGGGGACTTCGACGTGGCTGAGGTAGTCGCCTTCCCACTCGCGGCGTGAGGTGACCTCTGTCGTCCCCTGTTGCGTGAGTGAGTACATGTTGGTCCGGCGGTCTTTTTTGCCCTTCTCGACGAGACCACTTTCGACGAGGTCATCGAGATTGGGATACAGTCTCCCGTGGTGGATCTCTTCCTCGTAGTAGCTCTCGAGTTCGTCCTTGATGGCGAGTCCATGGGGTTCGTCTTTGCCAGCGATGATGTACAAGATGTCTCGTTGGAATCCAGTGAGGTCAAACATCACGAGAAATCTCCACAAATATCCGGAAGAAAGTGGCGTCTAAATGGTTAGGTAGGGTCGAAAAACGTCCCACCCGAACACGCCGGAAATCGGGCATTCACCGTCAGTATCGTAGTCACGTGCGTCCGGAGGTCGAGGGTGATCTAGACGGCTCAGGGTTCGAGCACGACTCTGAACCGCGCCTCGTTGTCGATCATCCGGTCGTAGGCCGTCTCGACCTCGTCGAGCGGGAAGGTTTCGATTTCCGGCGTGATGTCGCGGAGCGAGCTGAACTCGAGGGTGTCCTGTGAATCGCGAGCGTGACCCGACGCCCACCCCGAGACACTGCCGCGCGTCCCGACGAGTTGCTGGGCGTCGACCGAGACCGGCTCCCCGGGAACGCCGACGACGACGACCGAGCCATCGATCCCGAGGCCGCCGACGACCGAGGAGATGGCGTCGCTAGCTGGTGCAGTCGCGAGGACGACCGACGCCCCGCCCAGGTCCTGTAACCGCTCGGCCGGGTCAGTCTCGGTCACGTCGACGAAGTGGTCGGCACCCAGTTCGCGGGCGAGCGATTCCTTGTCGCCACTGGTCGACAGCGCGACGGTCTCGAAGCCCGCCGCGTGGGCGTACTGGATGCCGAGATGGCCGAGTCCGCCGACGCCCTGGACGGCGACGAGATCCCCCGGGCGTGCGTCGCTGTTTCGCAGGGCGTTGTACGTCGTCACGCCGGCACACAACAGCGGTGCGGCGTCGACTGCGTCCAGTTCGTCGGGCACGGCCGCGACGGCTTCCGCGGGCACGGTCGCGTACTCGGCGTACCCGCCGTCGTAGGTGATGCCCGTTACCTCGCCGTTCTCACACTGGAGGAAGTCCCCACGGCGACACGGTTCACAGGTGAAACAGTGGCCACCGTGCCAGCCGACGCCGACGCGATCGCCCACCGACCAGTCGTCGACGTCCGCGCCGACGGCATCGATCTGACCCGCGATCTCGTGGCCGGGAATCCGCGGGTACGAGAGCCCGGGATAGCCGCCCGATTTCACGAACGCGTCGCTGTGACAGATCCCACAGGCCTCGACCGCGACCCGGACCTCCCCTGGCTCCGGGTCGGGGATCTCGCGCTCGACGATCTCGAACTCGGCACCCGGTTCCGGAACGACCGCTGCCTGCATTGTATCGGACATACGATAGATTGGTGGGGACCGAGTCGGATAAAGTCTGGAAAGCCGGAAACAACCGCCCGCTTACCTGCCTCCGGGCGGTGGACAGTCACAGCGAGTGCGTTATGTCGATAATACTAAATGACGCGCACGTTCGTCGCACTCGTGACACGCCGCCCGAAGCGACGAATTGAGGTCAAAGCCATCGCGTACGTCGGCCTGGAGACGAGTAATCCAGCGGGCTGCACTCTGAACGGTGGTCGTCTCTCAAAGGAGCAGTGCTGTGGCACCGAGTCCGAGCAGCGACCCCCCGATACCGACAGCGCCATTCCGCAAAAGATGCTTTCGCTTGCTCGCAACGAGGCCCTCTTCTGTCCCGCGTCCAACCCAGAGTTTCCCCGTGTCTGGCGTGAGGACTCCGTTTTCGTTGGCCATACCCAGTATGTAACACGCCTCTCCCGGTGTCAATAGCGCTTCTCGGTACCGACGGCTTCCGTGCTGTCTGCCGATATCGACGAGGTTCGTGAGCGGTGAGCCTGTTGCGGGTTGTACCGCCGCTGTTTCGTCCACGAATCGCTGAATCGAAGCCGGCGGTGATTCCTCAGCTCCGACTTCAACTGCGGCGTCCCACTGTTGCATCTCCACCGAGAGCTCTTCGTCCACGTAGCCAGCCCCGACTGAACCCTGAGTTGTCTGGGGTAGCTCTCCCAGTACTTTGAGTTGCCCGACGAGATCGAACGAACTGTTGGGAAACTCGTGTGCGTGTGTCCCGGGAGCGACGCGCAGCTGTCCATATTCGTCTTCGATCGCGAACGGCACGCTCGTGACACCGATCGCTGTTGGCCGCCACATGTTGTATTTCGTGGCCTCATCCCACGTCTCAACCTGCCACGCACAGCAGACTGCCTCCGTGCCCGTGACAGGCGATGGAATCGTCTCGGCGGCTGCCGAGACTGTCCCCGACACCTCAACGGCAGTGTTTGGCCGCACCTCGCGCGTTGGGGTGGTTTCCGCGTTCCCCATCTGCCGGAGCGTACGATAGTTTTGACGGGCCAACCACATGCCGTACGCGCCTCCGAGGAGGCCTCCAACTGCAAGGGCATGTACCACGACACTCATTGCTCTCTGGTTGGTCTCAGACTCACAAGTTAAACCTGGATTTCATTATCTGGTTTGGATCTGCTGCTAATAATTATAGGCACCGAGCTTCGGTTGGTGGCGTTACCGGTCGGTCCAACTAGCCGAAAAACTCCCCAGTACGTGAGGGCTGTCCACCCCGGCGAAGTCTTCCTACTGTTGATCGACCGGAGAACTCTCACGTCGGTATCGAAGAACACATACGAGTCGTCCTGACGGTCGAAGAGGTGAAGTCCGCATCCACTAGCGGACGACTGTCACGGGGGCAGCCGCCCGTCTCGCAACGGTTTCGGCGACACTTCCGAGGAGAATCCTCGATGTCCCAGACCGGCCATGGCTCCCCATAATCACGTGGTCGATGTCGCTGTCTTCGACGTAGTCCAGGATCGCCTCCGCTGGTAGATTCGGTCTCGATTCGGTGAGTGTCGTCGTCGTGACGTTGACGTCGTACTCTGCAGCGAGCGCCGCTGCGTCTGCGAGTACCTGCTCTGCTTGTGCTTCGATTTGCTCGTACTCTGCTTCGGTGTGGACGAACTCTCCGTCGCCGAAGTGTGTCTCTAGTGGGTCGATCGCGTGGACGACTGTCGTTTCGACCTCCGGAAAGACCGAGACGGCGTATTCGAGCGCTTTTCGCGATTGTTCTGAGCCGTCGATGGGGACGAGATGGTGCCTGTCGCCCATCCGTTGCTGGGGGCGTACGATCGTGACGGGGACGGGCGCTCGCCGCAGGACGCGCTCGGCGATACTTCCCAACAGGATTCGTGACGTCCCCGATCTGCCGTGGCTTCCCATCATGATCTCGTCGACGTCGGTTTCCTCGCTAACGGTCACAATCTCACGCGCCGGATGACCAACGCGGATCTCGGTTGCTACCTCGACATCGTGACGGTCAGCGATCTCGAGCAACTCGGGAAACTGCCGTTCAGGTCGCAACTCGTCGTCGTCCGGGGTAGTGAAGCGAGCGTCGACGACGTAAAGGAGCGTAATGTTTCCATCCGGAAACGTGGCGATGGCATGTTCGAGTGCCGCTTGCGAGAGTGGCGATCCGTCAGTCGGTAGTAACACTTCCCGTGCCATAGCAGATGGTTCGGCCCCAACTCTGTTAGGGGTTATCGCACGATTTCTGAGACGACTGTGTGACTGAATCCATAGGCGATGCGAGGCCGATGCCCCGACCCTCGAGGTCGGGGAGGAAGCGGACACCCGATGACACAAACCCCATCACGGTGGCGGGCGGACTCTCAACTGTCACCGTAAGTTTGTGAATACTGTCGCACGAAGACACGACAGGAAGCGGCTGGTCCTGCAATCGTGTTGGCTAGGCAGAAGGTATATCCCAGTACGAATAGGTAGCTCTGTGTGATGCACTCCCGCCTTGCCCTCCGCCGTGGGGTCGCCAGTGCACTTCTGTCGGCACTGTTCGTCTCCGGCACCTTCCTCGCGTTCACAGTGCTTCAGGCAGCGCTCGCGAGTAGCCTCCCTGCGACCGGGCAGTTCCTGTTCGTCGTGGTGGGTAGTTGGGGATCGTCGTTCGTGTGGTATGCGCCGGTCCTCCTGGCCGTGGTCTTCGTCGTCGGCCGCGGCGTTACGCGACGGACACTCGTGGGCGGTGTGGCGCTCATCTACCTCGGGCATCTCTCCCTCGCTGTCGTACAGCGACTCGTTACACCGATGGTTCCCCTCACACCACGGGTGGCCGCCGAGCCGCTGGTCCAGGTGAGCCGCTTTCTCGGCATCGCGGTGGCGTACTGGATCGCCTTCGGTGGCGGGTACGAGTTCATTACGCTCGAAGCGCCAGCACACCCGCTGCTCGCCGTCCTCACCGACACCGAGATCGCGATGGACCTCGACGTGGGCCGTGCCGCCGTCGCGGCATCGGTCGCGGGCCTGCTCGCTGTGACCGGGGCTGTGGTGACAGCATTCGTCCAGGACCTCCTCGTGCAGCCAGCCGGCGCTCCCTTCCCGGTGACCGTTTCTGCAGGGGGTACTCCCGCCAACGAAGCCCCGATCGAGTGGGTGGTCGAGACGGCATTCATGCTGGCCGTCTTGTTCGTTACCGGCCCGGAGCCGACGCTTCGTGGCGTGCTGAAAGGTCTCGCTGTCGTCTTCGGTGTCGGCGCACTCGTCCGAATCGCGCCGGCCCTGCTCCCCCCGTACAGACCGGTCGACCTCTGGGATCCGGCCGGTCCGATTCTGGTACCCCTCGGTGACGGCGTGTTGCTGCTCGGGATCGCACTCGCCGTCTGGCTCGCACTCCGTGACGGCTTCGACCGCTTCCAGATACGACACGACGACCGCTCGGTCCCGGAATAAACTGCGTCCCGACCGGTCTGGGTCCGGTTAGCTGTGGTCTGCTTCCCTCGGAGGCCGGGTATACCAGAGTGCCCAGAGGAGCAACACGCCCTGAAGGGGGAGGCGCCCCCACCGAACGAGGGCGGAGGGGTCGCCGCCACCGGGTAGCCCCTCGATGACGACACCACTGGTCGCCATGTAGACGTTGGCCGGGAAGATGGCGACGAGTAACGCGACCGTCGCCCACGCTGCATACCGTCGCGTGCGCGGAATCAAGAGGCCGATACCCACAGCGACTTCAGCGACGCCGGATAGATAGACGAGTGCCAGCGCTGCCGGCAAAACCGGAGGCACGATCTGGACGTACAACTCCGGCACGACGAAATGCAACACGCCTGCGACGACGTACAGCGGTCCCATTAGATACAAGAGCGGACGCTTGAACCGCTGCAGAACCTCGTTCATCGTTCACTGGTACTGTACACGACGGTGAAACGGTTTCGCTCAACTGTCGCGTCGCGACTGAAGCCTCTGCTCAGGAGGCATCCCTAGACCAATGGTCGATATCGACGCGGGAACTCTCCGACACAGAGTCTGTCTCTGGTGGAGAAGGGATTATCCTCCTCCAGGACGTAGGCGGACAGATCTTCCGCGCGTGATGATTCACCGCACTTCGGTCAATTGATCTCCGAGTGCGAGACACAGGCACGCCTTTCTATCTCTCCCAGCTGAACTGGTACGTGTCCGAATCATCTGGAAGGGACCGGGCAACCGCAACTGGCGTCGGACTCGGACTCGCTCTCGGTGCTGGCGTTGGTACAGCGATGGAGAATATCCCCCTCGGCATCGCGATCGGGTTCGTCCTCGGAGCAGCAATCGGTCGTACGCGGGAAACGAGGCACGAGCAGGCGACGAAGCCGGAGTAGTTCACACCTTCAGTACCGTTGTTCCACTCCTTCTGACAGCACCTGGATCGGTCCCAGTGATCGTGGGAAGGTCAGTGTTTGCTCAGCAATCAATCCGAGATCGGCCCGTTGAGTTCTCTACGAAACAATCTGGGGATGGCTGCGCCAATCGACCGTCTGGGGATACTTCGTTCGATGTCAATTCCCCTGTATTCCATCGATAACAACTGTTCCCGCCACGATCGGAGCGAGTGGGACCGAACTGCGATCGCTGATCGTGATTTCGTACTTGTCAAACACGGCGAACCCGCTCTCGATGGTCCCCACTGAGTTGCCCTCGGCATCGGTCACCTCGAACTTGTGTCCGATCCACTGGCCCACTGGCAGGAGCTTTCGAGCGACGGTGTAGAGTGCGCCACGTGAACTGATTTCGGCCAGGAGCGACTCGTCTTCGGCGTCACGGATGCGCCAGGTGTCCTGGAAGAGCGAAAAGTCGTTGTCCAAAATGACGAGTTCCTCTCCGGTCTGGCTATCTGTGAGCAGATAGTCGCCGGCGATGTCCCACTTGCCGCTGGCCTCGACAGTGAACAGTTCAGTTCCGTCGTCGTCGACGAAGGGGAACCTATCGTTGCTCTCGTACATCTGGTGGGTGCAGTGAAAGAGCGTCTCGCCAGTGACGTCCCTGGCTTCGTATTCGGGGCGAAAGTTCTTGTCCGTCCCTGTCTGTTCGACGGTATACTCGGTGCCAGAGAAGTCGAGGGCAGCGATCTCGTATTCCTGTGGTGCTCTCATTGTTCGAGGTTGTTTGCCTATGATACACTTAAAGCCGGGCCACCAGTTTCAATACAACAATGAGTTTACATAGGGAGTAGAGGAACCAACCCCTGTCGATCACCTCGCGTCGCGATCTGCGTCATAAACAGACCAGTTGCTGTCAGAATCGTCGTACCGTTATCGAGGTGCCAGTTAGCACGCGATTCCTCCCGAAGATTCTGAGGGTTTCAACAGAGTCGGTAGCTCAACCGGCGTGACACCACTACCCAGGTCCGAGCGCCGCGATATCCGCACCTACTGTCGCGAGCGCGTCGGCGGGGTTCGGGTCACTGTCCGCTAGATGCGTGTACTGGTGGTTCGGGATGCTCGACAGCGCCGCCGTGACGGCCTCGCTGTACGTTTCGACGCCTTGTTCCGTTGGGTCATTGCCGCCCCAGATGTCTCGGATGACCGTCATCGAGTCGATACGCACCTCCAGACGCTGTGGCTCGTAGCGGGCCAGGAGTTCGGAGAGACCTAGCTGGAGGGCGACGTACTCTGCGGTGTTGTTCCCCGTCCGGGAGCCGACGGGGCGGCCGAGACGGGCGAGTTCGTTCTCCCCAGCGTCCATGATGACAGCGCCCGCACCTGCGGGGCCGGGGTTGCCCCGTGAACTGCCGTCGACGTACAGGACGAAGGGTCCGTCCGTCGGCTCGGGGATCGATGGCTGGGTGACCCCCGACGCCAGCAGCCGTTCGAGTGCGCGACGTAACTCGCTCTGGGTGGTCGCGGGATCGAACAGGCCGCCGTAGCCGGGGACCGCGTCGTCGATACCGTCGGTAGCAGCTGCCATGTCGTAACCGACATTCGCGAGTACTTCGTCGACGAGCGTGGCGAGCGGTGAGAGGTGTTCGGACGGGTGCGGGTCGTCAGTCACGCCCTCTTCTCCCTTCGGCTTCGGTAGCGGGCTCTCACATCCGCACTCCCGGATACGGTCGTTGGCCGATTGAACCACTGCATGGAGACCTCTCGGTGGTCAAGCGGGATAATCCCTTCAGATGGTACCGGTTGTGACACGTTTCGAGTCAGTCACTCGTAATGGGACCACTGATTACTACAGCTCCCACAGACTGTGTCCGTCGATGGAATCCGAAGCTGACTGGGCGTAGACTGCTGATTTTGCCATCAGTGACATTGCAATGGTTCAGTCGACGATGGATTCGGCCCCACTCGTAAACTGCATGTGGCTATATGAAACGAGGGCCCTTTCCTTCGCCGCGGTGGCCGCACCTAGCTCGTTCGAGAATCACCGGGAGAACGGCGTCACTGGTAATCGTAGCCCCACTCCCGGAGTTGATCCGCAACCTCGCTGGGGTGGTTCATCGCAACCAGAATTGCGGCTTCGCGGAGGTCAGTCAACTCGACACTTTCCCCGACGTTCTCCTCGACTTCAGAACGGAATGCGCTCTCTTGTTGTGCGGTAGACTGTTGAAGGTGCAATTGCTTCGTTTTTTCCCGACCGTCCCTGGCGTTTTCCCGGTGATAGATCCAGGGCAGCGGCTGATTGGTCGTGGGTCTGTCGTCTGTCGTCGTCGTTGTGGTTTCAGCTTCGGCCTGTCCTGTGGTTTCTGTGGGCTCTTCCGTGACGGTCGTCGGCTCTGAGTTCGACGCTGTCTCAGTCGACGACGTCGTCGGGGACTCTTCCGATGGTTCGCTGGCGAATGGATCGTCAGCTGACCCTTGTTTCATGCTTCGACCTCCGTCGGTGCTCGAATGTACTCGGCGAGTTGGTCGAATTTTTCGAGCGTCTCTAATTCGTGATCGCGCTCCCTTTCGCGGTGCTCGTCAACGTACGTGAACGCTGTACACTGTTCTGCCCAGCACCCCTCGAGGAGGGAACTGCGCTCGCGGAGGGTGATCGGGATATCCCACCCGTCTCTCTGGAGTTCTTCGAGGAACCGGTCCTGATCGTTCATTCCTTTGTAGCGATTCGGGACGACTGCGAGCACACCGACCTCGATACCGAGATTATTTTCGAGCCCACTGACGAGTTGGTCGAGTCCCTGGACGGATTCATAGCCTTTGCCCGATGGTTCGAACGGGATCACCAGGTGCCGCGTCGCATGGATCGCATTATGGAGCTTGATGTCTGCCGTCGCCGGGGGGTCGATAATCAGGGTATCGTACATGTCCTGGACGCCGGCTTCCCGAAGCACTCGGAGCAGTTGCTTGTTCGGGTTGAACGACTCGCCGAAATCAGCTGCTTCCTCCTCGCGACGCCGCAGGTGTTTCGAGGCGTATTCGAGGATGTTGTGGGCCGGGACGATATCGATCCCCTCGCTCGTTTTGATGAGGTCCTCGAACGGTCCCCGCGGTCGATCGATCATGTGACGTAACAGGCTATCCGCCTGATCGTTCCCGCGGTCATCAGCGACGTCGAGGAGATGCGAAAGGGACGCTTCCTGTGTGTCGAGATCGATTACCAACACGTCGCGGCCGGCACGTGCCTCCGCCTTTGCCAGGTTTGCGGCGAGCGTCGTTTTCCCGACGCCCCCTGCTTCACTGTAAACAGTGTACGCCAGCATACTCACGCATATGTCTGGGGGAGATAAGTAACTTCGTCAGACAAGTGACGTTCGATATATATCTAAGTGAGTAATATGGCTGTGTTTTCTACCACACTAATCTAACTCAGAAATCTAACTAACACATCTTAGATAGGGACATAAGATAAATTTATAAGTTGGAAATATGTGTTGTGTTAATAATATATATGTGTACCGTAGATGTGTGAGTATGATATAATAGTAACCTATGCATGTTTGCTGTCTGTGTTTGGTATCTATGTTTGTCGTATGGGGTGGTTAAATGACTTACATGCATTAGTTTGGTTACAAAGATCGCTATCTCTGGTAGTGAGCAAACGAAGTAACTATTCTCTCCAGGGAAACGATACGCTTGTCGGCAACGTACACACGAGCTGAATCCCCGTCTGATCTGAATGTTGTCTCACCAGTAACAGCGGACGCTATCCCCTGCTCGGGACGTCTCTCTTCCCGAGGTCTTCCTCAGGAAACACGGACTATATCTAAGTTAGATATCTAACTTAGGCACACGTCTTAGATGCTTGGGTGAGCTGGCGTCTCGATCGGCTTCTGAAGAGCACACCCGCAGTGCTTCTGTGCTCCTCTCGAGGACTAGGCGATCCCTCACTTCGGGGTCCGTCGGACTCGATACGACCCTCAGAACTGATAGTGAACCACGTCGTTGTGACGGCTCGATTCTTTCGTAATCGGTGTGGCGGATCGGGCTAGCAAAAAATATCGTGTAGCGAACAGTCATCCCGTCAGCCTCTAGCGCCGAACTGATAGTTGTTATTCCGCGCGCGCAAGAGGCCTGCACTATCGATCGGGTTCCATCGAATTACGGCGAGTGATCGTACCTCTCATTCACTGCAGTGGACTCCAGTGAACTACGCGAACTGTCAGCATCGGCTTCGCTTAGGGAAACAAATACGCTCGCGGGAACGGCGGCCGTACTGGTACCCTGGTAGTCTCCTCGCTGAGGGAACTGGCGAAAGACGAATTCTCCAGGCTGGGCTGATGGTTCTCCTGATCTGGGCCCTCTTAGTGATGCTCGTGATGGGCTGGTTTGATTCTCCATGGATAATCGGGCCGCCCTGATTCTATATAGCGGTATGCGGTTCATTCCTGCCTGTAATACTACCTCCGCCATGTTGTGTTGTGTACTTGTCTGACCGAGACAACTACACAACATCAATTATTGGTGTATTGTTATTTTGTCTCTGGTGGGCGAATACGGCACTCTCAGCACCGACACCGGAGACAGCAACTGAGTTCCTCCCTCGCTTTTCATCACGTGCAGAAACGACTGCAGAGAACTCTCTCGGGCAGTCGCGCGACAGCGACCAACGCCGGACAGAGACGCAGTCGGCAAACGCCACGAGTCTGGCGCTGGAGGGTAGGCAGAGTGGAAGACACAAGTTCGGCTCGCACGAGGCGAGTTCGTCCCGGCCGCTGATGGCACATCGGGCTCCCTCAGATAACGAGCGCCCAGGCCGCAGCGACCGCTGCACCGCCGACGAGAGCGCTCACGGCTGCGTGCGTCCGGAGGCGGTCTTGGAGTTGGTGGACGTCACCCGAATGGTCCGACGCGTCGACGGGACAGGTGTCACTGCCGGTGGTGCATTCGGGGAGGAGGTCCACGGCGACGTGCAGGAACACCCCTGCTGCGATGCCAAACAGCAACCCTCGCAGTCCGCTCGCCGGCGAGAACCCAACGATACCGACGGGGAGAGCGACGAGCCCGACTGCAGCCGCTGGCAACAGGAGCGTGACGACGGATCGACCCCTCGCCGCCAGCCGTCGCGCTGCCGCGTAGCCGGCCGGCGCTTTGTGTGAGACCAGAGCGATGCCGAGGATCGACGTCAACGACGGCATCGCGGTGTAAATCGCCCCGATGATGGCCCCTGCAGAGAGTGCGTGGACCGTCAGCTCGGACGCCGTGTGATCGATCGGGAGTTCGAGGTGGGTGAAACGGTGGCTGACGGTGTGACCGACGTACCCGCCGAGAAACCCGAGTGCGATCCCGAGACTCCCGAGCCGAGTGTGTTGGCCGAGTGCCTGGGGCACGAGGAAAAGCGCCGCGCTGGTCACCATCGCACCGCTGGCGAGCCCGTAGCCCCAGACGGGTTCCAGTGGGTGGTCAGTCGATACCGCCCGAGCGCCGAGCGGGGCACCGACCGCCATCGCCGCGAACGCCGTCCACGAAACCGCGATGAGTTTCCAGTTCACGCCTGCCAACGCCCCACCGACTGAGAAGACGAGTAGCACAGCTACTCCGAGACCACCAAGCAGCCATGCTTGTTTGTCGTGCTGCTGATACCCCGCGCCTGAGTGAAGGTTGTTCCCGGTCACTATTGTACGTTAATAACTATACTCTGTATATTATTAATAGTTGCGCCCGTTCCCACAACGTGCAGTCCGATCGCACCGGGCAATTCACGACTGCGGTGGCTGGAAACACGTCTTCGCCTCATTTCTCGTCCCTCTGCGTGCCCTCGGTACAGCCCCGCTTCTTGAATCAGCGCATCAGTCACCGGGCGATCGCGCCTCGGCGGACGTCTCCAGCCACCAGCCAATACGGCGTAATTGTGTATGTATAACACATCTGCCACATCGACGTAGCTATCACTGAGCCGATGAATGGGCCATATTCTGCGTGTGAGGCACTTGGCCAGCGTTGCCTGCTGAAGTGCAGCTCCCCGCATGTCGGTTGTCCGCCAACGGGACGAGCAGCCAGGCTCAGAGAGTCACAGGCTCGGTTGGAAAGGATCTCTCAAAGCGTCGCGAGCGGCAGACGGCAATTGCGACGGGAACAATCGTTCCACCAGCCGCAAGATTGGACTGATACACGCCATTTAAATATCAAATTTGTCGATGTACCTGCGTTTGGTGACCTCAACCACTGTTCTGACCCAACCATCTGCTATGGCACGGGAAATGCTCATACCAACGGATGGGTCGCCACTCTCGAAAGACGCGCTCGCCCTGATAGAACACGACGATCTCGACTACTCACTGTTCACAGCTCGGCCGATGCAGACGTGACCTCCCCCCGTCGTGAACAGTAGATGCCGAATCAAATTGTGACCGGAAGTAGTCCGGTACTCTCGACAGTTCAGTTGTCTGGTGTTGTTTAATATAGGCTTAGAAATACATTACTGTACTTGAATCAATTGCCATCTTTTTGACGCTATGTCTTCGCATCTCCGGCCAGTTAAACGGAATCACATGCTACCGTTTCCCGTTAGTATTGCAGATCAAAGACAATATTAGATGCGAGAACTGAGTCAGGGTTGATGACCTACGAGTTCGAGCTCCCGGAGCTTGGAAACGACGCAGATGAGGGGACGTTCGTCGCCTGTCACGTCGAACCGGGTGACGTCGTTACCGAAGGCGATCTCGTCGCTGAAGTCGAAACCGACAAGTCCGTCATCGAGGTGTCGGCACCGGTCGATGGCACCGTTACCGAAGTCGTCGCTGACCTCGACGATACCATCTCCGTCGGCGAAGTCGTCCTGCGTTTTGATACCGACGGGACAGTCCCAGACGACACCTCCGATGACGCGGATGCCGATGACCTCACTCCGGCTGTAACGCGACTCGAGACGCCGGACGAGGAAAACGACGCGCACGAGTCGGCTGAGGGCGTGACCCCGGCTGTCACCCGCATCGAGGAGGGGACCGGGTCCACGGGACCGTCAAAAGCGTCCGCGAACACCGCAGATGGCGTTCCCGCGTCGACCGAAGTACTCGTTATCGGGGCTGGTCCCGGTGGCTACGTCGCGGCCATCCGCGCCGCCCAGCTCGGGCTCGAGGTCACGCTCGTCGAGAAGGACGCCTACGGAGGCACTTGCCTCAACGACGGCTGTATCCCGTCGAAGGCACTCATCCACGGGGCAGACGTGGCCCACGAAGCGACGACTGCGGAGCATCTGGGAATCTCCGCCGAGATCAGCATCGACGTCGACCGACTGACCGACTGGAAAGACAGTGTGGTCGATCAGCTGACCGGCGGCGTCGAGAGCCTGTGTCGCGCAGCCGGCGTCACGCTCGTGGACGGCCACGCGGCGTTCGTCGACGACCACCGCGCCCGCATCTCAACCGACGACGGGGAGGCCACCCTCTCGTTCGAGTACGCGATCGTCGCCACCGGGAGCCGCCCCATCGAGATCCCGGGATTCGAACCTGACGGCGAATACCTTCTCGACTCAAGTGACGCACTCGAGTTGTCCACCCGGCCAGACGAGCTAGTCGTCATCGGCGCGGGCTACATCGGCATGGAGCTGTCAACAGCCTTCGCGAAACTGGGTACAGACGTCACTGCCGTCGAGATGTTCGACGACGTCCTGCCGATGTACGACGACGACATCTCACGGGTCGTCCGCGAGCAGGCCGTCGAGTACGGCGTCGAGTTCCGGTTCGGAGAGCGCGCCGCCGACTGGGAGCCAGCCGACGACGGCGTCCTCGTGACGACCGAGGACGAAGACGGCGCGACGGCGCAACTCGCCGCCGACGCCGCGTTGGTCGTCGCCGGGCGTGAACCGGCGACCGACACTGCCAACCTCGAGGCGCTCGGCATCGAACTCGACGAAGACGGATTCGTGCCGACCGACGCACAGGGACGGACGGTCCGCGATCACGTCTTCGCCATCGGCGACATTGCCGGCGAACCGATGCTCGCACACAAGGCCAGCTACGAGGGTGAGATCGCCGCGGCCGCGATCGCCGGCCAGCCGGCCGCACTCGACCACGAGGTGATGCCAGCCGCGGTGTTCACCGACCCCGAGGTCGCGACGGCCGGGCTGACACGCGACGAAGCTGCCGACGCCGGCTACGATCCAGTCGTCGGACGGATGCCTCTCCAGGCCAACGGCCGGGCGCTAACCGTCGAAGCGACTGATGGGTTCGTTCGCGTCGTCGCCGATGCGGCAACAGAACGTGTCCTCGGCGCCCAGATTGTCGCCCCGAACGCCTCCGAACTGATCGGCGAGATCGCGCTCGCACTCGAGGTCAGTGCCGATCTCTCGACGCTCGCCGGAACGGTCCACACGCACCCAACGCTGTCGGAGGCGATCATGGAAGCCGCCGCCGACGCTCGCGACGAAGCGATCCACACGCGCTGAGGGCCCTGTCGGCAGACGCCGATACGGGACCGCTGTCCGCTCGTTTCGATACCGTATTTATATCCGATCGATTCACAAGGCCTTTTGCTGAATAGTGGATGTTGTACAATATAGACATGGACGACATCTCCCTGACGACGACTAGCGACGACGGCTTCGACACACAGAGCGTCATCGGCGACTTCGCACTCGCCATCGATCCGATGGAAGAGACGGGTCCGAATCCGGTCGCGGTGCTCGTCGCCGACTACGCGTCGTGTTTCCTCCCGGCCGTCCGAGTCGGTGCGCAAAAAGCCGGCTACGACGATCTTGGTCAGTTAGAGATCGACGCATCGGCCACACTCGACGACGAGGACGATCTCGAGGCCATCGAGTTCACGTTGAAAGTCGAAGCTGACGTCGACGATCCCGAGGAACTCGCCGCCCTCGGCGAAGAGATCTGTCACGTACACGCGGCGCTTCGCGAGGACCTACACGCCGACATCACGGTCGAAGACGACGCGTTCTAGTCTTTCGGCGCGGTAGCACTATTCACACGTTTTTCGGACTGATACACGATAGTGCTACACTGAAAGTCCCGAATGGAACGCTTCTCGAGATCGTCGTCACCGACGACGAACGGATGACGGAGGTCCGCGTGACCAGTTATCTCTTTCTCGAACCACCGAAGAGTGTCACAGCGCTCGAGGCCCTACTCGAGGGACACCCGACGGGCGTTTCTCGAGGGACGCTCATCGAGGCAATCCAATTACCCGACACATTATCGGCAAATGAATGTACAGCGAGCCGGTGCAGCAGTCCCTCGAGGGCATTCTGTTGGAGCGGCACGACGAGGGAGACGACTGAGGCAATGGACCGGTTTCCCTCCCGGAGCCGACAGTCCGGCACGAAGCGACACGTTCAGCTGCGAAACCGTCGGAAAGACAGCCGCCCGTCGCAACAGAAACGAGAGTCGCGTGTTGCGATTCCTGCAGCAGCGACGCGGGACGCGAGCAGGGGCGTGCTCGCCTCGTTGGCCGGTTCGACTCTGCCCAGGGGAGCTCCCAGCACCGGAGTGTCGATCAGAGATCAGTAGACGACAAGTGAAAGGTACAACTGGCCGCCGCCAGCAATCACCATGACCACACCGGCGAGCCGCTTTACCCAGCCGGCGTGCGTCAGCACGCGATTGGCGTTGCTGACGATACCGACCCCAGTTGCGACGGTCGTCGCCGCCATCAGCACAGCGACGACACCGGCGTAGACCCCCAGAACGAGCACCGCTGCCTCGGTCGGAAGGGTGATGGCGCGAGCAACGACAGCCAGAAAGATCGGCGCGACACAGCCAGCACCGGCCAGCGCGTACCCCGCACCGAACAGACCGAAACCGGCAACGCTCGAACGCCGCTGTGGCAGCGAGAGCGACAGAGACGGAGCGCGGCCGAGCGCAACAAGCAGCCCGAAGACGACGAGGAGTCCGCCGACGACAGTGTCGAAGATGGTGACGTCTGACAGCGTTTCGTGCCCCAGCCACGCTGCTGCACCGCCCAGAAGGGAAAACGTCGCAAGCACCCCGATTGCGGCTGCTACGCCGCGGATCCCTGCGCCAGTAACGGAGGCGCTCTCGGTGTCGACGGAGTTCACGTAGAACCCAACGTAGCCCGGCAGGAGCGGGTACGCACACGGCGAAAAGAAGGTCGCGACCCCCGCTGTGAGGGCGAACGTGACAGTTGTCACGAGCGTCTCGCTGATCATGCGTCGAGCGCCGTCTCGATACCCGCCACGATCTCGTCGGCGGTGTGGACACCCGGTTCGGACCACTGGATCCGAGCGGTCGCATCGATTGCAACGGCAGTCGGGTACGCTCCTACGTTGAGTTTCGCCGCGAGCTCGGCGGTCACGTCTGCCGCAACCAGCCAGTCGCCGTCGTTTTCGCGCCACCAGTCGACGACTGTCTCCTCGGTCAGCGAGCCCCCAACGTCTTCGGTCGTCACGGAGACGAACAGCACCTCGTCGCCGAGCCGGTCTTCGGCCTCGCCGAGCGCCGGCATCTGCTCGACACAGGGCGCACACCACGTCCCGAAGAAGTCGACGAACGTGGCCCGATCGTCGGCGGGGATCGTCACCTCGCCGTCGCGGCTTCCCGGCGCTTCGATCGTCTCGAGCGTCGTCGGTTCGACTGGCTCCGGCGTGTCAGTCCCGCCGTCGAGCGCGTCGGGAATCGCACCGGTTGCAACGAGGCTAGCGCCGCCAAGTACACCGGCACTCCCGAGTCCGGCGAGGAGGTGCCGACGCTTCATGCCGAGACCACCTGCGTGAAGTCGTCCTCGACCCGCTCGACGTCGACCGTCGCCCCGTTTGGGTAGGCTCGCTCGACGATCCCGCGCTTGTTAACGAGGAGGATCAGCCCGTAGTGGGGAAACTGGTACTCCAGGTTCTCGAGGTCGTCGGCGGGTTTCTTCTCGATGACGAGCCCGAAGTGCTCGTCTAACAGTTCCTGGCCCGCCTCGTAGCTCTCCGGTCGGAGGAAATGCCAGTTGCCAGCGTCTAGATCGACGCCCTGTTGGCCGGCGTATTCCCGGAGGACATCAGTCGTGTCACGCTCGGGGTCGAAGGTGAGCGCCAGAAAGGCGGCGTCGTCGCCATATCCCTCCGCAGCTGCGACTTCCTGCGCTCGACGGAGGCGGAGAATGAGGGCCGGACAGACGCCGTCAGGACAGTTCGTGTAGAACGACGTCCAGAGGATGGCTTTCCCCTCGCAGTCTGCGGTTGATATCTCCTCATCTGCAATCGGATCGGGAACAGTGAACGCCGGCATCTCGTCGCCATAACTCGGATGCGATGCCTCACTCAGATCCAGTTCTGGCGGGCCGAGCACCGTCTTCTCGGACCCGGAGTCATCAAATACGCCAAGACACCCCGCGATGCTGACAGTGGTCCCGGTCGCGGCGACCGACCGGAGATAGGTTCGACGATCCATGGTTCGGGCTTGCCACGACCCGAACAAATATCGGCTGGCGTTTTGCAGTCCCAGCAAAGAAGCTATATTGACTATTCCGGAGATTTGCCATCGGACGCGCTAGGGCTCAGGTGTGTTAACGCGAGGCGGGGCGGGCTACGTTGCTACGTCGCTACAGAAGTCACCGACCAGGGTGGGAGGTCACCGCTTACATGACGGGGAGGACGTCCACATCTGAAGAGCCATACCGATGATACCGACCGTCACTGCCGAAACGAGGACGCGGACGAGGCCGCCACCGAGTGCTGCCGTCGTCCCACCGGCGACTGCAGTCCCGACAGCACCCGTCGTTGCCGGTGCCGCAACGAGACAGCAGAGACTTACTGTCCCACCGAGTCCGAGGAGCGACCATCGTCCCCTCGACCTCGCCTCGTCGGTCGCGTCTGGAGAAGCGTCAGTCATCGTTTATTTACTGCTAGTGCGATTGTTGGTCCTGTGTTTCAATTGTACAGGTGTCACACGAACTCCGTGACCGGACATAGAGGAGTCCCGCAAAGAAAACGACACTCACGGCGCCGAGCAGCGGCCGTAACGGGTCAAAATACGTCATCAGAGCGGAGCTGCTAAACAGAGCGAGGAGGAACGCATTGCAGATCGGGCAGCCGAATGCCAGAAAGCCCAGGACGGCACTCGCAGTCGCTGTTCGATCATCGCTGCGCTGGGCGCTCGTTCGCTGGTAGGTGTACACACCCAGGAATGCGGACGTGAGCGTGAGAAAGAGATAATCCAGTGGCGTTCGTGGCACTCGCCGAATGTACAGTGGGTTCGGGATGAGGCCAGTCACGACACCAAAGAGGACGAACGCGCCTGTCCCGACGAGCACTGCTTTGAGATGATGTCTCGATGGAGATCGCATCCGTGCCCGTCGTTTCAGTGCATGGGAGATAAAGGGAATCGGCTGTTTGCTCGTTCGTAGAAAAGCCGGGCTGATCCACTCACAGCCTCGAGATCGGTAAAGCTGTATGCTCCCTCAATCGCGGTCGTGTCGAACCGTCGCTTCTTTGCAGACGAACTCAGTATGTGGACACATGACGACAGGTGACGTCGGCGACTCTGCGGCCCTCTTTCAGCTGTTCGCGGACGACTATTCACGGGAGATTTTGCTCGCCGCTGACGAGGAACCGCGCACGGCGAAGGACCTGAGCCAGCGATGTGATGCGTCGTTGGCGACGATCTACCGGCGGATTTCCACGTTGCGAGAACACGATTTCATCGCGGTGCATTCGACCATCGGGTCCGGTGGCGAACACAAGCAACTGTTCGAGACGACGATCGAATCGCTCCACGTCTCGATTTCGGACGGTGAGCTCGAACTCTCGGTCGAGACACGTGACGAACTCGCCGATAATTTCACCACGCTCTGGGAGAACATTCGTGATAACGTATGATCAGCATCCCAATTATCCTCATAAAGCTGATCGCGTTGCTGCTCAGCCTTTCGGTCGCCTATCTCGCGTTCTATGCGTACCGACGAAGCGAAAGCTCGCCGATGTTTTACGTCTCAGTGGGATTCGTGTTCATCGGGGTTGGGGCGATTTGCGAAGGGCTCATTCTTACCGCGCTCGACACGTCGATGTTTTCAGCCGCGCTCGTTCAGGCGATACTCGTCTCTCTCGGAATGGTTCTGATCTTGCGTTCGATTACGCTCGATTCCGACCACCAGAACATCTAGGTTCGACTCCTGTGAATCACTAGATAGCGTCGGTTTCGCCCGATAGAACCTGGAAGATGCAGCAGGAAATTGGCGACGCCCTATATCGAAAATCGACCACTTCACGAGCAAAGCGGTAACGTTAGCTAACAATGTCGTTGATGGCAGAGGCGAAGTCGCCACCCCTTTGGGCGGCGACGTCACCGACTACGCTCTCGTATCGCTGCACTGTCTGCGGGTGTACTGTGATGAAACGTACTGCAACCCACTCGATCTGTTGAGTGAGATGCCGCATGTTCTCGGGGAGATCGGCCTTGAAGCGGGAACTCTCCCCGATCAGTTGCCGTCAGTGAAGACGCCTGCTAGATTTGAGATAAAAGTCTGGCGAGTTCTGCTTCGACTCCCGTCGGAGTTGCACGAGCTATCGGGTCACGCCGCCATCGACGCCACGTTTTTCGATCGCGAGAACGCGAGCAAGCACTACTGCCGCCGGACGAATTATCGCGTTCAGACACTCAAAGCGACCACGCTCGTCGACACAGAGAGTCAAGTCATTCTTGACGTTCACTGTACGACCGAGAAAACCCACGACACACAGCTCGGCTGGTGAGGTCGTCTGCGTAGCGGCAGGCAACCTGACCAGCCTCGCCGCCGACAAAGGCTACGACTGGATGCAATTACGCGATAAACACCGTGAAAAGGACGTAAGACCGCAAAGCCACTATCGAGCGTGCAAGATGGCATGACTGGCAACAGCACAGCCGTTGCCAGTCAATCGAACGAGGCGCTCACTGCATCTGCGAGCACGCCCGGCTTGCGGTAGTGCTTGCTCACGGGTGGAATCTCCTCATCGAGGTCGAGCAGGTCATAGACGGCGGTCATCGCCGTCCGCACCGAGTACTCGACGGTGAACACGACGTCGCGTCGGAGTTCGGCGTACTGCCCGATGAATGCGAGATTGTGCGAGCTATCGGGGACGACCTGCGGCCGGTCGCCGGGCGTCCGGGGCTGGAAGTGGGCCGTAATGAACGGCATCATGCACGGCACGCAGTCCACGTCCTCCAGGATCTCCGGCAGGCGATCCACACACTGCAGGTGGTAACAGAGCTCTTCGAGGATCTCTCGTCCGGTACATTCGGACATTTTCTTTTCGACGTAATCGCCCTCTTGGTCGGTGAACAGGGCGTACCCCCAGAAGATCTTCACGTCGTCAGGCTGGTTCGGGAAGTGCGGCTGGGCTGCGACGACAGTGGACAGAAGCCAGGACGAGTCGACGTAGGTCACCAGCCCGTTGCCCGGCTCCTCGTCGGTGAATTCGACGATGTGATCGAATAGATCAGTGTTGTGCAACGTGACGGTAAAGGACTCCCACTTGGTCTCCTGAACGTTACCCGCGAAGACCTCGGGATCGCCGAACCCGGTGTTGTCCTCGGCGATCGACCGCCACAACTCCCAGGACGCTCCGGTCTCGTTCGTTTCGGGTGCTTCGTCCCATGCCCCGAGATCCGAGCCATCGGTCATCGAACCGTTGGTGAAAAAGACCAGGTCCGTGGGTTCGACCGCGACGCTCTCGGTGCCGTCTCCGGTCTCGTAGTGGAGCCGCTCGACAGTCCGCCCTGCTCGCGACGTCACGATGTCCATATCGGTCACGCGACGGTCCTGCTGGAAGTCCACGTCACGGGTTTCGAGCCAGCGCCGAAGCGGCAGGATCATCGAATGATACTGGTCGTACCTGGTCCGGTCGATATCTTCCAAGGTGTGTAGACCGGGGAACACGTGAAGGAAACGATATATGTACCGGCGGACTTCAGCGACGCTGTGCCACGGCTGGAAGGCGAAGATCGTCGCCCACATGTACCAGAAGTTCGTCTCGAAGAAGTCGTCGTCGAACCACTCTTCGACCCGGGTGTCCCCGAGTCGTTCCTCGGGTGTCAGTAGAAGTCGAACCAGTGAGATCCGGTGGTGCATCTTCAGTTCGTACTGTGAGGCATCGAGACGGGTGCCATTCTCGACCAGCCGGGTCTGCGCATATGACTCGTGGATCTCGTTGAACTCGTTTATCTCTTCTTTGACCGAGATGCTGGAGTCCTCGAGCGAAGGGATCGTTCGGAAGAGGTCCCAGGTACATTCGTAGGCGGGGAAGTTGAACATGCGTCCGCCGCGGATAACGTACCCTTCGTCGGGGTTGCCTGCACCGTCCATCGCCCCACCGAAGACGTCGAGTTTCTCGTAGACATGAACGTTTTCGCCAGGCATATCTCCATCGCGAATCAGGAACGCCGCGGCTGCCAGGCCGGCGATACCACCGCCAACGACGTGGGCTTCGCGGTCGGCGACGTGTGGCGTCTGCTCACCGAGCATGCAATCCCTCCAACAGCGTACTCGTTCGAGAATGAGCGTGGGCAGTCATACGGTCTGTATTCGGCTGAAGTGCTAGTAGTGGTGTCATGGATCGTCCTCTGGATTGCTGCCGACCTCACAGGGGAACCTGTCGTTTCATCACAATTGAATAGGCGAAGCGATAAGGATTTTTAAGAGAATGTGCGATATATCACAGCAGTTATTCAATAATGGCAGATATAACTACCTATTCAAACAGATCTTTGTCAGTAAATTCGTCTCGATGTGTCGTCTATACTGTCAAGCAGGCAGTATAACAGTGAAATTACGCCGCGTGTGGCGATTCACCACGGCCATCCGAGCCAAATATCCGTACGAGAACAACGGCTGTCTGGCAACCAACACTGAATACTACGTACCTCGTTGTTCTTCTTCCGGGTAGACTCCGGTGGCAGGCCGATGTGACTACGAGAGTGCGGTACTGGTACGTGTGATATTGGTGACCTCTTGGCGAGCTAGACATCATAGTTGCACGAACTCTCGGGCCGTGAGAACGGACGCCGGGCTTGCTTCACTTGGCTCTAAGAATGTGGTGTCGCAGGACGATGCGATACCAGCGCCCACGTGTCCCGACTACAGTGCCAACGTCCTGTGACTATTGCCATCCAACCCTTCTCCTCCGGACGTTTTCGACCGATTCTCGTCTTGCCAGTGGTCTCTCCCCGGAGAGCTATCGGCGACCTGGCTGTGATCAGGGTCTCTGAGTGGTGCTCTTCGAGTCCTCCCCACGACGAACTGCGTGTCGACCCTTCACCTCGGCTCGCAGTCACTGGTCCAGCCGCCAGTGCGACCGGTACGCTCGTAACCGTCCATGACATATGCTCTACTATGCCACGCACCGCTGGATCAGTCGCGCTCAGTAGCCTGTATTCATAACGATGTCTCCTAGCTTCCAGACGGCGACTGTAATGCTCCTGCTGGCAGTCTTCGTTGTCGCCCTCCTCATCGGCGTGAGTGTCTCCCGTCTGTTTCTGCGGGGCACTGCTGGTCCACTGCTCCGCATCGTCGGCATCGCGGTCATCCTGCTCGCCTTCAGCATCGGTCTCTACTGGCGATGGCTCGGGGACGGGCTCCACGCCGACGAGTGAGAGTAACAGAGCACCGCCCACGAGGTCTCTCTTGGCGGCCGGCGTTACCCGAACCGCGCCGCTCGCATGCGCCGCGTGATGAGCGCGTCGACGTTGTAGAACAGGACGCCGATACTGACGAGCGTGGTCAGGAGGTAGATAATGAATCCTGGCGGACCACCGACTGTCGCACCCGCGAGCCCGCCCGTGATACCGACGACTGTCAGTTCGATCCAGGTGACGAGCACGCGGGAGAGCAGTCGCGGTGGCTCGCCTGATACACCGCTAGCATCCGACGCGCCCTCTTTGTCGCCGGCGTCCGAAACCGAATCTGCATCGCCGGTCGAGACGTCACTGGCGTCGCCCATCAGTACGATTCCCCCGCTTCGATCGGGCCGCTGAACGCAGAGTAGAGCACGATGAAGTAGACGAAAACTAGCGGCAAGAGCAGGGCTGCCCCGATCGACATGATGTTGAGCGGGATCGTCGAAACGATAGCTGTCTCGACGGTCAACGCGACCGCTGGGTCGACCTGGGGATACATCAGGCTAGCGACGAGGCTGACGAGCGTGTACACCAGGCCGGCCGCTGCCGCAAAGGCGACGTAATAGCGGTCGAACCGCGTCGCAGCGGCGTACACCACAGCGAAAAGCAGCGTCGCAGCGACGAGCGCGACCACCAGCGGGGACAGCAGCTGTGCGCGAAGCGCGGGCACGCCGACGTAGACGTATCCGAGAGTCACGACGACCAGCACGAGATACGCGACGAGGGATTGGTAGCCAGCCGTCCGAAGGTCGGCGCGGACGTCGCCACGCGTCTTCAGGCGCAGGAACGCGACGCCGTCGACGACGGTGAGTGCGACGACCGTGAGGCCCACGACGACGGCGGGGAGCGTGATAGTGGTCGTAGCTCCGACCAGCCAGTTCGCCGTGAACATGCCGAGAAAGAAGGGCGCCGCGATACTGCCGACGACGAACGCCCGGCCCCACCACCGCTGCCAGCGGTCGTCGTGGCGCTGTTCGTACATCTCGGGGGCGAGGCCGCGGACGATGAGCGCCCCGAGAATGGCGAACATCAGGAGATAGTGGCGGCTGAACAGGTTCGCGTAGACGGCCGGAAACGCCGCGAACAGGGCTCCGCCGAAGACGACCAGCCACACCTCGTTGCCGTCCCAGAATGGCCCGATCGCGGCGAGGAACTGTTCGCGTTCCTGTTCGTCCGCCCGGGTCGCGAACAGTAGCCCCGCGCCGAAGTCGAACCCGTCGAGAAACAGGAAGGTGCCGAAGATGAAAAACACCAAGCCGAACCAGAGGTCCGGGAGCGGGAGCCCGAACAGCGGGCCACTGGCAAGCCACCCGTCAGTCATCGACGCCCACCTCTGACGGGGACGGTTCCTGGCGGTCCGCGTGGGTGAGGTCGCTCACGGCCGGGGGACCGTCACGGACGATTCGGACGATCACGTAGACGTACAGCACGAGCAGCAGGGAGTAGACGAACGCGAACCCGGCCAGCGACGCCGTCGCCTCGGCGCTCGACAGGGTCGTCGAGACGCCCTCGCTGGTCTTCATTACCCCCTGAATAATCCAGGGCTGGCGTCCGACCTCAGTGACGATCCAGCCCAGATGGACGGCGAGGATACCCAACGGCGTCGAGGCCATCAACGCCTTGTGCAGGAGGTCGTCCTCGAGCAGTTCGCCGCGCCACCAGCGGTAGCCGCCCCAGACCGCCAGGAGGATGAACCAGAAGCCCAGCGCGACCATGATGCGGAACGACCAGAACACGAGCGCGACCGGGGGTTGTGGCCCTTCGAACTCTTCGAGCCCGCGTATCGTGGCCTCCGGGTTGCCGCCGCTGGCGAGCCAGGAGGCCCCGCCGGGAATGCCGATGCCGAAGATGTCCTTCGCGCGCGGGTCGAGGAGGTCTTCCACGCTCGTCGGGAACGCGATGAGATACTCGGGAACGTACGAATCCGTCTCCCAGATGGCTTCCATCGCCGCGAACTTCTGGGGTTGGGTTTCGTACACGTGACGGGCGTAGAGGTCGCCCTGGACCACCTGAAGGGGCGCGGTAATCAGCAACACGACGAGGGCGATCTTGAGCGTCCGCTCCCAGAAATCGACCTGTTCGATGGGGTAGCCCCAGACGTAGTGGCGAAAGACGAAATACGCGCCCAGGCCAGCCATGACGAGCGCGACGGACTCGACGGCCGCGTTCTGCATGTGAACGAACATCCAGAGGAACCGGGGATTGAGGTACGCCGCCATCGGCTCAGTGAGTCGCACGACCTGCTGGCCGTTCTGCGTGACCAGTTCGTAGCCGCGCGGGGTCTGCATCCACGAATTGGCGATGAGAATCCAGACGGCCGACAACCACGTCCCGATCCCGACTGCCACGGCCGAAATCATGTACAGCGCGTTGCCGACGCGCTCGCGCCCGAAGACGAAGATACCGAGGAACGTCGCTTCCAGCATGAACGCCATCATCCCCTCGAAGGCGAGCGGGCCGCCGAACAGTTCGCCGGCGGCCGTCGAGAACACTGCGAAGTTCGTCCCGAACTCGAACTCGAGGACGATTCCCGTCACCGTCCCCACGACGAAACTAATGGCGAAGATCTTCGTCCAGAACCGCCGTAACTGCTCGTAAATGGGCTCTCCAGAGCGAATATCTTTCCACGTGAAATAGATGAGGAAGGGCGCTAACCCCATGCTCATCACGGGAAAGATGATGTGGACGATGGTCGTCACGGCGAACTGCAGGCGGCTTGCTGTTACTGGATCTAACATTGATCGATCACGTCGGCGGCTCAGATGGTCTCGGTCCGATTACAGGTCTCTGTGACCGCGCTGAGGCGGTCGGCGCGTTGGCTCGTCTAGGCACAGCGTGCACCTATCCTTTTTTCCCCATCAGTTGGCAAATCAGACCGACGAACTGATTCCCGGCTGACAACGATGGTTCGACGCAGCCCCAGGCCCACAACTCTGCAGGACGCACTACGAGAGACGCAGTTCTCGAGCGTCCCAGACACTTTGTCGCCTTCCTGGTGACCTAGACGCCATAGTTGCACGAACTCTCACGCGCTGAGAATCAACGAGGGATTTACGCTCCATCGCACCAAGGTTGAATTGTCACAGGACAGCACAAGACCAGCGCCCTTGTGTCCCGCTCTACAGTGCCACTGTCCTGTGATCAGGACATCCACACCTTCTCGGACGGACGTCTCTCGGCGTCTCCACTCGGACGCCACGTCTTCCGGCGAGATCCCGGAGACATTTGTAGTACTGCCCAGGTGACCCCAGCTATCGTAGTCAGCAGAAATTTTCACTGTTCACGAGCGTCAGCAGGTCTGTTTTCAGGCTCGCAACGCCCTGACCGAGTAGACTGTGAGCAAAGACTTCTGGAGACTACTATAGTACTGCTGCTCGACTGCCCGCCCGAGGGGTGATCGGCAAGTTCTATTTTGATGTCCGCAAATTTGGTTTCCAGAACCCAAAATATATTTTGCTGTAGGCGGTTGTTCATAGTACAGGCATGACCGAAACACTCCCGAAGACGATGGCGACAGGAGGGGCTTTCCAGTGGTAAGTATCGAGGCGATAGCGTTCGTGTTCGGTGCGGGACTCGTGACGGCGCTCGCGACGGGACTGGGTGCAATACCGTTCTTTCTCTTCGACGAGATCAGTGATCGCTGGAACGTCGCACTCTGGGGACTCGCCTCGGGTATCATGCTGGCAGCGTCCGGCTTCGGGCTGCTGGCCGAGGGTCTCGCTGCCACGAGCGGGCTGCCACTTCTCCTCGGTGCAGGGGTCGTGGCGGGCGTCGGGCTCGTGATCGTCGCCGATGCCGTCATCGATCGGTTAGACGTCGGCGCAACGGCTGCAGCTGCCGGCGTTGACAGCGACCGGGCGGCGACCGACAGCAGTCGTGAGTATCAGACCGATGGCGGCCACGTGTCGGCGGGCACCGCAGACCAGCCCACGGCCGACACGTCGACACAGCAGTCCCGCCCGGACGACCAGCCGCTGGTGTCGACGGCGGTCGCTGACGGCGATCTCCGAAAACTGGCGCTGATCCTGGGAATCTTGACCGTTCACTCGTTCCCGGAGGGCGTGGCGATCGGCGTCTCGTTCGCCGACGTCGGATTGAGCGGCGGCGTCCCGATATTCGGCGTCGTGGTGCCCGTCTTGGCCGTGTTCATGACGATCGCGATCTCGATCCACAACGTCCCGGAAGGAGTCGCCGTCTCGATCCCGCTCCGGTCGATGGGCGTCAGCGAGTGGCGCATGGTCGGTGCGGCAGTCCTCTCGTCGCTCCCACAGCCGATCGGGGCCGTCCTCGCGTTCGTGTTCGTCACCTGGGCCAGAGCCTTCCTCCCGTTCGGCTTCGGCTTTGCCGCAGGTGCGATGATCTATCTCGTCATTACGGAGTTCATCCCTGAAGCGCTCGAAATCGGCGAAACGCTCCAGGGCGATGGCTACCGCGAACTCACCGCCGGCGTCGCGGCTGGCATCCTGCTCATGATCCCGCTGATGCTGGTCTAGACCCCAACCTGACAATCAGCCCGGCAGTCGAAACGAGCGAAGTGCCGATCGCAGTGCTCGGTCGGGAGGCCTGCGTTACTGGTCCGGCTCCGAGTGGTCGATCTCGACTGTGACCTCGTTTTCCAGACTGTCGACGATCGGTGACTTGGACCCGATGGACGCTTTGAGCTCTTCGAGTTCCGCAGTCGAGGCCGGCGATTCGATGTGGGCAGTACACTCGATCTTCTCGAAGCCTGCGCGGACGTCGTCACCGAGTCCGAGGAGGCCGCGCATGTCGACGCTGCCCTCGAACTCGAAACGCATCTCCGTGATTTCGATGCCCTCTTTCGCACCGTGTGCCGCGTAGGTGATCGTCAGACAGGTGCCGAGCGAGGAGAGTAGTTGTTCGAGCGCGTTGGGCGCCTCCCGATGCCCGAACAGCGCGCCTTCCATCGTAAACTCCGGTGAGTCGACGAGCGTTCCACCCTTCTCGATGTCACTGACAGTGGTTTTACACGTCGTCTCACCGGTCCACTCCGTCTCGGCGAAGAACCGAAACTCGGCGTTCGATGCATCCTCCTCTGCCGCAGCCGTCAGTTGCTCGAACTTCTCTAGGTCGATCCCGTTATTGGCAGTCATGTACTGGTCTCACAATGTCATCTCGGCCGACGGCGTTGTAAACTCCGTGGTTGACAACATTATTGGTGTTTGTCGACGGAACGCTCTGGCCATCCTCCGGCAGCACAACCGATTTCACACAAGTGGTTTGTACACTTTGTACAATACATGTCAACGGCTGACGCACAGGGCTGTTAGCGCCTTCACAACGAGAGAGCACGACTCCGGGTAACGAGACTGCCACAGCGAGCGCACGAGGACGGCCGACAGTGGGAGACGCAACAGCCCACGCAAACTGACGAATTCGGTGACACGGTCACGGAGGCTCACTGCTGTCCAGAGACGGTATGAGTCCCGTCGGAGTGGCGCCGCATCGTTCCCAGGCACCCGATTCGTTAACTCGAAATCGGGTGTCTGAAGACGCCGGTCTCGCCGGTCACTTCGGCGAGGCGCTGGACACCACAGACGCGCCCTCGGCGTCGATCGGTTCTGCGATACCGTGAGCCGCTCGGAGATGCTCACGCCCGACGGCCGGACCGCGTCAGTGGACTGCAATCCCAGTGAGGGAACGATCGGCGGTGTTCGGCAGCTCGTGGTGTCCGGTGACGAGCAACGGAAGCGCCGCTACGTCTCCGGCCAGCGCTCGATGTAGACCGTCTCGTCGGTGTAAAACCGAACGACGTCGTCGGCCTGGGCGTGGAGGTCGCCGAAAAACGAGTCCTTCTGCCCGCCGAAGTGGAAAAACGCCATCGGAGCGGCCGTTCCGGCGTTGACCGCCAGGTTTCCGGCTTGGGCGGTGCGGCGGAACAGCCGTGCCTCGGACCCGCGGTCCGTAAAGAGGCTCGCGGCGTTGCCGTAGTCGCTCTCGTTCAACACGTCGATACCCGCCTCGACGCTCTCGACGGGCATCACGCCCAGCACCGGGCCGAATATCTCTTCGGTCGCGATAGTCATGTCCGACGTGACGTCCCGGAAGATGCAGGGGCCGAGGAAGTTCCCGTCCGCAGCTGCGTCGGTCGCGTCGCGACCGTCGACGACTAACTCTGCGCCGTCCTGAATCCCAGTTTCGACGTACTCGCGGACGCGCTGTTCGTGTGCTGCGGAGATGAGCGGGCCGATGGTCGTCTCCTCGTCGAGTCCGTTGCCGACGACCTGTCGGTCGGCTTCCGCGACCACGAGGTCGAGGAACTCCTCGTAGACGGACGCTTCGACGCAGACGACGTCGTTCGCGAGGCAGCGCTCTCCCGAACAGGCGAGCGCCGAGCCCACGGTCTTCTCGGCTGCGTACGAGAGGTCGGCCGTCGCCGAGACGATGACGTGGTTTTTCGCGCCGCCCTGTGCCTGGACGCGTTTGCCGTTCGTGGCGGCCGTCTCGTAGACGTGCCTGGCGACGGGCGTGGAGCCGACGAACGAGACGCCCTCGATCCCGTCGTGTTCGAGGATGGCGTCGACGGTGTCGACGCTTCCGTGCAGGAGTTGGACGACGCCGTCGGGGAAGCCCGCCTCGTCGATGAGTTCGAACAGCTTTTGGGCGGTCAGCGGTGTCTGCTCGCTCGGTTTCAGGATGAACGCGTTGCCGGACGCGACCGCGTAGGGGAGAAACCACAGCGGGATCATCCCGGGGAAATTAAAGGGCGTAATCGCCGCGAACACCCCGAGGGGTTTGCGGACGGCCGTCTCGTCGATGCCCGGCGCTGCGTGTTCGACGTGTCCGCCCTGCAGCAGCGACGGCATGCCACAGGCGACCTCGACGTTCTCGATGCCGCGGCGGAGCTCGCCGCGCGCTTCAGCGAGTGTCTTGCCGTGTTCACGAACCAGCACGGTCGCGAGTTCGTCGAGGTGCGCTTCTAACAGACGCTTCAGCCTGAAGAGCGGCTGGATGCGGTCTTCGACTGGTCGACGGTGCCACTGATCGAATGCCGCGGTAGCGGTTTGGACTGCCGCGTCGACGTCGCTCGCCGAGCTGAAGTCGACCGTCGCCAAGCGCTCGCCCGTCGCTGGGTTCGACACGTCCTGTCCGTCGGCCGACGGCGCAGTCCACTCGCCGTCGACGTAGTTATCCGGGTCGCTGATTGTTCGTCCTGCCCGAGTCACAATGCCCCGAGATACAGCGAGCCTGCCTAACAAACTTGCTGAATCGTCCTGACGGCCGGGCTCGCCGCCTGATTCGTACTGTTTGAATGGGTGCGCTCACGGACGCGACTACCCGTCCCGCCGGCCCTCACACGCCCCGCAAAACTGGCAGATTAACGACACTCCTCTACTGGTCGGCGTCGCGGTAGTCGTCGAGCACGCCAGCGATACGGTCACGCTGTTCTGTGAGGAACTGCTCGGCCTGCTCGGTCAGCGTGTATTCGTTCGTGCGTTTGTCGAGCGCGCGTTTTTCGACGAGTTCTGCGGCGACCAGGTCGTCGAGATTGGGGTACAGTCGACCGTGGTTGACGTCCGCTTCGTAGACGTTTTCGAGTTCCCGCTTGATCGCGAGTCCGTACGCGTCGGTATTTGCTGCTTCGAGTTTGGCGATCGAGAGCAGAATCTCCCGCTGGAAGGTGCTGAGATCAGTAAACGATTCGACGGCGTCGATAGTAGGTTCTTGGATAGTAGCCATGGTGGGAGTTCACTGTGGTTCGTCTGCTTGTTGTCCAGCATTCCCATGACACCACAATACTATGTCGCGTGGCGACCAGTCGGCCCGTTAATTTCACAGGATCTCTGGACAAGTAGGCTGTAGGTACTCCCACTCTTTTGTCTATATCGATATCGATTGCGACGACTCGGACGGGATATCTATGCCACTTTATCATTCAGAATATGGTCGTCACGGTACAATGCTGGTGGTGATCGGTCGGGTAGCGCAGGTGAGCTGTGGGCGTCCAAATTACGCTGCGGGGAGTCGCCGACGCGTCTCTCGCTGTCGTCCGGCCGTCCCCAGAGCGTGTTCGCCAATCGACGAGCTATTTTCGGCTCGGTCGCAAGGTGTCCGTATGGAACCGAACGAGGTCCGTGAGGACTGGGCCGAGCGCTCCGGGAAGTACTCGCCCGAATACTACGCCGAGATCGGTCCGAACGAAGTGAGTGACACGCTCCTCCAGGTCCTCGACCACTACGTCACCACCGATGCGGCGATCCTCGAACTCGGCTGTGGCTCCGGCCGACACCTCGCCCACCTGTACGACAACGGGTACGAGAACCTCACCGGCATCGACATCAACGACGAGTCGTTCGACGTGATGGCCGAGCACTATCCCGGACTGGCCGAGACCGGGACGTTCCACACGTCCGCCCTCGAGGAGTTCGTCACCGGCGTCGACCCTGACGCGTTCGACGTGGTCTACTCGGTCGAGACGCTCCAACACATCCACCCCGACGACGAGTGGGTCTTCGAGACGGTCGCAGAGATCACCGCAGATCTGCTCATCACCGCGGAAAACGAAGGCAACAGCCCGAAGCGCGGCCGGGAGAACGACGGCGTCAGTTACGTCGACGACGAGTTCCCGCTCTATCACAGGGACTGGAAAGCCGTGTTCACCGACGTCGGCTTCGCACAGTTGCTCTGTGAACCCACGGCCCGCGATACGATCCGGGTGTTCCGAACCCCCTGACCGCGCCGCCACGCGAACCCGTCCTCGCGGCGACGCAAACACAATCCATATTCCCGACACCTCGCTACCGCAGGTGTGACCGATATCGCCCTCGCCACCTGTGCCGATCTCCCCTCGCTCGTCGACGACGACGCCTCGTTCGTCGAGGCGCTCCGGAACCGCGGTGCGACGGTCGATCCCGTGGTCTGGTCCGACGACGCCGTCGACTGGAGCGACTACGACGTCGTCGTCGTCAGGTCGATCTGGGACTACTACGAGCGCCCGGCCGCGTTCTCGCAGTGGGTCGACGAACTCGCCGCCGCACCCTGCGACGTGTGGAATCGTCCCGACCTCCTCAGGTGGAACAGTCACAAGTTCTACCTCCGCGACCTGGCCGACAGCGGCGTCCCGACGCTGCCGACGGCCTACGTCGACCGGGGAAGCGACGTGTCACTCGCGGCGCTGTTCGAGGACCGCGGGTGGGAGGAACTCATCGTCAAGCCGGCCGTGAGCGCCGGTGCGTTCGAGACCAGACGGATCGCCAGCGACGACGCCGACGCCGCGCAGCCGTGGGTCGAGTCGCTCGTCGCGGACAACGACCTCCTCGTCCAGGAGTTCGCTGCCGACATCACCGCCGGCGAGTGGTCGCTCGTGTTCTTCGGCGGCGAGTACAGCCACGCCGTCGTGAAGCGTCCCGAGGCAGGCGATTTCAGAGTCCAGGAGGAATACGGTGGGAGCGTCCACGTCGAGACGCCGAGCGACGGGCTCCGAACGCAGGCCAAGCACGTCGTCGACGTAATCACCGATCGGTTCGGCGGCGCCCCCCGCTACGCACGCGTTGACGGGATCGAGCGGGCAGGGACGTTCCGGCTCGTCGAAGTCGAACTCATCGAACCGGAACTGTTCTTCCGGGTCGACCCAGCCGCCGGTGAGCGGTTGGCCGACCTCGTGGTGCCCCCGAACTGAGGACGTCTCACTGCCGCTCTGTGACCCCGGAGTGGGTCCCGTCGACGTTCCGAGTCGGTTCCTGTCCGGCGACTCGGCCGGACGCTCGTGGTCTCAGCCGAGACCACAACCACGACCGCTGTACGCTTCGGCGAAAAACGGGAGGACACGACGCCGGTCTGAGAGCGACTCGCTGTCGGTCGATGGCGTCTCCAGTGAATCCGCTCTCGAAGGCTCTGGTGAGTGCAGCCTCGAACTGTGTCGGTGTTCCCAAACCACCGTGTTGGACGTTGTGTCTGCCTCTGTCGCGGCCGTTGTCCGATCACAGTGAGAGTCGTCTGCCGATAGTTTGCGTCGTGGTCGGAATCGAAGCGAGAGCGATCGCTGACGACAGACGAACGTGAAAAACAGAGCGACGGTGGCCGATCAGGCGCAGTCGTCGTGGACGATGACGCCGTTCTCGTTCGGTCCCCGTCGCTGTCCGGGGCGAATGGGGTCGCCACAGCTCGCACAGGTCAACCCGTGCGTCGCCGCTTGCTCCTCGGACGCGGTCTCGGTGACTGTCTCAGGTTCCGTCCCGGTTGATCCAGCGGAGTCCGCCCCGATCTCGTACTCGGAGCCGTCGTCGCTCTCGGACGCTCGTGACTTCGTCGCGCCTGCGCCGAACGCGACCGCTCCAGCACCCGCGAGCGCGCCTCGCAGTCGCTGTCCGTTTCGAAGCGAGCGAATCGAGACCAGTGCGAACACGACGGCGAGCAGAACGTTCACCGCGCGATTACCGCCGGGGAGGGCATCTCGTAGCTCCATACGTAGATACGACGCCACGGACGCTTGTATGCTCACTGTTTCCTGCAGAACGTGGGTGTGACTCGCGCGTGATTCCCCCGCTCAGCCCACTAGGTGGCCCATCCCGTTCGCCGCCCAGTACCCCACGTAAACTGCGAGCAACAGTGCGCCTTCGGGGCGGCCGACCCGGCCCCTGAACAGAATCGCGCCGACGAGCGCCAGCGAACCGAGGAAGAACGGCCAGTGGACGGTCACGACCGCGCCGTCGGTCGTGAGCGGATGGACTAGTGCCAGGACGCCGACGTTGGCCGTGACGAAAAAGAGCATGCTCCCGACGACGTTGCCGATCCCGAGGTGAGGCCGTCCCTGTCGGACCGGTTCGACGGTCAGGAAGAGCTCTTCGAGCGACGCGACGAAACTCATCACGGTCGCGCCGAAGGCCAGGCCCGAGATACCCAGCGTCGCGAGTACGTCTCGGGCACCGATCACGGCCAGTTCCGACCCGACCGTCATCCCGACGACCGCCAGTAGCGTGACGGCGAGCGTCCACCACGCCACGCGCTCGTCACTGTCGGCATCGCTGGGCCCTCCGTCCGGGCTCGCGTGCTGGTTCCCGTCGGCTTCGATGCGGTCAGCGACTTCCTCCGCCGACAGATACTGGGTGTCAGTGTGCCGTTCGAGGACGTACACAGCCCCGAGCAGGGGGAGGAACGCGAGCGTCAGCACGCCGCCGTCGAGCCGACTCACCGTCCCATCGGCCGCGAGGAGGAAAAACAGCGCCGGCGAGCCGACCGTCAACAGCAGATAGGACCGGGGAACGGTCGTCTCGAACGGACTCAGTATACCAGCGATCCCGAGCGCGACGCCGAGGATGAACAGCGCCTCCCCGAAGACGGTGCCCAGAGCGAGATCGGGCAGCCGACCGAAGACTGCCGCCAGGCCGAGGATCGCGTTCTCCAGGTCGGTTCCGGCGAGCACGACCGTCAGGAAAAATGCCGAGAAGCCCAGGGAGAGGGCGCTCTCGGCGACCGATTCGACGAACCGCTCGACGCTCTCGACGACCAGCGCGACGCCGGCCAGAAAGAGCACGAGCGCACCCAGTGTGGGTGGAATGCTGGGGAAGAGCACAGTCATCGATCTGCCGCGTCAGTTCCCGAGTCGTCCTGGGGACGATGCAGTACGCACGCGCCGCAGTCCGGACACGTGACGGAGACGACCGTCGTCGGGTCGGTACAGCAGGAGTCCAGCCGAGCCGTCGTCCGGTCGAGCGGGCCGCCACATCGCGGACAGTCCTCGAACGCGCTCCGCAGCGTCGAGAGGACGCGCCGGCGCTCGCCGGGCGACAGGTGCGCCCAGCGGTCAGATCGGGCGTCAAGCAGGTCGGCGGCGGCGACGTCCGCGACGAGCGCGAGCTCGGATTCCCACTGCAGCAGATCGTCGTCCAGGACGTACGCGACGCTCCCCGGGACGGCCGAGAGATCGCTCGCGTCGACTCCCAGGGTCTCCGCGACCTGCCGCGGATCGGGGTCGTCACCTCGCAGCTCCGCGATACGCTCCCGCCAGGCGGCACGGAACGCGTCGGAGACTGCGGGAGACTGCGCATCGCCGGCTCGCTCCGCTGCGACCGCGTCGACGTCGATCGACGGCGGGCGTGAGGGCTGTTTGCCGAACAGTCGGAGGAACCACGGTGGTGCGTATTCGCGCGTGATCGTCGGCGTCCCCGGCACGAGATACCCGCGAAGGTAGATGATCGCCGAACAGAAGGACAGGGCGGTCACGCCGGTCGCCACGGAGCGTCTCGCCGCGAGGACGCTACTGATGGCAACCGCGATCACGACGTTGAGGACTGTACACGGGAGACACCGATTCGTGCCGGTGTATGCCGGCTGCGTGAGCCGCGCGCTGGCAGCTCTCACCCGTTCGAGCACCGGGTCCATCACTCCTCGTTCCACGTCCGGACCAATAACGATTCGTCTGGGGGAGCGAGACGTAACTTAACCTTTTCTGGGCATCCTTTTTAGGGGCCGACGTGGAAACCATCGTCGCGTAACTGGTCGCCGGGGCCAGCTACTCCCACGCACCGCCCGTGTGACTTGCGCGCGGGATACCCGATCGCTGTCACTCGATTCTCTGATGGCAGCCGATCGGTTGGGACTCGGTGCAGAATCGAAAACGGAACCACGAATTCTTAAGCGGATTGCTATGGAACGGGAGTGCGGCCTGTGTCACGCTATCACGTAACACGGGCAGGGCACACCCGACAATGACGTACGAGACACCACAAATCGACCACGAAGAACGCCGGCAGTTCCTGAAGGTACTGGGGATTGCGGGCGCGGCCGCAGCGGGCTCTGAGCTCACGATGAGCGAGCTCAGGAACGCGGTCGAGAGCGACGGCGCCGCAGAACTCGCGGCGATGGGACAGGCCATCCGGGCCGACCTCTCGGCCGACCTCGACGCGGCACTCATCGAAGCAGAACTCGCGAACATCGGGGCACAGATCGACCGAGTACCGGCGCTTACAGCGATGGGCGTCCCGGCAGCGGACAGCACTGTCTATCAGGAGGTCGCCACACCCGTGTGGCGCGTGTATGACCACCTCGCGGAGGCGGATTTTTTCGCCGCAGCCGAGGCGAACCTACCAGCGTTCACGACGGACCACATCGAATCGACGGCGCGTGAACTCGTCACCGCGGAACCGCTCGCGGCGGCGCTCACCGACGCCGGCTTCGACGAGGCGGAGATGACGGCACTCATCTCCAACGTCGCGACCAACAGAGGCCAACTCGCGCGGTGGATGCCGACCAAGGAGATTCCCGACGGCGTCGAATTCGACCTCGAACACGTCGCACCGCTCCACCAGCGAGCCATGGGCGGGGTCGCGCTGTGGATCGAAGACCTCGACACGCGTCTCTGGCAGATGGAGTACCTGCTCACGGACGACCTGATCGAGCGCGGGATGTGGGACGTGAAATCCATGCTCGGTGGCGCGAACCTCGTGTCGCTGGCAGCCCGTGACGTCGCTGGCGCTGCTGACCTGACGGACAGTCAATTCACGGCCGCACTGACGGCAGGGACGGCCAGCATGATCATGGGACAAGAGGACCTGACGAACGACCTGTACCGAATTACCGACGACGTACGTGCGCCGCGCGCGGGGGGTGACTAAGCGATGAGTGCACTCGACAACGACGAGGCGGTCAAGGCGGCCCAGGCGATCGAACTCGTCGAGATCGACGACGGCTACACGCTGCGGAACACGCCCGACGAGGACGTCGTCCACCAGCACGACATTCAGCAGATTCCAGAGCAGGACATCACCCAGCAGATGCTGAACCAGTCGGCTCAGAACCCCGAGGCCTGGCTGATGTACGGCGGCGGCTACGAACAGCAGCGCTTCACCACCGCCGACGCCATCACGACGGACAACGTCAGCGATCTGGAACTGGAGTACCTGATCGAGACGGGCGTCTCCAACAGCATGGAGGGGACGCCGATCGTCGTTCCCGGGGACCCCCCGATCATGTACCAGACGAACGGGCCGAACCACGGGAAAGCCATCAACGCCCGGAACGGGGACGTTCTCTGGAGTTACACCTACTCCAATCCGCAGGAAGTCCACGGCAACCAGGGCGCGAACACGAAGCTCCTGCTTTGCTGTGACTCGAACAACCGCGGCTTCGCCGTCTACGGCGACAAGGTGTACATGACCACGCTCGACTCGGGCATGGTCGCGCTCGACCGGTTCTCCGGCGAACCACAGTGGTACACCAGCACCGCCGACTACCGGAAGGGATACTCCGCCACGTGGGCTCCGATCGTCTGGAACGATCAGGTGCTGACCGGGAGCGCGGGCGGCGAGTACGGCGTCCGCGGGTTCGTCGCCGCGCTCGATCCCGAAAACGGCGACATCCTCTGGCGCACCTACACGACCGATCCGGAGCGCTGGGTCGAGACGAGCTACGAGCAGGGCTGTGCGACGACCTGGATGACGCCGACGCTCGACCAGGAATCCGGCACGATGTACTGCCCGATGGGCAACCCCGGCCCGGACTTCAACGGAGCCGTCCGCCCTGGGCCGAACCCGTATAGCTGCGGGACGCTGGCGCTCGATGCGACCAACGGCGATCTCCAGTGGAACTTCCAGGAGAGCGCCCACGACGTCTGGGACTACGATTCCTCGTCGCCGAAGGTCCTCATCCGCGACCAGGAACTCCACGGGGAGAGCCGGAACATCGTCGTGAGCGCCGGGAAGACCGGCTGGGTGTACACCAACGACGCCGAGAACGGGAAGCTCCTCCGCCGGAGCGAGGAGACTGTCCAGCACATCAACATGTGGGAGATGATCCCCCATATCGACGAAGAGCGGCGGATCTCCTACGTGCCGGGGGCGCAGGGCGGCAACGACTGGCAGCCGCCCTCCTACAGTCAGGAGACCGGTCTCGTGTACATGAAACAGCAGAACACGCCCCACGAACTCATGTGGCTCCACGAGGAGTACACGCCGGGCGAAACCTACTGGGGCGGGGCGCTCAACGACTGGCCGCACGTCTCCAACCCGGAGGGCTGGAACGGCCACACGAGCGCCGTCGTCGCGGTCGACCCGGTCTCTGGCGAGCGAGTCTGGCGCGAGTGGATCGACGACCAGAACTACCTGTGGGGCGGCTCCCTGTCGACGGCCGGCGGGCTGACCTTCCTCGGCACGCAGAAAGGCAAGTTCGTCGCCTACGACAGCGAAACCGGCGATCGCCTCTGGGAGTCGCCGAACCTCGGCGCACCGATCAGTTCCTCGCCCAGTAGCTGGTACGACCCCGGGACGGGCAAGCAGTACGTCGCCGTGCAGGTCGGCGGAAGCGGCTGGCTCCGACACGGCCGGCGTGGCAGCACGGTCGCCGTCTTCGCGCTGGAGGGCCAGCAGAGTCAACAGCAGGGACAGCAGGGCCAGCAGTGAGTCGACGCACAATATTTCACCACTATCAACAATGACGTCACAACAAACACGGCGATCGTTTCTCGCGGCGGCAGGAGTCGGCGTTCTCGGCGTCGGGGCCGCCTGGCAGGCCGGCGGACAGGAGAACCTCGCGGAGATCTATCGACTCCGGATGACCAACGACGGGTTCGTCGGGAACGAACCCGAGGCAATCGCAGAGGAGGCCAGCCCCCGGCTGGAGCTGTCGGCTGGCCAGCGCTACGGGGTCGTGGTCGAAAACGAGTCGGACCAGGCCCACAACCTCGTCATGACGGACGCGTACCCGGGCGGGATCGCGATGTTCCGAACGAACGTCGTCGACCCCGGCGGTGCACAGGGAGTCACGTTCACCGCGAGGCCGAGTCTCACCGCTTACTACTGCGAACAGCACAGCCACGAAGTCGGACCCGTCGCAGTCCAGGGGGCGGCCGGGACCCAGACCGGCAACGTCACCGCCGTGAACGCGACCGGTCCGCGCGGCGACGTCAACAACACGACGGCGACGCCGACGCCGCGACCGCCCGTGAACGTCACGGAGCGGCCGGGCACCCCCGCGGTGAACGAGTCGGTCCTGCCCGAGAACCGGACCGGGAACGCCACCGGCGAGAACATCGCCAATCCGACGGCCCGATTCACGGACATCTCCGGCGTCCAGAACGCCTCGGAGAACCAGACCGGGAACGCGACTGGAAACGTGACCGGCAACGCCACCGGCGACCTCGCCGGCGCGTCACCGGACCCTGCGAAGACGTTCAGGTTCGTCGGCTCCGTCCCGGCGTGGGTCGCACAGGCCCCACAGGAGATTCAGGGCCAGGAGAACCCGGAACTCCCCGTCGAGCCCGGGGAGACCTACGAGATCGTGTGGGTGAACGCCGACGGCGCACCGCACAACTGGTTCATCGAGACCGAGGACGACGAATCGCTGGTTCGCTCGGACACCATCCAGCAGGCCGGCTCGTGGCAGACCGTGAAGTTCGTCGCCTCAGAGAACATGTATCAGTACTACTGTCAGTACCACCCGGTCGCGATGCGCGGCGACCTCAATCTCGGGGGAACCTAACGGCGAACCGCGTGACGACCGCTGGCTGACGGCGCCCGGGGTTTCCCGGGCAGTCGTTCACAGAGCCATGATTCGAACTGACGACCTGACCGTTTCGTTCGGCGAGACGCGTGCCCTCGACGGCGTCGACCTGCGGGTCCGGGACGGCGAGTTCGTGACGATCCTCGGGCCGTCGGGCTGTGGGAAAACGACGCTCCTGCGAGCGATCGGCGGCCTCCAGTCGCCGACGGCCGGCGACGTGCGGGTCGACGGCCGACCGCCAGCGGCGGCCCAGACCGCCGGTGATCTCGGGTTCGTCTTTCAGAACCACACGCTGTTGCCCTGGAAATCCGCCCTGGGGAACGTCACGTTCCTGCGGCGGCTGGCTGGCAAGGACCCGGCGCCCGAGGCGGCCCGGGACCTGCTCGCGACGATGGGACTCGCGGGCTACGAAGACGCGCGTCCCGCGGCCCTCTCCGGTGGGATGAACCAGCGCGTGTCGATCGCCCGGGCGCTCCACCTCGGTGCCGACGTCCTCTTGATGGACGAGCCGTTCGGCGAACTCGACGAACTCACCCGCGAGGAGATGGGCATCGCGGTCCGTCGCGTCTGGCAGCGCGAGGACAGAACCATCGTGTTCGTCACGCACAGCGTCCCGGAGGCCGTGCTGTTGGCCGACCGGTGTTTCGTCATGTGCGGGCCGCCCGGGCGAATCGTCCGGGCGGTCGACGTCGAGTTGCCGCGGCCGCGAGACGAGACGGTGCTCGAATCGGCGCCGTTCCATCGAACCGTCGCGACCGTCCGGACGGTGCTCTCGGAGGGAGCCGACGCGATCCAGTGACCGGCTAGCTCACGTCGAGCTCGCTGCCGCCGCGCGGCTCGGTGAACTCGATCTCGATCTCGAGTTCGTCCTTGCGGCCGCCGGTGAACTCGACCTCGACCTCGATCGGTTCCGTGAACTCGAAGGGGATCTCCCAGTCGGCCGTCGAAATCGTGAGCCGGCGTTCGCTCTGGATCTGGTCGGCCAGGTTCCGCAGAAACGTCGCCGTCTCAGCCCGGGAGAGGTGCACTTCGCGCTCGAAGAAACCGTCAGTCACCGTCTTCTGACTGGTGTCGCGGTCGTCCGGAAACTCGACGCGATCGCTCATGGCCACAGCTACGGGCGCAGACACAGTAACCGTTCATTCCGGGACCGTTTCTCGATACGTGCCGGTTCCCCACACGTGCCGGCCGCATCCACACCAGCCTGTCTCGGGCTCTGACGTGTGCTTTTCCGGGTCCCGCCCGTAGTCTGCGTATGTCCCTGCTCGACGTACTGGGGAGCAAATCGCGACTGAAAATCCTCCGGGCGCTCTCGCACGAACCCAAGTACGTCACGGAACTCGCAGAGGAAGTGGGGATGGACGGCAAAACCGCCGTCCATCACCTCCGGACCCTCGAAGACGCCGGCCTCGTCGAGCCGTATCACCGGGGCAATCGCAAGTACTACCAACTGGTCCGGACCGTCACGTTGCGCGCCGCACCGCCGCCCGAACGGACCTTCATCCTCCAGGCCACCGCCGACGGCGACCGGTCGAGCGACGACGGCGAGCAGGCGCCCGGCGAGTCGTGATTCGTGCTGTTCTGTCGACAGCACCGGCACGCTCGGTTGGTCGCGTGTATAAGATTCCAACGAATTTGCCTCCACAACAACGAGGGACCAAATGGGTGAGCGTGGAAAGAGAGCGGTATGGCCGCACCCAGGTTCCTGACCGTGCCGCTCGTCGTACTGCTGGCGGTCGCCCTGGTGGTCACTCCGGCAACCGCCCAGGGAACTGGAGAGGATGCCAAAGAAGGTGAGGGTGGTCTGGAAGGAGTGATCGAGGGCTTCGTCGACGACCAGGGACTGCTGGGGACGGTGCTCGTCCTCGCCGTCGGGGCACTCCTGTTGACTGCCTGTGTCGAGAAACTGATCAGCTATCTAACGAGGGCGGCGCTCGGGTTGCGGATGTCGCTGTTCGCGCTCGCGATCGTTTTCACTGGGTTCGAGTTCGATGATACGATTCTCGCGCTCGTCCTCTCGGCGGGCGATCTCGAGGGCGTCGCTCTCGGGACGGCACTGGGAACGGGCCTGGCGATCATCGGCATCACTCTCGCACTCGCTGCGATCATCCGACCCTTCCCGGTCGATCTCCCGCCGGATTACGTGTTGCTGTTCGCACTGGCGCCGGTCATGTTGGTGCCGTTTGTCCTCGCAGGGACGCTAACCTTCGTCCACGGTCTCTTGCTCCTCGGAGCCTTTCTCGTTATATTCGTATACCTCATCGCCAGGGAGTATCAGCGTGAGACGCCTGTGTTCCGAAATACCGAACTCGGCGAGGAGGTTCAGGTCGACGGTGGCGTGACGCTGCCACCGAGCGTCGCCGAGATCCCCGAAGATCGCCTCGTCGGCGGGTATTCAGGTACCGGGTGGATTTGGCTCGGCCTCTGCGTGCTCGCACTGGGGGGAATCGTCTTCGGGTCGATACTGCTGGAGGCAGGGTCGGAAGCCGCCGTCGAGGGCTTCGGCATCGAGGAGACAGTCTTCGGAGCAACCGTTCTGACTGCGATCCTCACGTTCGAAGATATCATGCTCACGATCGAACCAGTTCGACGGGGCGTCCCCGAAATCGGCGTGGGGAACGTCATCGGGAGTGTCCTGTTCTCGGTGACCGGCAACGTCGGCGTCATCATGCTGCTGAGTGACCTCGCGATTTCTCGGTCGGTACTGACGTTCCACCTGCCTGCAGTGATCGTCGGGACTGCACTCGCCGCGTACTTCCTCTTCGAGGGGCGCCTGAAACGATGGCACGGCTATCTCCTCGGAGGCCTCTACGTGGTCTACTGGCTCGTCGCGCTCGTCGTGTTCGGGGGACTTCCGATCAGCGGCTGAACCCGGTCGCCAGTCGGTCGTGACTGGTTGCCGGGTCTCGTTGGGCCACGGACAACGGTTAAGCGTTCAGTCGACGACTGTCTACACGAGGCAGCAGTCCGGACAGGTCGGCCGACGCGTGGTGATCTGGGGCGTCGCACGTTAAGTACGACGGACAGCGAGTCCGTTTCGACACGGGGATCTCGACTGTGCGAATCGAGCGGTATCCGGTACTCACGGCGGCCGATCGCGACCTCGTGAGACGTCTTGGCGTCGGTCTGGGAGACCGGGAAGCGCGCGTCCTCGCGTATCTGCTCCGCCGCGAGGCGGCCGACGAGTTCGGCCAGGAGCCCGCGACGCTCCTCGCCGTCCGGATCGGGACGGAACTGGGCCGGTCGGCGGCGAAGGCGGCGCTCTCGTCGCTCGTCGAGGCCGGACTCGTGACCGAGACGACGGCCGAGACAGACGGGCAGGGGCGGCCGCCGTCGGCCTGGCGCGTCGACGCGGACACAAAAACGATTCTCGCGCAGGTGTACGCGACCCACGCGCGAGCACTCCTCGACCGCGCCACCGAGTTCACTGCCGACGAGTCTGCGCCCGATCACGACGCCGACGAGGTTGATGGGCCGCACCAGACCCGGTCGATCACGGTGAGTCTGAACTGGCAACCGAACGGGCTCCAGGCGCCCCTGTACGCGGCACGCGAGGCTGGTGCGTACAGCGAGCGGAACCTGTCGGTCACGTTCGCGCCGCGGACCGGTTCCGGTGCGGCGCTTCGAGACGTCGTCGCGGGCGACTCGCTGCTCGGCATCGTGGGCTCGACCACGCTTCTCAGGGCCGTCGCGGACGAGCAGCCAGTCGTCCCGCTGGCGCTCCTTTACCAGCGAGCGCTCGCTGTTCTCTACACCACGCGGGCGGCGTTCGGAGAACCGTTCGAGCGCGTCGCCCAACTCCGCGGTCGTCGCCTCGGCATGCCCGTCGATTCCGAGATCGGCCTTCTGGGGCGATTCTACCTGCGTCAGGCGGGCGTCGCCGACGACGTGACCGTGATCGATCTCCAGGGCGAGGAACGGACCGCACTGCTGGCGGACACGGTCGACGCGGTCACCGGCTCGCTCTCGGATCCGGCTCGGGTCCGAACGGGGGACGCGACTGTCGACACGATTCGCCTCGGCGACCGCTTTCCCATCTACGGTCCCGCCGTCGTCGCGCGTGAGGAAGCGCTCGCTGCGGCCCGATCCGTGCTCGCGGACTTCCTCGCCGGAACGATGGTCGGCGTCGCCCGGGCTCGCGCCGACCCGGCGGTCGCTGCCAGCGCCGTTGACGGCGACGAGTCCGCCGCGCGGGCGCGCCAAACCTTCGAGGACGCCATCGAGACGGGATGGACGAGCGACGCGGTCGCGGCCCACGGCTGGGGCTGGCACCAGGCCGAAGACTGGGAACGGCTGCGGGGCGTGCTTGCGCAGGTCGACCTCCTTACGGAGTGACCAGCCGACGGGCGCCCGGACGGGCCGGCCTCAGCGGCGACCGATCCGCCCGGCGTAGTCGGTGATCGGCGGCGCGTCGTCGAGAAACTCGTTCGTCCACGCGGCGTCGGGATCGACCGGCCCGTCGAGGAGGTCGGTGTCAGCGAGGGTCCCGGCGAGCGACCGCCAGCGATCGGCGTCGTGGTGGCCCCAGCCCATTTTGCGGACGTGTGGCGTGAACTGCAGGTCGGCGGCCGCGGTCTCGAACTTCGCCTGCTCGATCTCGCGAGTGCGTTCGAGCGTGGCGTTGCGAGCGACCAGCGCGTCGATAGCCCCAGTCGGGTCTTTGGTCGCGGCCGCCCACCCACGGGCCGTCGCCCGAAGGAACGAGCGCACGGTATCGTCGTTCTCCCGGGCGAACTCGGGACTGGTCACGAGCGTCATCCCATAAACGTCCAGATACTCGCCGATCGGTAGCTCGTCGGCAGGGCGGTCGTACTCGCGTTCGAGTTCGAGGCCGTTGGTGACGACGCCGACGGCGGCGTCCACCTCGCCGTCGAGCAGTTTGTGCTGCACGCGGTGATGAGTGTGTTCGTCGACGGGCAGGAGTTCGACCTCCTCGCGGATGCCGGTAGATTCGAGCAACTGAGCGGTGAGAATGCGGGTTTTGGTCGCGGAGGGAGCGACGGTGCGGCCGGCGAGTTGCTGGGGGTCGGTGAGTCGCTCCCCGAACACGTCACGCAGCGTGTAGATGGCTGCCGGCGTCTGTTGGGTGACGGCCGCGACGGCGAGCGGGTCGACGCCCTGACTCCGGACCGAGAGGACGGCGCTGCCGCCCGCGAGTGCGAACTCGCGACGACCCTGTCCAGCCTGTTCGGCGGCGAACGGCGAACCGTGGCCCTCGACGAACCGCACGTCCAGGCCCTCCTCCGCGTAGAACCCCTGCTCGCGGGCGAGGAAGTACGGCGCCTGGAACCCGTTTGGCTCCCAGTTGAGCTGGAAGTCGATCGTCCGGGTCACCCTCACACCTCCAGCCGGAAGGTGCCCTCCGGGATGCGGTCGACGCCGAGGACGTCGGTGCCCGCAACGTCGTGCAGATGTTCGAACAGCCGGTGCATTCCCCGGACGGTCTCGTCGTTCCAGTCCCGGACGACCATCTCTCGCCAGCCGTCGCGGACGGCGGTGACTATGGCGTCGTCTGCGCCGTCCATCATCTCCGCCCCGAGTTCGCGCCAGAGGTCGTCGTCGCGCCGGAGCCGGTCGACGGCCGCGCGGTACGCCTCGCGGAACCCCCTGACGGCGTCGGGATGGGCCTCGAGGTACGACTCGGTCGTGAGGAACGTCGAGACCGGGATCTTCTCGTCGGTGGCCGAGAGCCGCTGGACCAGATCCGACATCGGCAGGACCTCGCGATACGCGCCGCCGTCGACGATGGCTGGGATGAGTTGCCAGAACTGTAGCGCCGCGTCGACCTCGCCCCGTTCGAGCATCGCGGTCAGTCCCGACTTCGAACCGGCCTCGACGACTTCGGCCTCCTCGTCCGGGTCGTAGTCGTGGAACTCCCGACAGGCCGCCCGCGTGAGAATCCAGTTCTTGTCGAGTCGGCGCACGACGCCGACGCGGTGGCCAGCCAGATCGTCGATTCCCTCGATCGGGGAGTCTGCAGGGACGACGAGTCCGCCGACCGTTCGTCCGTAGGGGTAGATGCCGACGATTGGGGCGCCGTCGGCCCGTTCGCGGGCGGTCGAGACGTAGTCGATGTCGATGAGGTCGGCGTCCCCGTGCTGGAGCTTGGCCTCGACCGTTTCCAGGTCGTCTTCGATGTCGTCGGCGACGAGTTCGACGTCGAGGTGGAACCCGGCGTCGTGGTCGAGGCCGAACTTCTTGATCGTATACAGGACGTACCGTGGGCTGCCGTTCTCTTCGAAGCGGGCGCGCATCACGGTGCGGCCGTCCGGGTCGTCGTGGTGGGCGTCGAGTGCGCTGTGAGACACGAATAGCTTCACCAGTGTGGAACGTCAACGATACTCATGATAACGGTGGCCGATCGTTCGCGCCTGTAAGCAAACGCTATTCCAGCCCCCGCGTTCCAAACGCCGGCTTATAAAAAGGAAAGCGGAAAATGTTCAAAAGGGTGTAGCCCGTGTGTGGACATCTCATGCACGGGGTGCGTGACGCCAGTCGTCGTCGGGCATTACGCGTCGGTGGAACGGCGCTCGCGGCAGGGCTCGCCGGCTGTAACGGGATGCTGGGGCGATCAGGGTCGAACACGTCCACGTCCACGGGTGTTCGCGCCGTCCTGAACTGGAAGCCGAATCCGACCCAGGCCGGGTACTTCGTCGCTCAGGACCGCGGCTTCTACGCCGACCAGGGACTCGACGTGGATCTCGTTCCCGGGCAGGGCGGGAGCTTCGCCACCAAACAGGTGGGGCTGGGCAACGCGGCGATCGGACTCGGCAGCGGCGTGGCGGTGTTGCAGGCGCGTGCGAAGGAGCTGCCGGTGCGGTCGTACGCTGCCGCCCAGCAATCCTCGAACGCCGCGCTCTTCACCGTCGAGGAGGCGTTCGGCGGGTCGTTGTCCGACGTCAGTCAGCTCGAAGGGGCGCGCATCGCCGTCGTCTCCGGGTCCGCGAAAACCAAGACCTACCTGGAGTCGCTGCTGGCGACCGCGGACATCAGCGAGTCTGTCGATCTCGTCTCGGTCGGGGTCGAGCAACAGACGTCGAACCTGCTCGCCGGCAACGTGGACGTCGCGACGGGCATCTTCTCGAACGCGTTGGCGCTCGAAACGGAAGGGTACGACGCGTCGTTGCTGTTGGTCGGGGACTACGTCCCGACGGTCGGCCGCGCGGTATTCGCACGCCCGTCGTACGTCGCCGACAACCAGGAGGCCGTCCGTGGGTTCCTGCGAGCGACTGCGCGGGGCTGGGCAGCGGCGGCGAACGATCCGCAGGCAGCCGAGGACGCGATGATCGCCGCCCAGCCCAGCCTCCGGAGCAGTCGCGACCTCGGCGTGACGAAGATCAAGTTCACGGCGAAACACCTCATCGCGACCGACGCAGTCCGCGAGCACTGCTGGGGCTGGCAGTCCGGCGAGACCTGGCGGCGCGTCCACGGGTCGCTCGCGTCCGCCGGCATCCTTCCCGACGACATGGACGTCGACGCCGCCTGGTCGAACGACGCACTCGACACGTCGGCCCCGGCCATCGGCGACTTCGCCGACCGTGTCAACGTCGACTACCGGACACAGATCTAGATGCTCGAACGCACCCGCCACCGGATCGAGGTGGGCTGGCCGGCGTCGGTGGCAGTGCCGGACTGGGTCCGCGTCGGCGCCGAAGGGGCCGGTGCGGTGCTGGCTCTCCTCGTCGGGTGGCAGGCGGTCGTGTGGCTGACGGGACTGCCGGCCGTGCTGGTACCTGCGCCGTTCGACGTCGCCGCTGCCGTGAGCGCTCACGCCGATCTCGTGCTGCGCGACGCGGTTTACACCGGCGGCGAGATCGTGCTGGGATGGCTGACTGGCGTCACCGTGGGGATGGTACTGGGGTTCTGTATGGCCGCCTCGCGCCGACTCAGGCTGTTCCTCTATCCCCTCCTGATCGCCGTCCGGATCGTCCCGCTCGTGGTGTTCGCACCGGTGTTCATCGTCGTCCTCGGGCCGACCCTGGAGATGCGAATCCTCCTGGCTGCGATCCTCTCGTTTTTCCCGGTCGTCGTCGCCACGCTCGACGGGCTCCAGTCCGTCCCCGAGGAACAGGTGGCGCTACTCCTGTCGGTCGGTGCCACTCGCTGGCAGCGGCTCGCTCACGTCCACCTTCCGAACGCGCTCCCCAGCGCGGTCGCCGGAGTGAAGATCGCCACGCCGCTCGCCGTCGAGGGCGTCGTCATCGCCGAGTTCCTCGCCGCCTCGAAGGGCGTCGGACACGGGATGGTATCGGCTGTCGACCGACTGGACACCGCGCTGCTGTTCGGGTACATGCTCGTCCTGATCGCGATCGGTCTGGCGGTCTTCGTGGCCGTCATCGCGCTGGAACGCGCCGTTTCCTGGGACACCGGCGGTGACGCGTTCGCGACCGACCAACTCTGGACGCCCGAGTCGGCGTCCAGCGGCGGCGCGGTGACGACTGGCGTCGTGATGGGGATCGCGCTGGTCGCCCTCACCGTCGGCTGGGAGGCCGCAGCCACGGCCGTCCCCCACGCGCGTCTGTTCCTGGCCGGGCCGCAGACGGTCGGCGACGTCCTCCTCGGCTCGCCGGCGCTGTTCGTCGCGGCGACGGTGGCGACGCTGGAGAAACTCGCAGCCGGCTGGGCGCTCGGTGCGACCGTCGGCATCACCGTCGGCACGGTCGCAGCGCTGTTCCCGCGACTCCGGACGGGCGTCTACACGTATCTCGTCGGCTTCCGCGTGATGCCGGTGATCGCGTTCGCGCCGGTGTTGCTGGTGTGGTTCGGCGTCTCCTTCGCCGCTGGCGCGCTCCTCGTCGCTGCGGCCGTCTTCTTCCCGATAGCCATCGGCACGGCCACCGGCCTCCGCCAGCTTCCCGAGACCCAGCGGGACCTCTTTCGCCTGGTTGCAGCGCCCCCGCATCGAACGGCGCTGGTCCGGCTCCGGTACGCGGCGCCGACGCTCCTGGCCGGCTGTAAGCTCTCGATCGTCACCGGGCTCTCCGGGGCGATCGTCGCCGAGTGGTTCGTGGCCGCGGACGGCCTCGGCCTGCTCGTACTCCAGCAGACGCGCACCTTCCAGCCGGCGCTTTCCTTCGGCGCGATCGCCGTCCTCTTCGCCTGTGGCAGCGTGCTCTTCGCGCTCACTACACTTCTCCAGCGATCGCTCCGATGGTGACACACTCATGACTCACTCACACGACTCAACCCGCGGTTCGGCGTACGTCGCCGACCGGTTCGACCGATGGGGGTCTCGCTTTCGGGCGAAGGGCCTCGACAGCAGCGGCATCGACCGTCTCAAACAGGACATCGACGCGTGGCCGGACTGGTGTCGCGCGTTCAGCGCTGTCGGCGAGGAACACGCCGACCGCGGCCGGGATGCACTCGAACACGGAAACGAGATCACGGCGAGCGAGCACCTGCTGCGCGCGGCGATGTACTACCACTTCGGGTCGTTCGCTTGGTTCTTCGACGAGGACGAACGCGAACGAGCGCACAGACGGGCCGTCGCCCTGTTCAGACAGGCCGGGGCGTACTTCGACCCGCCAATCGAACGGATCGAGGCGCCAGCGCCCGACGGCGACTACGTGATCCCGGGCAACCTCAGGGTGCCCGACCGGAACCCCAACGGTCTCGACGAGTCGCCGCTGGTCGTCCTGTTGTCGGGGCTCGACTCGACCAAAGAAGAACAACACACCCGCGCGTCTGACTTCCACCGCCGTGGCGTCGCGACCCTCACCGTCGACGGCGCGGGCCAGGGCGAAGTCTGGTACCACCAGCGCATGACGCCGGCGTATCCCCGGTTCGTCTCGGCGATCGTCGACCGAGTGCAGTCGGAGCAGGTGTCGGGACTCGACGCCACCCGCCTCGGGATCTACGGCGTGTCGCTGGGCGGGTTCTACGCGCCACAGGTCGCTGCGACGGACGACCGATTCGACGCCTGCGTCGGCCTCTCCGGACCGTTCACGGTCGGGCCGGTGACCAGTCATCAGTCGGAGTCGCTGATCGAGGGGTTCGAGCACGCCTGCAAGACTGACTCACTGGTCGACGTCGACCGGATCACCGAGCGGATGCACCTCAGAGACCGCATCGAGGACCTCCAGGCGCCTGCGCTGTTGATCGCTGGCGCGAACGACCACGTCATTCCACCGGCCCAGACCGAACGCATCGCCCACGAGGCTCCGAACGGCGAACTGCTGTACTACGAGGACGGCGACCACGTCTGTAAAAACAAAGCTCACGACTATCGGCCGCGGGCGGCCGACTGGCTTCGGGACCGCCTCGTCGCCGCTGGGGGTGAGTGACGTGCGGGGCGTCGACCACGTCAACGTCGACGTGGACGACCTGGCGGCGTGTCTCCAGTTCTATCGCGACGTGCTCGAGCTCTCGCTCGTTCGCGGACCGGACGACTTCGGCGGCGAGCACGCGATGTTCACGGTCGGCGACACGACGGTGACGCTCGCGGAAACGGGATCGGCCGCCGGGTGGGACGAGCGGGGAATCGACCACCCCCTCGACAAGGCACACCTCGCCTTCGAGGCCGACCGCGACGAGTACGAGCGCCTGATGGACCGCCTCGACGGGCAGTTCCCCAACCAGGGGCCCTACGACTGGAGCGACTTCGAGGGGTTCTACTTCCTCGACCCGAGCGGGAACCTCCTGGAAGTGATCACGTACGAGACGCCCGCTGACCGAGACCGATCGCTGCTCACTCACAACGACGTGGTTCCGTGAGCTATTGCCCACGTAGGTAGGAATTGTCGCACTCGTCGTGCGCCAGAACACACAGGTATCGAAGTAACTAATTTAGATTTACAATAATAAGTGAAAACCGAAATACTGCCAATAATTTAACCGAATACAGTTTCACAAGGGTGGCAACCACTAACACGCTCTGGCCCGTATGTAATGGGTGAGACTAGCAATGACAGAACTCGGTGGATTCCAAGATCACGTCGCACGCATCGACCTCTCGGACGAAGACGTCCAGTACGAGAGCGTCCCCGACGAGGACGCGAAGAAATACATCGGGGCGCGGGGCCTCGGTGTCAAGTACGTGTTCGATCAGGGGCCGGACGTCGACCCCCTCAGCGAGGAGAACCTGCTCTCGTTCACGAACGGGCCGCTCACCGGGACCCAGGTGACGATGAGCGGCCGCATCGCCATCTGCACCAAATCACCGTTGACGGGCACCGTAACGGACTCCCACCACGGCGGCTGGTCCGGCGCTCGCCTCAAGTGGTCGGGGTTCGACGCGCTGCTGTTCGAGGGGCGCGCTGACGACCCGGTGTACGCCTTCGTCGAGGACGGCGAAGTCGAGCTCCGGGACGCCTCGCACCTCTGGGGCAAGGGCGTTCACGAGACGCGCGACACCCTGGAAGAGGAAGTCGAGGGGGCCTACGGCAAGAACCTCTCGATAATGGCGATCGGGCCTGGCGGCGAAAACGAGGTGAAGTACGCCTGCATCATGAACGAGGACGACCGCGCCTCGGGTCGCGGCGGCACGGGCTGTGTGATGGGCAACAAGAACCTGAAAGCCGTCGTCGTCAAGTCCGGCACGAAGATGCCCAAGCCCGCCGATCAGGAGACCTTCCAGGAGGGGCACCGCCAGGCGATGCAGGTCATCCAGGAGTCGGACGTCACTGCGCCCAACGAGGGCGGCCTCTCGATGTACGGGACGAACGTCCTGATGAACATCACCGAGGAGATGGACGGCCTCCCGGTCAAGAACGGCGTGTACACTTCGACGCACTCGGAGGCCGAAGACGCGCCGGACGAGCCGAACATCGACTCGGAGAAGGTCTCCGGTGAGAACGTCCGCGAGAACATCCTCGTCGACGAACCCACCTGTCACTCCTGTCCGGTCGCCTGCAAGAAGATGGTCGAAGTCCAGACCATGCACAAGGGCGAGGAGATGAACGTCAAGATGGAGTCCTACGAGTACGAGTCCGCGTGGGCGCTCGGCCCGAACTCCATGAACGACGACCGGGACGGCATCGCCGTCATGATCGACCGGTGTAACGACGTGGGCATCGACACCATCGAGACGGGGAACATGATGGCCCTCGCGATGGAGCTGACCGAGGAAGGCGGGCTCGACGAACTCGACGACGTCTCCGAGTCGGGAGACTCGGAGGCTCGGGAGACGAAGTCTCCCGGTGGCATCGAGTGGGGCGACGCCGAGGCGATCATCGACATGATCGAGAAGATCGGCCACCGCGAGACCGAACTCGCGGACCACATGGCCGAGGGCCAGGAGCACCTCGCCAGCGAGTTCGGCGACATGACGAACACGCTGACGGTCAAGAACCAGGCCATCGCAGCGTACGACCCGCGCTGTATGAAGGGCATGGGCATCGGCTACGCCACCTCGAACCGCGGCGCCTGCCACCTGCGCGGGTACACGCCCGCGGCGGAGATCCTGGGCATTCCGGAGAAGGCAGACCCCTACGAGTGGGAGGGCAAAGGCGAGATCTGTGCGCTGTTCCAGGATCTCCACGCCATCAGCGACTCGTTCGACATCTGCAAGTTCAACGCCTTCGCCGAAGGCATCGAGGAGTACGTCCTCCAGTACAACGGCATGACCGGCCGCGACGTCAGCGAGGACGAACTCATGCAGGCCGGCGAGCGCGTGTACAACCTTGAACGCTACTACAACAACCTCGTCGGCTTCGACGGCGACGACGACACCCTGCCGAACCGGTTCGTCGAGGGCGACGAGCACGCGATCCCCGGCCAGGGCGGCAGCGAAGGCGAACTCTGCGAACTCGACGAGATGAAAGAGGAGTACTACGAGGTGCGCGGCTGGGTCGACGGCGTCGTTCCCGACGAGAAACTCGACGAACTCGGCATCGAAGTCGGCCCCGGAACGGGCGTCAGCAGCGAAGGCGCCGCCGCGACGGGCGACGACTGATCGGCGCCCAGCTGGGCGGCCCGTCCGGGCACTTTGACCTCTCGAATCCGGATTTTTCGTCACGCGTCGGAGCCAGTCGTCAGCTCCCCGAGGAGTCGCTGCCCGCAACGAATCCGAGATCGACGACCGGCTGCCCCGCCGAGACGTACGGCCCGTCTTCCTGCCCCTGAGAGGTCGAGAAGTCGTACGACTGGTTGCCGTTCGTGTCGCGATGAGGCATCGGAATGAGCGGCGGTGCCGGCGGGAATTCCACGGTCGTAATCGCACTGGGATCGTCGAGCTGAACCTCGACAGCGGTGTGGCTGCCGGGATCGAGGTACGCCGAGACGCCCACGACGCTCTCGAAGGCCTGCCCCTGGAAGAGCCGCGCGTCGTGGCAGACGACGAATCCCCCGTCCGAAAGCACGACCTCGCCGACGGTGACCGTACTGTCCGTCACCGACTGGTTCTCGAAGTCGAGGCTGGCGAACTGTGCTTGGTCCCCGGCCGGCGCGTCGCCCGGTGAGACGAACCCGAGGTCGACCACTGGCAGGTCGGCCTGGACGTACTGGGCGTCCTCGTTGCCTTCGCTCGTGACGAATTCGTACGTCTGGTTGTCGTTGGAGTCGGCGTGTGGCATCGCGATCAGCGGCATCGGTTCGTCGATGGCCTGCTGGTCGATGGTCCGCCCCGGCACGTCGAACAACTGCACGGACACGTCCGAGTGGCTGCCGGGATCGAGGTACGCCGAGACGCCCACGACGCTCTCGAGTGGCTTGGCCTCGAAGAGGCTCAGATCGTGGATGGTGACGAAACCGCCCGCCGAGAGCACGGTGGAATCGACGACGACCGTCGTCCCGTCCGTCGATTGGTTGGTGAACTCGATCGACGCGAACGGCGCTGGCTCGCCCTGCGCTGTCCCATCGTTCTGCTGTCGGCTCCTCGAATCGGCGACCGCACCGGCGGTCCCGCTCACGCCGGCGAGCAGTCCTGTCGCGGCCAACCCGCGCAACACGCCACGCCGCGTCGAAGCCCCGATACAGGAGGATCGCTGTGACTGCTGTGGTACCATGTCCGAACCCTGTTGTCACGTCGTCCAGTCCGGGCGATAAATCCGCGCAACCGTTTTTTCGATAACCGATTGTTAGTCCGCGTTTCGGTCGACTTACTCCCTGACGGCCAGTCACCTGGGTGATCGTCGGCTCCTCGACCCGATCGTGCCAGAGACTGCGATCGATGCCTCACGTCGGTCTGTCTGGTCGCAAACGGTGACGGACGACGGCGCAATGTCGACGTTAGGAGCAGTCTTCGATGATCAGTCCGCGATCAGGAGTTCCACGGTGAAAACTGCGCCTTCAGGTTCGTTATCATCGATCCACACCTCACCGCCGTAGGAGTCGACGAGTGTACTGACGAGATACAGCCCGACGCCGGTGCCTTCGCTTTCCAGTCCTTTCTCTCCCTTCCCGAAGATCGCGTCCTTCTGGCTGTCGGGGACGCCCGGGCCGTTGTCCGCGACCGAGACCAACAGGGAGTCGTCGGTCTGCGTCGTCGAGACGACGAGTTCCGGCACGTCTTTGTCGTTGTGCTGGATTCCGTTTTTGAAGAGGTTCCGGAACACGGAGTCGAGCAGGTCGTTCGCCACCACCGACACGTCCGGGAGCGAGCCGTCGACCTTGACGACCGCATCCGTGTGTGTTGCCCGAATCTCGTCGAGTTCTCGCTCGATGACCCGCCGCACCTCGACTGGCTCTAGGTCCCGTTCGCTCTTCAGCATCACCTCCGCCATGTCGCGGGCCGTCTTCGTAAGATCGACGGCGTTTTTCGTACTCTCCAGAGCGGTGTCGATGAACTGGTGTGCGTCGTCGTCGGCGTAGTCGTAGAGCAGATCGAGGTACGCCAGGACGATCTGCAAGTCGTTCCTGATGTCGTGGCGGACGACGCGATTGAGGACGTCGAGGTTGTCCCGTTGCTCTTCGAGGCGGTCTTCGTACTCTTTGCGGGCCGTGATGTCCTGGATAACGCCGTCGAAATACGTGCCGGAGTCCGTTTCCGTGGCGAACGCCGTGACCGATCCCCAGAACTCCGTTCCCGAGAGCGTCTCGAGCCGCAGTTCCTCCTCTTTTCTGTTGGGGTCCGTCTCGAGGAGGTGGTCGGAGAACTCTTCGCGCCGTTCGGGCGTCGCGTACAGGTCGCTGACGGCGTGATCGAGCAGGTCCGCTTCGGAGTCCGCGTCGAACATGTCCACCATCGCGGGGTTCACCTCGATGAACTCGCCGTCCTCTCCGGGCGTGTTCCGGTAGATCCCGACTGGGACGTTCTCCATGAGTTCTTTGTAGCGTTCGAGTTCCTGTTCGTACGCGACCCGGTCGGTGACGTCGTGAATGACGGAAAACAGTAGCTCCTCGTCGGCGAGCGTAATCGGTGACGAGTGGACCTCGACCGTTCGCACCTCGCCCGTCGCCAGTTCGTGATCGAACACGAAGTGGTTGCGGTCCGCCTTCTCTGCTCGTTCGCGTTCCCGCGCGACCGCTTCCGGGGAGAGTCGATTGATGTCCTGGATCGTCTTCGACAGTAACTCGTCGCTCGAGTAGCCGTAGAACGCGGCCGCGGCCTCGTTTGCGTCCTCGATCGAACCTGACTCGGGATCGATCAGTAGCATGGGGGCGCTGTGGCTCTGGAACATCGTCCGGAACCGTGCTTCTCGACGGCGCAGGCGGTCTTCGCGTTTCCGCCGTTCGGTCACGTCTCTGAGAATGGCCAGGTGCGCGAGGTCGCCGTCGAACGTGATCGGCGAGACGTTGTACTCGACGACGATCTCGGACCCGTCGTGGGCCTGGATCGTCATCTCGTCGCGTCGTGGGGCGTCCTCTCCGTCGAGCCAGGCCTGATACCGTTTCGTCACTTCCGCTCGTGACTGGGGCGCCACGTACTCGAGAAACGAGTCGCCTTCCATCTCGGCCGGCGAGTCGGCACCGATCATCTCGGCGAGTTCCTGGTTCACTATCACGAGTTGGCCCTGCTGGGCGACGGCGATCGCGTCGTTGCTGTTCTCGACGAGCGTCCGGTACTTCTCTCGCTCCGCCTGGAGCTGGCGGTTCCGTTCGATCTGATCGAGCGCTGCCGTGACGTTCTGGCCGAGCAGGGTCGCGACCGTCTCGTCCTTTTCGTCGAAGTCAGTGCGTCCGTCCGCGGCACAGGAGAGGACGCCATGATCACCCAGCGGCACGAAAATCGCCGAGTGGAGCGGCACGTCCGCCGCCAGATCCTCGGCCGGAATCGGATCGCGGACGATCGTCTCGCCCGCCTCGAACACGTCCCAGAGCCAGTTTCCTTTCGGATGCGTCGGTGACGGGGTTCCCGCGTCGTCGAGCAACTGCTGGTGCTCCGTGGAGTTCGCCACGAGCTCGAGCGTCGACCCGTTCTCGGCGGGCGCCCAGACCGACGACATCGGGAATCCGAGGAGGTCTTCGGCGGCCGCGACGGCGATCTCCCCGACTTCGTCCGTCGTCTCGGCGTCGAGGAGCTGCTGGGTCGCGTCGTGTAAGGCTTCGATCTGGCGTCGGTACTCCCGCCGTTCGGAGATATCTCGGGCGACGCTGAGAATCGCTGGCTCGCCGTCGTAGGAAATCCGACTCGCGTTGATCTCGACGGGAATTTTCCGGCCCTGTTTCGTCTGCTGGACCGTCTCGAACACGAGGGTCTCGTTCTCCTCGACGTTCGCGATCCGGTCCGCGACCTTCGCTGCTTCCGCGGGCGTCGTCAGATCTCGCGGCCCGCGCGAGAGGAGTTCCTCACGCGTGTATCCGAACCGCTCGACGGCCGCGTCGTTGGCAGCGATGAAGGACCCCTGGAGATCGACGACGAGGACGGCATCGTTCATCCCCTCGAAAAAATCCCGAATCACGTCCGCGTCGGTCTCGATCACAATACTGTCGGTTGTCGTTAGATTGCTAAAAGGCAACTGATCGATCGTCGACTCACGACGCCACCGTCGTTGAATGTCGATCGAGTGGAAAATACTGCGGTGCATTCAACGCGTCTTACCCCTCAGTTCCATCCTCCCGTTGCTTCACATTTGCAGCTATGTCTGGCTGCTATTCACGGCAAAGGGAGACACGCCTCTCTAGAGGGTCTCGGAGTCCCTCACCGATGGAGTAATGTCAATTGGTAACGTCGTCTTACCTAATTCTGGTGGACCGCGAGACCGCGCCGAGAACGCTCGGGGGTTCGGTGCAGACGTAAGTTCGGACTTACCTGTTCAGTCACTTTCAATAGACGATCCGTCAAGCAAGAACTATCGCAATCCCCTACCGGCAGTGGCGTGAAATATGATACCGTATGCCAGAGAATCTCGACAAAGAGAAAACGAACGAGACCCGGCGGGGGTTCCTCCAGTCCGTCGGCGTCACGGGCGCACTCGTCGGTGCGGTCGGAGCCGAGACGGTTCTGTTGCAGGACGCTCAGACACAGGACGTCGCGACGACGTTCGCGCTCGGTGGTCGGATCGAAGGCTGGCAGGGCGCGGCACCGACGGACATCGACGGCCAGCGGAATCCCACGCTCTCGCTCGAAGCCGGCAGTACCTATCGACTGTACTGGCAGAATCTCGATGGGGCAGCCCACAACTTCGAGATTCGGGATTCGGCCGGCAGTGCACTCCAGGTGCTGCAACCGATTCCCGTCGACCAGCAGACCGTCCAACAACTGTTCGCGGATGGAGGGCAGGCGAGCACGCCGTCTGGTGGCAATGCGACGGGCAGTCCGGCGACCGAGACCGGCACCGCGACGGCCGGTGGTGGCGCTCAGGATGGTACCCTCGTCTCGACGACCGGAATCGTCACCGAGGAAGGCGCCGCGCAAGCCGTCCAGTTCACTGCGACCGACGAGATGGCCCAGTACATCTGTCCCATCCATCCGACGTCGATGGTCGGCGACGTCACGCTCTCGGGTGGCTCCGGGGCGGGCAACAGCACGAGCGGCTGACGCTGCCCGAAAAAGAGGCGACGGAATTCCCGAGTAGCCGCCACCGATCTCGGGAGCCGCCTTGTTGGTACGTTATTGGGTTTCGGTCGGTGATCCGCCAGGCGTCTCAGTCGGGGTTCCACCCGGCGTTTCGGTCGGCGTCTGCGTCGGTGTTCCGCCCGGCGTTCCTTCCGGCGTCTCAGTGGCCGTTCCGGTGGGCGTCTGCTCGCCGTCGCCGTAGCCGTTCAACTGCAGCTCGGCCTGGGCGACGTAGCCGGTGACGCCCGCAGGGTGGGGCACCTCGTCCATCGACGCTTCCATGATGAGCCAGAAGATGACCCGCTGGTCCTGTATCTGCTCGCCGTCGACGTACTGTGCGGGGTGGTAGAACGCGGCCTCGACCTCCCTGTCCTTGGTTCGGGTCACCTGGTCCTGTGCGGGACCGATTTCGTCGGAGTTGGGGCGGACGACCACGACCTCTAGGTCCCGGTTCAGCGGCACGTCGATCTGTTCGCTCCCGTTGGGGTTCGAGAACCGGAGCTTCTGGCCGGGTTCGCCAACGTGGTAGAACTCCTCCTCGGGAGTGGTCCACTCCTCCCCGTCGAATAGTTGCGTCTGGACGCCCCCGTCGGTCGTCCCCGGCGTGGGTTCCAGGGCCGTTTGGTGAAGATACTGCTGGACGACGATCTCCTCGCCCTCCCAGTCCTCGGGGACGCCGTAGTTGCGGAGCGCTTCCACCAGGTAGCCGGGTCCGTGCCGGCGCCAGATGGGGATCATCCGGCCGTCCTCGAAGAATTCGTAGGAGATGTTGTAGTTGTACGGTCCGAACTGCGCGCCGGAGTGGAAGTCGACGCTCCCGCGGCCCTGTGCCCCGGTGTGGTAGTGGGTCCGGAACTGGAACCCCGAGGGATGCCCACGGCGTTCGGGGTAGTCGATCTTCGCCATTTGGCCGGGACCGCCGAAGGGGATGCTGTGGACGTCCCAGAAGATGTGGTGACCGTTGATCACCGGTTCGTCGTCCGGGAAGTACCACTCGCGAGTGTTACGGCCCTCGCGCGGTGGGAGGCCGTACGCCGTCGGGGTCGCCATCGCGTTCATCGTTTTGAACACTGGCTTGCCGTTGTACTGACCCCAGAAGGTCACCCCCTGGGTCTCCGGCGGTTCCCACCGAACGCTCCAGTTGTTCTGCTGGAACTGTTGGTCGGGCAGCGTCTCGAACCGGTGGAACCCGTTGTTGGCGGTCTTCATCGGCCGGTTTTCCACCGGAACGCTCGGAACCTGGTCGAGGACCGTCTGCTCGTTCGTGGCGGTCTGGCGGGCCATCTCCTGGACCGGATACCGGATGAAGTCGTCGACGATGTACGCCTTCATGAACTGAGGATTGCCCTCCTCCCGGACGTCGAGGAAGCCGGAGACGACGCTGACGCTGTCCTGGTCCACGACGTAGAAGATGATGGTCGAGATCTCGTAGTGCGCGAGGCCGCGACCGCTCGTGATGCTTTCGGCGACCTTGAACATCGGCCAGAAGTCCTTTCCCTGGACGTACTGCTGGACCTCCTGCTGGTCGAGCATGACCTGGCCGCGCCGGACCTCCTCGTCGGTGTACTCCTCGGTCCACGAGACGTCGGTGGGGTCGTTGATCTGGAGTGCGACAATCTCGTTCCGGCGTCGATCGATCAGCCCGTAGATCGTTTGCCGGTTGACCGCCGTGACGTTGAACGTCCCCGATTCGAGGCTCCCGTCGACGGTATAGTCCGTCGGTCCCTGGATGCTCACCGCGTCGAGGTGGTTCGTCAGCGCCTCGTAACTGATGAAGTGCGCGATCCAGTTGCTCGCAACGCGGTTGACCTCCGGGTCGCGCAACAGCGTCTGCACCGCTTCCTTTCGGCGGTGGACGTTGATGATCTCGTAGTTCTCTTCGTGGAAGTCTCGCGGCCCGACCCGTTCGGCCAGGTCGATCCGCTGCTGTGCGTCCGGTAGTTGCGGTTGTTCGTCGGTTGTGATGACGGTGTCGTCGCCCTGCCCGTTTTCCTGTGCCGTCGCCGTCGGCACCACGGTCGCGACGCCGGTGGCCGCCATCCCTTTGAGTACGCTTCGTCTCAGCCATTCGAGCCCGTGCGAATTGGTATCCTCTGGCATGGTCCGTCCGTAGTTCAACGTGCCAACTGAAATGCGTATCATCGCGATTGTATGCCTTGGAAGGAAAGTGCTATCGAAGTGGCTAGAGGCGGAGATTCCTCCATGCCAGATAGGAGTGAAACCGCTAGCGTCACGGAGCGTGCTACCGCGAAATGCGTAGGTTAGTACCTTCGTGGGCAAATAAACTACAGCGGTGGACGGAGACAGGTGGCCGGGGTGACTCGCGATCAATCGTCGGCGGCTTCGGGTTCGGCCAGGAACCGTTCGTCGTGGAGAAGGCAGGCAGCGTGGTGATCGTCGTCGATCGCGTAGTGAGCAGGCCGGTCAGCTTCGCACGGAGTCGGGAACGCAGCAGCGAGGACGTCCCGAGCCGCCTCGACGTCGTCGTCGACGACGGCGTCGAGTGCGTCGTCGAGTGCCCCATCGGCCGCGGGATCCTCTAGTCGTTCGGGAATGTCGAACTCCTCGCGGATCCGTCGCTTCAACCGCACGTCGTCGGTCCCGACCTGTCGGTCTGCCTCGCCCCCAACGAGTTCTCGAAGTGAGGCCAGATCGATCCCTTCGTCGCGGAGGTGGACGCGAACGTCCATCACTGCACGCCAGTTCTCCTGATCGAGGTCGAGGTCCGCTGGCTGGATGACCGCCGGACAACGCGTGTGGAATCGACAGCCAGGAGGTGGATCTGCCGGGTCAGGCAAGTCCCCCGTGAGGCCCGACAGGTGGTGTCGTTGCCGCGGATCCGGTCGGAGAATCGACGCGAGGAGTTCTCGGGTGTACGGGTGGCCCGGATTCTCGAAGACCCCGGCCGTCGGCCCCTGCTCGACGATCTCGCCGAGGTACATCACGGCGACGCGGTCACAGACCTCCCTGACGATCCCCATGTCGTGACTGATAAACAGGACGGCGAGATCGAACTCTTTCTGGACAGATTCGAGCAGCGAGAGAATCGACGCCTGGATCGACACGTCGAGCGCGCTGACGGGCTCGTCGGCGACGATCAGATCGGGGTTCACGACGAGCGCGCGGGCGAGCGCGATGCGCTGTTTCTGGCCGCCGCTGAACTCGTGGGGGTACCTGTCGGCGTCGTCGGCGTCGAGGCCGACCCGCTCCAGGAGGTCGGTCACGATCGCTCGCCGGCGCGACCGGTCGCGCATTCCATGAACGCGGAGCGGCTCCGCGACGGATTCGCCGACCGTCATCCGCGGATCGAAACTCGACGTGGGATCCTGGAAGATCAGCTGCGCACGCCGGCGAAACCGCTTCAGTTCGGCCTTGTCGAACTCGATGACGTCCGCCCCGTCGAAATACACTTCGCCGGCCGTCGGCTCCTCGATTCGGAGGAGCGAGCGGGCGGCGGTCGATTTCCCGCACCCGGACTCGCCTACCAGGCCGAGCGTCTCGCCGGCGTCGAGGTCGAAGCTGATGCCGTCGACGGCGCGGACCTGCCCCGTCTCACGACGGAGCCACCCCGACGTGACCGGGTAGTGCTTCGTGAGATCGCGGACCGACAGGAGCGGGTCTGTCACGGCAACTCACCACTGTTGCCGTCGAGGGCAAATTCAGTCTCCGCGTCTCGGATCGCCGTCGGGTCGTGATTCGGCCCGTAGTAGACGCAGGAGGCGGCGTGCGCCGAGTCGGCCGCCACGTCGTACAACGGCGGTTGTTCGCCCTGCCGGCACTCCTCGATGGCGTGGGGGCAGCGCGGATGAAACCGACAGCCGGCCGGCGGGTCGTTCGGGTCCGGGAGGTCGCCACCGATGGCCTCCATCTGTCGGCCGGGCCGCGGCAGACACCGGAGGAGCGCCCGCGTGTACGGATGGGCCGGGTCGTCGAACAGGGCGGTGACGGTGGCTCGTTCCATCACCTTCCCGGCGTACAGGACGACGACGCGGTCGGCGACGGCGGCGACGACGCCCAGGTCGTGCGTGATGAGGAGGACGCTCAGGTCGTACTCGTCCTGGAGATCGACGAGCAGTTGGAGGATGCCGGCCTGCGTCGTCACGTCGAGGGCCGTCGTCGGTTCGTCGGCGATGAGCAGGTCGGGGTTCGACGCCAGCGCCATCGCGATGACGACCCGCTGTTTCATCCCGCCGGAGAACTCGTGGGGGTAGTCGTCGAACCGACCGGCGGCTTCCGGAATCCCGACGCGATCGAGCAGCGTGACGGCCCGCTCGCGGGCCTCCCGACGAGTGGCGTCTTGGTGGAGGCGGATCGCTTCGACGAGCTGCCAGCCGACGGTGTAGACGGGATTGAGCGCGCCCTGGGGGTTCTGGAAGACGTGGCCGATGCGGTTGCCCCGGAGGGCCCGGAGTTCGCCGTCGGTCATCGCCAGCACGTCCGCACCGTCGAACAGCACGTCACCGCTGATCTCGCCGGGCGGGGTCTCGACCAGCCGGGTGACGGATTCGGCAGTGACGGTCTTGCCGCTGCCCGACTCGCCGACGAGACAGACGATCTCACCCCGCCCCACGTCGAAGGAGACGCCGTCGACCGCGCGGACGGTCCCCTCGTCGGTGTGAAAGACGGTTTCGAGGTCGCGCACCGAGAGGAGCGGATCGCTCATTGTTCCACCCTTGGATCGAGCGAGTCTCGGAGCGCCTCCCCGAGGAAGTTGAACGCGAGGATCGTCAGGAACAGGAAGACGCCGGGGATGGTCGAGATCCACCACGCGGTATAGAGGTCGCCGCGGCCGGTGGCGATGACCTGCCCCCACGAGGGAATGGCCGGGTCGCCGAGTTGGATAAAGGAGAGCGCCGCCTCGGCGAGGATGAGGCCGGGAATCGTCAGCGTCGCCGCCGTGATGACCGTGTTCGAGACGTTCGGGACGATGTGTCTGGTGATGATCCGTGTCTTGCTCGCCCCGGCGGCGACCGCCGCGTCGACGTACTCCTCCTCGCGGCGTTGCAGCGCCTCGCTCCTGACCAGGCGGGCGATCCCGCCCCAGCTCGTCAGCCCGAAGATGACGATGAGCAGGAAGAGACTCCCGCCGAAGAGGTACACGAGCAGGAGATAGAGGAAAAAGGTCGGGAACGTCAGCTGGATGTCGACGTAGCGCATCAGCGCCTCGTCCACGAGGCCGCCGACGTAGGCGGCCGTCGTGCCGACCGCCGTCCCGATGACGACGATCAGCAGCGTCGCGATGAGACCCACCTGCATGCTCACGCGCATCCCGAACACCATCAGCGTCAGGATGTCCTTGCCCTGGCCGGTCGTCCCGAGCGGGTGCGCCCACGTGCCGTGACACGCGCCGTCGACGACCGGCCCGGCGCACTCGACGGGCACCGTCTCCGAGACGGACGTCCAGACCGGCGGCTGGTAGGCGTTGAGGACGTTCAGTTCCGGCCGGGCGATGACGAGCGGGCCGAACGTGCCGACGGTAAAGATCACGGCGAGGAACGCGAGGCTGGCGACGGCGGCCTTGTTCTTCCGGAACTGGCGCCAGTAGTGCATCGTCAACCGCCGGTTGCGAACGAGGGGAACGACCACGTAGAACAGCAGCGCGAGCAGTGTCAGAACGAACAGCCAGTCGAGTTGTGTGACGTTCCACCCGAGTCCGGGGATCGTCGGCGTGCCGGTCGGTACCAGGAAGAAGTCGTACAGGAAGACGGCGGCGAGGACGAGCACGACGGCACCCATCGCGAGCGTCCGGCGGGAGACGGGAACGCGCCTGCCGTCCAGTGCGTCCCAGTCGACGTCCTCGAAGCGAACCTGATCGGGATCGGTCGCGCCCGTCATCAGCGATCACCGTAGTCGATGCGCGGGTCGAGGATCGTGTACGCGATGTCCTGCAGGAGGTTGCCGATGACGGCGACGAACACCGGGATCAGCGTCGTCCCCAGCACGAGCGCCGTGTCCTGGTTGAGGAGTGCGTCGAGGCTCAGCCGACCCAATCCAGGAATGCCGAAGACGATCTCGACGAGATACGAGGCCGTCAGGAACAGGCCCAGCAGGTCGCCGACGAGGATCGTCGAGAGCGGCACGAGCGCCGGCCGGAGGATGTGTCGGAGGAGGATGCGGTTCTCGTCGGCCCCCTTGGCGCGGGCGGTCTTGACGAACTCGGCGCGGACGTACTCCAGGGCCTCGGCACGGGCGTAGCGCATCTCGCTGGCGATGGTCCCGGTCGTCAGGACGAACACCGGCAGGACGAGCTGGACGACGTTCGCCCACGAGAACACTGGCACTGTCGGGTCGAACAGAACGGGCACCCAGCCGAGGGTGACGCCGAACACCAGCAGGAGGATGATGCCGAACCAGAAGTTCGGGATCGACAGCCCGAAGAAGGCGACGAAGGTGCCGACGTAGTCGAGTTTCGTGTACCGGTGGGTCGCCGAGTACAGCCCGATCCCGAGTCCGAGAATCGTCGAGATGAGAATCGCCGGGACGGTGTACATCAGCGTGTACGGGTACGCCTCCATGATCGCCTGGACGACCGGCTGCGAGCGCGTATCGGACCACCCCCAATTGCCGGTCGCGAGGTTAGTCATGTAGTCGGTGTAGCGCTCCCAGAGCGACTGGTCGAGGCCGCGGGCCTGTTCGAACGCCTGCTCGGCCGACGCGGCGTCGCCGGTGCCCTGCGCGGCCTGGAACTGGAGTTCCGCCGCCTGAGCGTTCGGCGTCACCGCCAGCAGGACGAACGTCACCGTCAGGATCAGAACGGAGACGAACCCCGCCCAGGCGACCCGTCGAACGATGTACCAGGTGAGCCCGAGATTACCCATCTGAATCACCCCGCCGCGTACCAGGTCGTCGCGTCCCAGCCGTACCCGAAGTCGGTGGGCCCGAACCCGGCGATCTCGTCCTGGTAGCCGGTGATCGATTCCTCGAAGTTCACGAAGTTGCAGGGTTGATCCCGCGAGAGCACGCCGAACGCTTCCGTGAGTGCCTCCTGGCGGACCGCGTCGTCGGTCGTCGTCCCGGCGGTGTCGAACAGCGACGCCAGGTCCGCCTCGGGGTAGTACCCGAAGAAGTTGGTGTCGCCGCGCCGCTCCCAGAACCCGCGCGTGGCGGTGGGCGTCCGCGGATACGTGTTGAACGCGATCCCGTACAGCATGTCCCAGGGTTCCTGGCTGGTGGCTGCGTTCCGGGGGCCGGCGTTGAACGGCCCGGTCTGCCACGGTGGCGACCCGCTCCCCCGGTAGCTGTTCTGGGCGTACTTCCGGAGCAGCGTGTTGAACTGCACGCCTTCGAGCGCGACGTCGATCCCGACCTTGCCGTAGGCCTGGGCGACGTACTCGACCGTCGTTTTCGTCGTCTCGGTGCCCACCGGGTACACCAGTGTGAGGCTGACCTGCTGTCCGGTAGGGCCGACGAGGTCGCCGCCGTCGTACCCGAATCGGTCCGGGAGCGCGTCGGCGAGCCGTGATCGGGCCGTCTGCGGATCGTATTGCTCACCGACGCCGGTTTCCTCGACCTGGGAATCGTCGTACCAGTCGGACCACTGCGGCTGGAAGGTGTGTGCGACCTGGGCGTGGCCGCGCAGGATGGAGTCGACGATCGCCTCCTTGTTCACCACGTAAGACAGTGCTCGCCGGACCGCTCGTCGCCGGAACGGTCGCCAGCCGTTGGCTCGCTGGTTGTAGATGAGCAGCAGATTGAACGGTTGGGGCGCCTGCTGCACCTGGACAGAGGGCAGACTCTCGTACTGGGTGACCTTGGCCGGTGGAATGCTGGTCGACGTGATTTCGGTGGTCTGTAGCGCCGAGAGGCGGATGCTCTCCTCGGGGATGACCTTGAAAACGTACCGCTGGAAATACGGGGCGTCCCGCCACGTCTCGGGGACGTCGGCGGCCTCGTGCATGTAGTAGTCGGGGTTGCGGGTGGCGACGAACTCGGACTCGCGATTCCACCGCTCGAAGGTGTACGGTCCCAGGTTCCCGCTGTAGGCGAGGGTCTGGATCTCGCGGTCGCGTTTCAGCCCTTCGACGTCCTTGTCGGAGACGTATCGTTCGAGCAGTCCTTTCGGGAGACAGAACGACCCCCACAGGATCGGCCGCATCGGGAACGCCGGGTCGGGGTCGGGCAGCCGAATCTCGAAGGTTCGCCGGCCGGTTTTCACCACTGGAATGAACTCGCCGTTGCGCTGCCAGCTTCCCTGGTCGGTGTAGCCCGCCCAGTTGTCCGGCGCCTGGAACACGTTCTGAATCATGTACACCCAGTCCTCGGCGGTCATCTCCCCGTAGGGGTCGCTCCACCGGAGTCCGTCACGGACTCGACACTCGTACACCCGCTCGTCGTCGGTCGCGAGGGCCAGCCAGAGCGGGAACACCTCCTCGTCGGTCGTCACCGCGTAGGCACCGTCCAGGGCCGTCCCGACGCGGGCGGCCGACGCGGCGTCGGCCACCTGAATCCAGAGCAACGACTCCGCGTCCGTCGCGGCGCCTTCGACCCACTCTCCGCGCACGGCTCGGGTACCCGAGGGCGCGCCGCCGGTCGACCCCGTTCCCGACTGACCACCGCCGAAATTGCAGCCAGCCATGCCTGCGGTTCCCGCGAGACCGAGCAGTCGAAGGAAGTCGCGTCGACGCGGGAATTTCAACCGCTCCGATCCGCTGTCGCCGATCGGCGATCTAGCCCTCATCACCAGAACCCGGCCCGCGAATAGTTTGTTGGCCGGTACCGAATACCATGGGACAGGATATGGCAGAATCGGATAAATGCGCTTGCTATCTTTCCCCACACGTCCGGGCGGAAAGAAAGAAACCCATTCGGCGGTGGACTGTCCCCACTGGCGATCCCGTTCGGTTTCGGCCAGCGTCTGACGATCGTCTGACGGCGCCTCGGTGACCGCCTTCCGTCTGGCGGTTACACTTTCAGGCCGCGTGGCGTACTTATTAGCCCATCTCGGTCACGTGTTGAGCTATGATCGAACGTCTCCGGAACGTGTTCCAGCACGAAACACAGTCCGGTGATCTCTACGAGTGTCGCGACTGCGGGACGACCCTCGACCACTCGGTGCGTCGCTGTCCGTCCTGCCGGTCCGACGAGATCGCCTGCTACGAGTTGTAAGTCTCACGTGTGTCCACGCTGTTCGCGGAAGCTGACGAGACGCGGAATCGTCCATTGTGAGTGATACACACGGTGAGAGACACGAGTCTCTCGCAAGCACCTCGTACACACCCTTTTGATTGTTGTCGTCTATGTGTAGCACGTAGAACCGCGGTCCCGCCATCGTACAGCAAAAACTGGCACAGATATGATATACTTATGACTGACAACTGGGACGACATCAGCTTCGTAATTAGTTCGCAGTACAGAGTCGCAGTCCTCCGGCGTCTCGCCGACGGACCAGCAACGCCCTCACGGATTGCGAACGATAGCGATCTCGGGATCGCCCACATTTCGCGCGCACTCCAGGGGTTGCAGGACCGTGGACTCGTGGAACTGCTCGTGTCCGAAGAACGGCGCAAAGGACGCGTGTACGGCATCTCGGACCGCGGCAGCGAGGTCTGGAGCCGGATCGTCTCCGAGGAGATGGTCGACATGGGCAAGCCTTCCGAGTAGCACGGCCGCTGACGGTGGAGCGAGCCACGGCCGACGACAGTGCGATCGGGACGAGTCGCCCTGCCCGATGCACACAGCGGCATGCACTGGAGAACGGGAGTTCACACGGACGAGATGTCTCTGAGAATCTGTGTTCGCGGAGGATCTCCCTCCTGCACGACGCGGTCACGGCTCGTGGAGGTGCGACGCCGTGGTGGCTGAGCGGCCCGTTCGCGTCGCCGCGATCGTGACGGATTCGTCGTCGCTGGACGAAACCGTTATCGAGGCCTCTCAGCGACTGGACGACGAGCGAGGGATCGCGACCGTCCTCTGCCCGGATCGGGCCGTCGCGAGTCGGGTGCAAACGGTCGTGAACAACCACGGGTGGGAGGCCGCCGTCGAGATAGTTTCCCCGTTCAGCGTGGAGCGGTTGACGACGCGTCTCCTGACCGAACGACCGGACGTGGTCGTCGTCGATCCAGCGGCCCCCGTTGCGATCGCGGACCTTCGCTCCCGGACTGCGGACGCACCGATTCGCGTGTACCCACCGTCGTCAGCCCACGCCCGACGGCGGCGACGGCTCCGACGCGCTCCCGGTCTCGCCCAAGGGGTGACCATCTTCGGGCTCGCGTTCGCGTTCTATCTCCTCTTGGGCCACGTGAACGCGTTCGACGTCGTAACTGGTATCGCCTGCGCCGCTGCCGTGGCCCGCCTGCTATCACGCGTCACGTTTACGGCGGCGCCGACGGTCCAGCGGACGCTCCCGCGACTCGCCAGGGCGACGCTGTTCGTCCCCTATCTCGTCTGGGAGATCGCCAAGGCGAACCTCTGGTTGGCGGTCGTGCTCGTCGATCCGCGGCTTCCGATCGATCCGTCGGTCGAGAACGTCGCGATCGAGGCCGAGTCCAGCCTCGAACGGGCCGTTCTCGCGAACAGCATCACGCTGACCCCCGGGACGGTCGCCGTCGACGTCGGCGAGTCGTCGCTCGTCGTCCACACGCTCACAGCGTCGGCGAGGGGTGCGCTCCGCGACGGTACTCTCGAACGTGCGGTGCGGTTCGTCTTTGGGGGCCGCCAGAGAGCGCGAGCAAACGGCGGTCGAGTCGACGAATGAGCGGGACCGAGCCGGCGCTCGTCGACGACGCGATGGTCGCCGCGGCGGTCGCCGTCATCGCACTGGCGCTCCTCGCCTTTCACCGGGTGATCCGCGGACCGACGCTGCCGGATCGGGTCGTCGCCGTCAACGGGATCGGCACCGCGACGGTCGTCGTGCTCACGTTCCTCGCGGTCGGCCTCGACGAGTCCGGACTGCTCGACATCGCGCTCGTGTACGCGCTGCTGAACTTCCTCCTCTCGATCGGGCTCGCGAAGTACGCCATCGAACGGGGAGGGTTTCTGTGACGCTCCTCGAACTCGCCGTGGTGCTCTGTGTCTGCGGCGCGGTGCTGTTCTTCGGGATCGCCACGCTCGGGTTGTTCCGGCTGCCGGATCTGTACTCGCGAGCCCACGCAACGTCGAAAGGCGACACGCTCGGGACGCTGTTCGCCATCGGAGGGGCGATTCTCGCCAGCGGCGGCGACGACACGACGAAGCTTCTGTTCCTGGTCGGCTTCGTGTTCGTGACGACGCCGACCGCGACGCACGCGATCGTTCACGCTGCCGACGTGGAGGGATACGACGCCTGGACGTCGGGAGGTGACGAGGGAACGTGACCGATCCCGTCGTCGTCGCGCTGTTGGTCTGGCTGCTCGTCACGGCGACGACGGTCGCGGCCTTCAGCGATCCGTTGGCGACGATCGTCGCCTTCGGCGTCTACAGCCTGGGAATGGCGATGCTCTGGGCCGTCTTTCGCGCTCCCGACGTGGGACTCACCGAAGCCGCGGTCGGCGCCGGCGTCACCACGGCGCTCTTTCTGGTCGTCGTCTTCCGCACTGGCGTCGGCCGGCCGGGACTGTTCCGGTCGCAGTCGGAAATCAGCCCGCAGTCGCTGGCAGTCGTCGGCGGCTTCGTCGCGGTGGTGCTGTGGACGGTCCCGTCGCTCCCGGCAGTCGGCGATCCCACCGCCCCCGGATTCCAGCGCGTCGCCCCGGCGTACCTGGCTCGGTCGCCGGCGCTCGGAGTGACGAACGTCGTCACCGCGGTGCTCGTCGCGTTCCGCGGCTTCGACACCTTCGGCGAGGTGGTCGTGGTATTTGCTGCCGGGATCGCAGTGCTCGCCGTGTTCGACCGCGAGGTGGTCCGATGACCACGGACCGGCCCGGTGGCGGCTCGCAGTCGGACCGCCCCCGCAGGCGGGAACTCGACAGTCCGGTCGTGACGAAGACGGTTCGCCTCCTGACGCCGTTCGTGGTGACGCTCGGGCTGTTCACCATGTTCCACGGGACCAGCTCGGTGGGCGGCGGGTTCCAGGGCGGCGTGATCGTCGCCGCGGCCCTCATCACAGTCGCGTTCGCGTTCGGGATCGACCAGACCAGACAGTGGCTCGACGCAGCCTGGCTGACCGGGGCCGCCGTCTCGGGAATCCTCGTCTTCGCTGCCATCGCGACCGGCGCGCTCGTCTTCGACCGCGTCTATCTGGACCTCACGGCGTATCCGGTCCCGAAAGCGGTCGTCTACGCCATCGAGCTCGTGGAACTGGGCATCGGCGCGACGGTCGCGGCGACGATCCTCGTGATGTTCCTGGCGTTGGCGCGAGGTGAGAGCGGGTGATCGGACCGCTCGCCGACCGAACGCCCTACGTCGTCGCCGTGTTCCTCATGGGCGCGGGCCTGTACGTCCTGATCGACGACGAGAACCTCGTCAAGAAGGTGCTCGGCCTCAACCTGTTCCAGACGGGGATCTTCCTCGTGTTCGTCGCTGCCGCGGTCCGGACCGGGGGTCGCTCGCCGCTCGTCGGCGACGCCGGCGGCCCGTACGTGAACCCGCTCCCGCACGTCCTCATCCTGACGGCGATCGTCGTCGGCGTGAGCGTAACCGCGCTGGCCGCCGCGCTCGTCGTCAGGATACACGCCGAACGCGGCACGGTCCGAGCCGACGAACTCGAGCGTCCGACCGACGAGGTGGCCGACCGTGAGTGACGCGCTCCCCTTCCTCGTGACGGTCCCCTTCGTGGCGGCCGTCGTTCCCCCCGTGTTGGCCCGGCGGTACGACCGGGTCGGGTGGCCGGTCGCCGTTGTCGGGCTCCTCGCCCAGACCGGGCTCGCCGGCTGGGTGGCGTGGGCGGTCGTGACCTCTGGACCCATGCGGCTCGTCGTCGGCGGACTGCCGGCAGTACTCGGGATCGAGCTCGCCGTCGACAGGCTCTCGGCCGCTTTCGTCCTGCTCGTCGCAGTGGCGGGGCTATGGGGGCTGGCCTACACCCGGCGCGGTGGCCCCCGATCGGCGACCGGCTACAGCCTGTACTTGCTGTTGATCGCCGGGCTGACGGGCATCTGCATCACGCGCGACGTGTTCAACCTCTACGTGTTTCTGGAGATCAGCGGTCTCAGCGCCTACGCGCTGGTCGCGCTCGGGGATGGGCCCGACGCGGCGCCGGCGGCGCTGAAGTACCTGCTGCTCGGAACCGTCGGGGCGTCGCTGTATCTGCTCGGTATCGGATACCTCTACTTCGGCACGGGGACGCTGAACATGGACGCGCTGGCGCGGACGCTCCCGGCCGTCGGCTACGGGAACCGACTCGTCCTCGGCGCCTTCGGGCTGATCGCCGCCGGCCTCGGCGTGAAGATCGCGCTGTACCCGGTCCACACCTGGAAGCCCGACGCCTACCGGGCAGCGCCAGCGGGTCTTACCGCCGTGCTCGCGGCCCTCGTCTCGACGATCGCCGCGTACGCGCTCGTCCGACTCGTGATCTCGGCGTTCACGCTGCGGTTCCTCGCGAGCACTCCGGGCCTCGTCGCTGCGCTGCAGGCGACGGCGGTCGTCAGCATCGTCGCCGGCGCGGTGCTGGCGCTCCGCCAGCGAGACGTCCGCCGGTTGCTGGCGTGTTCGAGCATCTCGCAGTTCGGGATCGGCGTCGCCGGGCTCTCGCTGGGCACGCGACTCGGCGTCGTCGGCGGCGTCGTCCACCTCGTCGGCCACGCCGTCATGAAGAGCGGGGCGTTCGCCGCCGCGGGCGTCGTCGAGACCGCCTACGGCGCCCGAACCGTCGACGAGTACGCCGGCGCAGCCGACTCCCTCCCGATCACGAGCGCGGCGTTCGCGACGCTCGTGCTCGGCCTCATCGGAATTCCGCCGCTCATCGGCTTTTTCGGCAAGTGGTACGTGGCGGTGAGCGCGCTCCGGAGCGGGGCGTGGGTCGTCGGGAGCGCCGTCCTCGTGAGCACGGTTCTGTCGCTGGCCTACTTCGCCCGACTGCTCCAGCGCATGTACTTCGAGGACGCTGCCGGCCGACTCGACCAGCGGGCCGTCAGCGTCGGGATGGTCGCGACTGGCGTCATCGCGGCGCTCGTTGCCCTTGGCCTTGGACTCGTTTCCGCTGGCCTCGTGGAACTGCTGCTGCCGGCGATCGGGGGCGGACAGCCGTGACCACCGCGTCGCTAGTACCAGTTGCGATCGTGTTCGTGCCGGTGGTCGCGATGGCGCCGATCCTGGCCTCTGGGTCGCGACCGAATCGCAGAGAGGCGTGGACGTTTCTCGCGGCGGGACTGACCCTCGCACTCGCGGCCCAGGCCGCGGCCGCGACGCTGGACGGCGTCGTGTACGAGACGACTCTCGGCCGACTCGCAGTGGGGGCGCCGCTCACGTTCCGGGTCGACGCCCTCGGAGCGCTGTTTGCCTTGCTGGCGTCGTTCCTGTGGCTGGTCGCCAGCGCCTACAGCGTCGGCTACATGCGCGGGTTAGACGAGCACGATCAAACTCGTTATTTCGCTGCGTTCGCCGCCAGTATCGGGGCAACCATGGGCGTCGCGCTGGCGGCGAACCTCCTGACGCTGTTCGTCTTCTACGAACTGTTGACGGTCGCGACGTACCCGCTCGTCGCCCACGCCGAGACCCCGGAGGCCCGTCGTGCCGGACGGCGATACCTCGCATACACGTTGAGCGGCGGCGTGGCCATTCTCGGGGGAATCGTGCTCGTTTACGCCGTGACCGGTTCGGGCGAGTTCGTCGCCGGAGGGCTCGCGGGGCTCGCATCGGAGCCGATCGTCGCCACCGTCGCCTACGGGCTGCTCGTCGTCGGATTCGGCGTCAAGGCGGCGGTCGTGCCGCTGCACGCCTGGCTCCCCGACGCGATGGTCGCTCCGACCCCAGTGTCCGGGCTGTTGCACGCCGTCGCCGTCGTCAAGAGCGGCGTGTTCGGACTCGCCCGCGTCGTCCTGTTCGTCTTCGGTGCCGGCACTGTTCGGTCGCTCGGACTGGGACGCCCGCTCGCCGTCGCTGCGGCGGCGACGATGCTGCTGGCCGGGGTGGTCGCGCTGCGCCAGGACAAACTCAAGCGCGGCCTCGCGTACTCGACGATCAGCCAGCTGTCGTACATCGTCCTGGGAATCGCGTTGTTGACGCCGCTCGCCCTCTTCGGGGCGCTCTTGCACCTCGTCGCCCACGCGTTCATGAAGATCACCCTGTTTTTCTGCGCCGGTGCGATCTACGTCGAAACCGACACCGAGTACGTCAGCCAGATGGGGGGCATCTGGCGGCGGCTCCCGGCACTGATGACGGCGTTCGCGGTCGGGAGCGCCGGACTGGTCGGACTGCCCGGGATCGCCGGGTTCGTCAGCAAGTGGTACCTGATCCTGGGGGCGCTCGACGCGAACGCCCTGGTCTTTGCCGCGACGTATCTCGTCGCCGGCCTGCTCAAACTGCTGTTTTTCTGGCCAGTGCTGCTGACGGCGTACGCCGGGCGCAACGCGACTGACGGATTCCGGCCCGTCGATGTCCATCACGGTGTCGCCACGGGCGAGCACGACGGCGGGCGGACCGCCACGTGGGAGCGACGGACGCCGCTGACCGAGAGCAGTTGGTGGTTGCTCGGTCCCGTCCTGGTCACGGCCGGGGGTGCGGTCGTGCTCGGCGTCGTTCCCGACGCGACGCCGTTCTGGGCGCTCGCGCGAACGGTCGGTGCGGAGGTGTTCCCCGGTGGCTAGCGGTCTCACGACCCTCCCGCCGGTCGCGGTGTTCCTCGCCGCCGCGCTGCTCGTCGCAGTGGTGCCGCGGCGGCCAGGCGCCATCGCGGGAGCTACCGTGGCTGCCCTCGTCGTCCCCTGGCTTCTGCTCGTGCCTGCCGGTTCGCACCTCCAGACGCGGCTGTTCGGGTTCGCGGTCGTCTTGTTCAACGTCGACCCGTACTCCAGAACGGTCGGACTGATTCTCGCCTTCGTCACCGCTGTCGCCGTCACGTACGGATACGGGACCGGCGGGTCGCGGCGGCAGGTGGCACTCTCGCTCGCGTACCTCGGTGCCGGGCTCGCGGCTGTCTTCGCCGGCGACTGGTTGACGCTCGTCCTCGCGTGGGAGGGGCTGGCAGTCAGTGCGACGGCGCTCGTCTGGGCGAGCGGTGACGACGACGCCGCCAGAGCCGGCCTCCGCTACGCTGTCTATCACCATCTGGGCGGAATCGCACTGATCGCCGCCGTGCTGATCCGCTACACCGTGACGGGAACGTTCCTCTTCGGTGGGGGATTCGGCGTGGGCATCGCGGCCGCGCTCGGCGTGCTCGGGATCGGTCTCAACGTCGGTTTCATCGGCCTGCATCCCTGGCTCGTCGACACCTACCCACGCCCCCACGTGGCGACGAGCGTCGCGTTATCGGTCTGTACGACCAAAGTCGGCGTCTACGCCCTCGCCCGCGCAGTGCCCGACGGGGGCCGACTCCTCGCGTACGTGGGCGGGGCAATGCTTCTCGTCGGCGTCACGTACGCCATTCTCCAGACGGACATGCGGCGGCTCCTCTCGTATCACATCGTCTCGCAGGTCGGGTTCATGGTCGCCGGCATCGGCATCGGCTCGCCGCTCGGTATCGCCGGCGCGTTCGCTCACCTCGTCAACAACGTCCTGTACAAGAGCCTCCTCTTCATGATCGCGGGCGTCTTGCTCCTGCGGACGGGTGACGAGAATCTCAAACACCTGGGCGGTCTGATCCGGGAGGTCCCGCTGACGTTCACGGCGTTCCTGATCGCTGCGCCGGCGATCGCGGGCGTCCCCGGGTTCAACGGGTTCGTCAGCAAAGCCATGGTCATCGACGCCGCCGAGGACGCCGGGTTCGACGCCCTCTGGTGGCTGCTCGTCGTCGGCAGCGTCGGGACCGTGGTCTCGTTCGTGAAGTTCGGATACTACGCGTTCTTCCACGGCGACGCCGACCCGACCGTCCGGGATGCGGGGCCGGCCGAAACGCTCGCGTTCGCTGCGGTAGCGGGCCCGTGCCTCCTCTTCGGCCTGGCACCGTCGCTTCAGTTCGGCGTCCTTCCCGGCGCGACCGCAGCCGCAAAGCCGTTCGCGCCGAGTCAGTTCACGAAGGCCGGCGCGATTCTCGGTGCTGGCGGCGTCGCGTTCCTGTTCCTCAAGGCCCCACTGGCGCGCATCAGCGATGTTCCCGACCTCGACGCGGTGTATCATCCGGCCGGGGCGCGAACGCTCCGGATCGTGACCGGCACACTCGCGACCGCCGGACACTACCTGGACGCCGGGACCGAAACCGCGTCGACGGCGGCCACCCGGGTTCTCACGCGGTCGAACTCACGTCGGGAACCCGACAGTCTCTCTACCGATGCGGTCGGGAGGGGTGTGTTGCTGCTCGTGACTGCCCTCGTGGTCTTTCTGTTCATCCTGTTCGCTTGAACGGCACGTCGGTCGCGACTCGCTCAGGGAACAACCGTTACCGGAACGGGCGCACGTCGGACGATCGTTTCGACGACGCTCCCCTGCAGCAGGTCCCGGAATCGTCGCTCCTCCGGGCGGCCGATGACGAGGTGATCGACGCCCTCGGTCCGGCTCTGTTCTAGGACCTTGGTCGCGAGGTTACCCCACTCGACAGCCGTGCGAACGTCACGGTCGTATCGGTTTGCGATCCGCTCTGCGGCCGTGAGCGCTCGCTTTCGCTCGCGGGTGCGCTCGTCTTCCTCCTGTTCGAGCACGTCTTCGAGCTCGGTCTGGGACGTGATGACCTGGTGTTCGTCGACTTTAGTGGCGGATACGAACAGGACGGTGACCGCCGCGTCGGGGAACTGTTCGAGTGCGTACTCCAGGGCATCGCGTGCGGAGGCCGAGCCGTCGAACGGGACCAAAACCGACCGCGGCGTCAGGGTCGTCCCCGTTCCCTCGCGCTCGGTCGGCATTGTACGAACCACGGTCACTGGGACCGGTGTCGTCCGGATCACTTCCCGCGAGACGCTCCCCAGCAGGAGGTTCGCGGTGCCGCCCAGTCCACGCGATCCCATCACGATCTGGTCGAAGTCGTTCGTCTCGATGTAGTGAGGGACCTCCGTTCTGGGACGGCCGTAGATCAGCGTCGTCCGGATGGTGCCGCCGTGACCCTCCCCGACTGCCTTCGCCTCGTCGAGCAGTCGCTGACGCTCGGCGAACACGTGGTCGAGTCGCTCGCTGGGATGGCCCGCCGCCTTGCTGTGGTCCGGGAAGGGCTCGATCAGGTGGAGTATCGTCACGTCGCCGTCGGGAAACTGCTCGAACGCGTGGTCGAGCGCGAGGCGTGCCTGATCGGAGCCGTCGTACGGCACTAATACTCGGTCAGCCATACCTCTGCATACGATACCAGTTCCCAAGTCGCTTCTCACCCCCTGAACTTTCAAGCCCTCCGCGGCCGCAAGCCGCCGCATGGCACCACTCGACGACGAGGTGATCGTGGTTACGGGCGCGAGTCGCGGGCTCGGGCGGTCGATGGCCGAACGCTTCGCAGCGGAAGGCGCACGCGTCACACTCACAGCACGCGACGAACAGCGACTGACGGCAGTTGCGAGCGACCTCACCGCGGAGTCGCTCGTCGTTCCCGCCGACGTTCGCGAGCGTAACGCAGTCGAGACCGTCGTCGAGGAGACCGTCAGCGAGTTCGGGCGCATCGACACGCTCGTCAACAACGCCGGCGTGAGCCTGCTCGGCATGAACGACGGCCGGACGCGGCTCACCAACGTCAGCGAGGACGAGTGGGACACCGTCCTCGACGTGAACCTCAAAGGCGTGTTCCTGTTCACACGGGCTGTGATTCCCCACATGGCCAGCCAGGGCCACGGCAACGTCATCAACGTCTCCTCGGGATTGGGCCGGAGCGCCATCGCCGGCGCTGGCCCGTACGTCGCCTCGAAGTGGGGACTCGAAGGGCTCACGCGCGTGACCGCCCTCGAAGGCGACGAGCACGGTATCAACGTGAACGGTCTCGATCCCGGCGGCCGGGCCAACACCGACATCTGGTCGCATCTCCCTGCCGCGGAGCGCGAGGAGATCCTGCAACCCGACGTGATGGACGACGCCGCCGTCCTGTTGGCCGCGCAGGGACCTGACGGGATTTCGGGAGAGTCGATGCCCGCCCAGGAGTGGGAACAGCGCCTCAGTTGAGACAGCCCACCTCCGCTGGGGGGTGTGAGCGCAAACTGCTACGCGCGTTCTCCGACCTGTGTCACCGAGAGGTCGTCGGCGACCGCAAGCCGGAGCGTCGCGTCGTCGAGCGTTATCGTGACGTGTGTAGCGAACGGATCGGTCGATTCGACAGTGGCCTCCCAACTGTCGCCGGTGGTGTACTCGAAGTGTCTCCAGAGCGGGACGTCCAGCAGCGAGACGCCGTGTTGCCAGAACGCCTCGATGACCACTGGATGGAACGCGACGATCACGTCGACCGGGACGTGAACGGTGAATCGACATTCCCGACACTGGTTTACAGAGACGACGAACGGTTGCCCACCTCTCTTGGTCACGTCGACGGTACCGTAACATTCCGGACAGACGCTCCCCCGGACGAAGAGGTACTTCGTCCAGATACTGTACCCGAAGCTATCGACGATTTCCTGGGGCGAGCGACCCTGTGACGCGCTCCGTGGAAAGAGGTCGGTGGTGATCCGTTTCTCCGAAGAACGTGTCGCCCCGGAATGCCCGACCGCTGCCGTCCCGAGTATTGCCCGTCGGTCGCGGGACCACGGGTCTGTGCGCACAGTGTCTTGTCGGCGAATCCTTCGACGTCACCGGACCCGACTGGTGACGCGTCCGATCGCGTGGTTTCGTGGCGTTACAGCAGTTCGAGGTCGCCGCGTTCGACGGCGGCTCGCACGTCGTCGCCGTGGTACGGCATCTCGCTGGCGCCTGCCCAGAGCCGTTCACTGCCCGTCAACTGCAGCGTGAGCCGCTCTGGATACGCGCCGTCGGCGAGGGTCTCGTCGGACGCGTCGACGACCTCCACCGTCTGGCCTGCGTCGAGGCCCACGAACCGCTTGTGGACGGTGAACTGCTGGCCTGGTTTCACGTCGGGACGCCGGTCGTCAGCCGCTCGCTGGAGCATCTGAGGCATCGTAGACTAATTTAAGCCTTCCACTCGTTTAGAGTTTATCGCGGGTATGCCCGGGAATTTAAATACGCCGCCCAGCAGTATTTCGGGGATATATAAATCAGACGACATATTCACCGAACCCCGGCCGCTCTCCGAGTTACTTGTGACGACAGAACCAGTACTTCCGTTCCGAGTTGCGGGAACCGTACTGACGCGCGGCTCGCGTTCACTCACCAGGGACGAGTGATCGGACTTCGGTCACTCGCCGTACGCGTCGAGGAGGTCCCACTCCTCGCGGATGAGTTCGCGCACGCCGTGTTCGAGAACCCCCTCACCGAGCGACGTCGCCTGATAGTAGGAGTACAGCCCCTCACTCGTCTGCTCTTTGCGTTTCCGGTTCGCGACGAGGCCGACGTCGACCAGTTTGTCAAGGTGGTAGTGGAGCGTGTTCGAGTCGGCGTCGAGCTGGTCTGCGAGTTCGCTCGCGCTGTGTGCGCCCTCGTCGACGAGCAGTGAGAGGATGCGAAAGCGGTGTTCGTTTCCGATCGCCCGCTGCATGGCGAGGTAGTCCGAAAGGTCCAGTAAGCTCTGTTCCGGTAGCCGAACCGGCCCGTTTTCGAGGTCGTCCCGCCGCTCGGTCTCGCCCATGTCGAAGCATACCGACCGCGACCACAAAGCGTTTGCTGACTCAGTGATGTTCGAAAACGCCAAGTCTTTAAGTAGTATGGGTCGGAACGCCGAGTATGCGCGACCGGATCAGGGGGGAACTGGGAGACGTCGTACACTCGCAGTTGCTCGTCTATCTCATGGGGCCGTACACGGCGTTCGATATTCGGAGCGCGCTCGAACAGGCCGAAGACCCGACCGACGTGGTGGACCTGGCGTCGCTCCCGGAATCGATCGATTTCGGCGCGCTCGTCGACTCGGACGGCGAACTCGACGGGGACGAAGCCATGCTCGATCTGTTGCTCGAGGTCCGCGATACCCTCCGGACGAAACCCGGCGTGAATGCGTTCCTCGCGTTGGATATCGACATTCCGCTGGCGGAGACAGACGCCGCAACGCAGAGCATCGAGTTCGCGCTCGCGAGCAACGCCGTCGTTTATCTCGTCCCGAAACTCGGCGACAATCTCGGCGTCGGCATCGAAACGGGCTCTGTCCTGGAGGCGATCTTCCAGCGGGACGACGTCGGTGAGACGGGCCACGACGAGCGCGTGGCGTTCGTCCACGAGTCCGGCGTCAGAAGCGCGATGATCGCGTCCGTCGTCGAGCGCTGGGATGCGCAGGTCTACACCTACGAGGACCGCACGGACCTCGTTCGCAAGGTCCGACTCTACGTCCGAGACATCGCCAGGCGCGAACAACACGGAGAGTTGCCACGGCTCGGAGACGAGTAAACAGACTGGGGGTGAGGACAGTGTCGCGAAGGGATGAGTGGAAGCGAGCACTCGGGTCGGCTGTGGCCGAAGTCCACGGACGAGCGCGTGACGTCCCGAGTGCCCACCAGGACCGGTACGCATCGATCCGGGCAATGAGCTGAGCGTGTGACGGCTGACTGTGGCTCGGTCGCGGTCCTGGTACTCGAACGAACGAGATGGGACGTAAAAATCGTTTTTCTGCAAACATGAAACGTCCAAATTACCAGGAAGATGACTGAAATATGGTGAGACAGAACCAGCAGACAGCAGCGATATTGCTCCTTCTCTCGTGAGATACTGGCAGTGCTATGAATATGTCATAATTATCTCGATCCGTGCGTTAGTATTACGTGACCGCCACGTTCCTACTTCGTCGGGTGGATGCGCACGTCTGAGTGGCTGTTATACGATGCGCCAGCTGCAATAGAGGACAGATCGTTTGCACGTTCGAGATCGAGCCGCCTCTGCAGTCCCACAGTGACGATAGTGGCGAACGCGAAACGGGCAGATTCTCGCGATTCGAGCCACTGTCTCGACCGTCTGGGAGTAGCCCCGTCACAGCACGGCATCAAAGCCCACCGATATCATAATCATATCATTTCAGACGGCGGCGTCATACTCCGTACGACTCAGTCGTAAACATCACGACGACCGGACAGATCACCGGGCTTGCTCCGGGTTCGTCTCGGCAGGCAGACCACCGCAGACGATGTATGACTGAAATTACACCCGTTCGATACATGTCGTAATTACGTTCGAAGTCGACGAGGCCGACCGGGTGCACCCAGTTCTTCCATCCACGTTTCCTGATAGTTCACGCGTTCCCCTCACATATCATGTATACATAAAAGTACATTTTAGGGATGGGTCCGAACGTGAGGCGTACCAGGAACCGCGCACTGCGTTGGCACCGGCTGCGTCCACGACCGTGGACCAGCAGCGACCACTGATTCGTCGCGGTCCTGGTGAACGCACGAGACGGTCAACTACCACCGGGCGCGGGTCACGGTCAGTGACACCGCGCAGTACGAGGCTGGTACTTGACCCCTCCCATCTCTCTCGACGTGTCTGTCAGCAGAGCCCCGACTGCGCCAGCACTGGTCGGGTGAACCGGTTCACGCACGCGCAGTCACCCACAAAACCAAGTAGCGCCGGAACCGAACCGCCAGATAGCACGCCACAACGCGGAACCGGTGGACTGCGACGCGGGCTCGGTCCCGCGTTCGGGACAGTCCCCGGTTCCACCCCCCAAATGCATGCCAACTGATCCTTCCCCCGCGGACCGTGCGACGCCGATCCACGAGTTCCTCACGCCGGAGGAACGGCTCGGGCCGGACGCCGTCGTCCGTTCGCGGGGTTGGTTGCTCGCTATCGACCGAGAGACGGCCGCCCAGCCGCTCGACGCGTTTCCGCTGGTCCTCTGTCCGGCACAGAGCGGTGACGAGTTCACCGTCTTCAGAGCCCGCGAACGGTTCACGATCCCCGACGACGCCTGCCTCGAGCGACTGCCGACGATCCTGACGGTCGTGGAGGGGTCCTATCAGTACGCGCTCTTGCAGTGCCGTCTCGTCTCACCGACGGCCGATGACGCGGTCCCTGCAGACCGGCTTCTGACCGCACCACCGGAACTCCAGGGGCGGACGATTCCGGAAACCCAGCCAACGAGACCGCCTTTCTGGGACGCGCTCGTCCAGCAACAGCACGCCGCGACCGAGACGGACGGCCCCGCCGCCGGCGACGGCGTCCACGAACCCGCGGACGTCGCCGTTCCCCCGCAGTACTTCGAGGACTCCTGACCGCCCGTTGTCTCGGGCGAGTGCTGATTGTGTGAGCGGGGCTCGCCCTACTCACCACCCTAAGTTATCAAAGTTGATAACTAGGGCTGGCGGCAAGTCTGACGAAATCTACAACGAGTGCAGCCCTACGGCCTTTTCAGCGGAGGTAAACGTCCGCGGTCGGCCAACACATTTTTCAAATATCATAATGTATGTTCGGACAGTCCTCTCGGAACTGCAATGAGACGGTGGCAAGGAGTCCGTTGCGAACCGGCGGGACGTCGTCCGGAGGAGACCATGAACGAGGACCACCCGACACACAGCGCGCGTCGCGACGGCGAGCTCACGGTGGAGATGCGCAGGCGAGATCGGCCGCTCAACACCGAGGTTTACGCGGTCGAAGACGAACTGCGCGTCGAGGTCGCGACCGAGATGGACGACGGCACGCTGGACGTCACGACGTACCAGTTCTACAAGGTCCGAACTGAACAGACCGCGATCCCGAAATACGAGATCGATCCCAAGTTCCGGCTCGTCGTCGCCGCTGCGCTCCGCGAGTACGGGTACGAACTCGCCTGTCAGTAGCCCCGCACGCACCGCCGAACCGCCTCTTTCTGCGCCAGACGCACTCTATGGAGAGGGATCGCCCGCCAGTGGGGCCAGTGCCACACCGGGGCGTTTCCGGATTTCCGGAAATCCGGAAAGCCCCCTGCATCGCTTATCCGTCCTTGCTCGCTGGTATCGACCATGCGTCAACTCGACTCGATTCCCGAACTGCCACGGTTAGAGCCCGGCCTCACCCTGCTGCGCGTGGCCGGCGAGGGCCGGCCGCTGAAACCCCTGCAGTCGCTCGTCATCGATACGCTGTTGCTCGGCGACGGGACCGGTCAGGCCGTCTGGATCGACGCGCTCGATCACGCACGGACGGACACGCTGTCCGCGCTCGCACCGAGTCCGCGACTGCTCGACCGCGTCTCGGTCGCGCGCGGGTTCACGGCGTACCAGCACGCCGCGCTCGTCGAGCACCTGTTTTCCCTGTGCGAGTCCGACGACCGCGACGCCCGGTCAGTGACCCCAGACTCGGTGTCGCTCGTCGTCTGCCCCGCCGTCGACGGGCTGTACCGCGACGACGACGTCGGCGAAGACGTGGCCGAAGCCCTGCTCTACCGCGTCCTCGCTCGGCTCCAGACGCTCGCTCGCACGCTGGACGTGCCAGTGCTCGTCACGCGGTGGGAGGACGACGCCCTGTCGGCGCCGTTCGAGACGGCAGCGACCAGAACGATCACGTGCCGGCAGACCGACCTCGGCGTCCGGTTCGAGGGCGGCGACCACGAGACGCTCGTCTACCAACTGCCGGGCGGCTACGTCCAGACCACGCTGGCGTACTGGGCCGAGATCCTCGACGCCAGAACGCCGCTGTACGAGCGCTACAGCGTCGGCGAGAGTCAGCCGATCACGCCGGAGGCGCTGGAGGGCTGACGGATGGGGCGCACGAATCCCACGTTCCGGGGCGTCCTGCAGTCGATCGAAGAGCGCTGGCAGGCGTACCGGCGAGCGCTCCGACACGGTGACAAAGAGTACTTCGACGACCTGTTCGAGTACGCACGCGCCCACGCGGACGCCGCCGGCTATCTCAACCGGGAGTCGCCACTGCTTCCGGTTCTGTTTTCGATGTCGCTCGGCCAGGAGAAACGCCGCCAGGAACTCGAAGCCCGCGTCGCGGACCTCGAAGCCCGTGTGGCAACCCTCGAAGCCGACGAGCCGACCGACGGCGAGCGCGCCGGCGAACAGTCAGCGCCGACGGACAGGAGCTGACAGATGTTCACGGTCGAGTACCTCGACGACGGCGTGCGCACGTGGTCGCTGACGGCCGACGGCGCCGAGTGTGAACTGGACGAGACGTACCGCCCGACGCTGTACGCGTCGGCCTCGTCGGCCGTCGACGCGCTCGCGGACCGGGCGGCCGCGCTTCCGTACGTGACGACGACGAGCGTCGAACGCCACCGGACTGCCTTCCGCGACGACCCGGAACCGGTCGTCCGCCTCGACGTCGAGCGAATCGACGACGTGCGCCGGGCCGCCACCCGCATCCGCCGCTGGGGCGACCCCGGCGAGTATCGCCTCTACAACGTGGACTTCTCCCGGGAGTTCCGCTACTGCCTGGAGACCGGCACCGCCCCCGTCCCCGAGCGCGACCCGACGACGCTCGAACTGGCGGTCTCGCCGGTCGCCCTCGACAACGACGACCTGTCCACCGTCAGGATCGACGGCGACGTCCACAGCGGGCCCGTTCCCGAGATACTCGACGCGATTCAGACGCGCGTCGACGCCGTCGATCCCGACGTGCTCGTCGTCAGCGCCGGCGACCTCGTCCCGACGCTCTACGAGGTGGCCGCCGATCACGACCGCGAGTTACAGCTCGGGCGGCGACCGGGCTGGCAGCAACTGGCCGGCGAGTCCACCTACACCAGCTACGGGCGGGTCGGCCACTCGCCGGCCCGGTACGACGTGCCCGGGCGTGCGCTCGTCGACCGGTCGAACACCTTCTTCTACACCGAGACGAACCTGGAGGGCTGTCTCGATCTGGTGCGTCGGTCCTGGAAACCCCTGCAGGAACTGTCCTGGGCGTCGATCGGCAACGTCCTCACGGCGATCCAGATCCGGGAAGCGCTGGCCCGGGACGTGCTGGTCCCCTGGAAGTCCTGGCGCCACGAGCAGTTCAAGACGGCGAGACAGCTCCAGGACGCGGATCGGGGCGGGTTCACCTTCTCCCCCAGCGTCGGCGTCCACGAGACGGTCCACGAACTCGACTTCAGCTCGCTCTATCCCAACATCATCTGCGAGTACAACGTCTCGCCGGACAAGATCCGGTGTGACTGCCACGCCGACCGCGAAGACGTGCCCGGGCTCGGGTACAGCGTCTGTGACGAGCGGGGCTACCTCCCCGACGTGCTCCAGCCGCTCGTCGACGACCGCGACGCCATCAAAGACGAGATCGCGGCCGCGACCGACCCCGAACGGATTCGCGAGCTAGAGGGGCGGTCGAGTGCGATCAAGTGGATCCTGGTGTCCTGTTTCGGCTACCAGGGGTTTTCGAACGCCAAGTTCGGCCGCATCGAGTGCCACGAGGCGATCAACGCCTACGCCCGGGAGATCCTCCTGGACGCCAAGGAGGCGCTGGAAGCCGCCGGCTGGCGCGTCGTCCACGGCATCGTCGATAGCATCTGGGTGACTCCACGGCCGGACGCGACCCAACGGCCGCTGCCCGCTGTCGCCGCGGAGATCACGGACGACGTGGGCATCCGCCTCGAATACGAGAACGAGTACGACTGGATCGCGTTCGTCCCGCGACGGGACAGCGACGCCGGCGCGCTGACCAAGTACTTCGGGGCGGTCGCCGACGCCGAGGCGTACAAGTACCGGGGCATCGAGTGTCGCCAGCGGAGCACACCGGCGTACGTGGCCGACGTTCAGCGCGACCTCGTGGACTGTTTCGACGCGCACCGGTCGCCCGAAGCGGTCTGTGACCGGCTGGCTCGCGAACTCGCACGGCTCCGGGCAGGGGAGGTCGACCCCGAGCGACTGGTGATCGACAAGCGGACGTCGAAAGCCGCGGGCGCCTACGGCCAGTACACGCACACCGTCGCCGCGCTCGAACGGGCGGCCGACGCCGGCCGCGACGTCCATCCCGGAGAGCACGTCCGGTACGTCGTCGTCGACGACGAGAAGTCCTCGCGCGACCGCGTGACGCTCGCGGCCGAGTCGCCCACGGACTACGATCCGGCGTTCTACGCTGATCTGCTCGTCCGGGCGGCCGAGAGCGTCCTCTCGCCGGTCGGGTGGCGACGAGCCGACGTTCGGGAGTACCTCGCGGAGACGACCGAGGCGACGCTGGCGCGATTCGGCTAGCGGCTGGGCCTACGTCGAGACGGCGTGGAACTCGGCGAGAACGTCCTCGGGGACGGGATTCTCGTACTCGAACGGCTCGTCCGCACAGAGGTCCGCGAAGTCCCGGTCGGTCGTCACGAGTTTGTCGGCGTCCGCTTCCCGCGCGAGCGCGACGTAGAAACAGTCGTACACGTCGTGGTTTTTCGCTGCGCTGATCTCGTACGCGTCGAGTATCGTCGCCGGCGTGACGTCGACCGGTTCCATGGGGTACTGGAGCAGCGAGCTCACCGCGTTACGCGCCTCGACCGTCGAGAACCCCAGATCTTCCAGGACCCACTGAACTCGCAGCGGCAGATAGCCGAACATGAGGAGCGTGTGTTCTCCCTGAAGCGCGGGACTCACCTCCTCAGCGACGTACTGGTGGCCCGGGTGATCGTCGATCAACTGGATAGAGAGGGCGTTCAGATCGGGGAGCAGCCGCATCTACCGTCCTCCGAAGGTCGCCTCGCCCGCGTTGCGAAACGCGTCCTCACCCCACTCGTCCCGGGATCTCCCCGAGGAGAGCGTCTGTAGCTCGGGAAGGTGACGGACGAGCCGAATGTCAGATCCCTCTCGCACGACCGTGAACGTCGTTCCTTCTTCGAGGTGGAGGTCGTCCCGAAGTTCCTTCGGGATCGTCAGTCGCCCGCGGTCGTTGATCTCGGCCTCTCCGTACTCGTCGTCGTTCGCTGCTTCGTCAGTCGAACTCATCCCATCACCACAGCTGTATCTGACTGGTTGTATCACCATAATATGTGGGGACGATCTCAGCTCGGCCAGTGAGTCCGGGCCAGTTCCGCAGGCGGTCAGGCTCTCCTCCACCGGCGAGTCTGATGCGGTGTGCTGTCAACCACAGACGCCCGAAGCGGTGGCGCACTGAGAGCCACACTGAATCTAAATGTGTGGTGCTTGCGTGTTAGCGCGGCTCTGCCTGCGGTATTTCAGTTACGGTCCCGAAGGACGGATACTGTGTCCTCGGAGGATGACCTCCCCAACGAGAGCTTGCAGGTCGGGATCGATCAGGCCCAGAGCGGCGCGCCCGCGGGCGGTACGGCGACCCGCGATCGGTTCTCGGCGAGCGAGATCTTCCAGCGGATCGTCGCCAGCGCCGAACAGGAAGTCGAAGACACGCACGCCGAACTGTTCTACAGCGGGATCGCAGCCGGCTTTGGGATCACTATCACGCTGCTGGGATACACGGTCGTGAGCGCCATGGTCGGCGACGCCGGCGGGCTCGCACGACTCGTCAAACCGGTGCTGTATCCGATCGGGTTCGTGATCATCGTCATCGGCCACTACCAGCTCTACACCGAGAACACGCTGCCGCCGGTGACGCTCGTGCTCACCCGGCTGTCGAGCATTCCGGCGCTGTTCCGCGTCTGGGGACTCGTCTTGCTGGGGAACGTCGTCGGCGTCGGGATCGGGGCCTTCGTCCTGGCGAACACCGCCGTGCTCTCGCCGGCGGAGGCGGCCGTCGCCGAGCAGTTCGCCACCGAGGCGATGCACGTCTCGTGGTGGGGCGTCTTCTTCAAAGGCGTCTTCGCGGGCTGGCTGGTCGGCGGGCTCGTCTGGGTCGATCACGGAACGCGAGACACGGTCGGACGTATCGTCATCACGTATCTCCTCATCTACCTGATCCCCGTCGTCGGTCTGTTCCACATCATCACCTCGATCGGCGACGCCCTCTTCCTGTTTTTCCGCGGCGGGGCAGCACTGGTGCCGCTCGTCTGGGAGTTTCTGCTGCCGGTCTTCCTCGGCAACACGCTCGGCGGCGTCGTTCTCGTCGGGGTCCTCAACTACGCACACACCGGCGAACACATATCCGGGGCGGACGACGCCGCAGAGGAAGAACTGTCGCTGCAGGAGTGGGTCTTCGGCGGACTTGTCGGACGGTGGCGAGTGATGTTCGAGAATGAAGAGTAGCCGAGTATCGGCGGTCGACTCCGCCATCGCTCGTTCTCGCACGGAGTGGGACGGAAACGTACTGCCGGAGAGCCGACGCTAGCTGGGATGGCACGGTCAACAGGCGAGGTCGACAGCCGAAACGAGTCGGCTGGGGAGGCGGTGACAGTTGGGGCGAGAACGTGTTCGCACCCTGCTGTCGCAGGCTCTCTCGTTACGGTTGCGAACGGTGAACGTCACACTGGAGGACCCAGAGGATGACTGACTCACAGAGCGACGGCGTCTTCGATTCCATCGTCGATTTCCGTCGGGAGTTCGTGAAGAAAGGAGCGCTGGCAGCGGGCAGCGTCGGGCTCGGTCTCGGCAGTCCGAGCGGCGTGCTCGCCCAGGACAGCGGCGACCAGCAGGCGAGCGGCGGTGAAGCGGTGATGTACAACAACGAGTTCCACCCCGGCGGCCAGGTCCGCATCATCTCCCCCGTCATCGAACAGACGCCGAATCTGGCGGGGCTGCCCCAGTTTTCCCAGCGCTACAACATGCGCTTCGCCGAGTACCTGCTCACCGGCGAAGACGTGCTGTTCTACACCGCCCAGGACGCCCAGGTCGAAGAGGGTGAGGTCTACGCGCTGGGCACGGAGATCACGCCGTTCGAAGACGGCGCCGAAGAGGGACTCGTCACCGTGACCTTCGAACCCGTCGCAGGCGGAGACCAGTACGTAGACCTCGTCGGCGCGCCGAGCGGAGATACGGCAGGGAACGCGACGGACGCACAGGCGACCGACACGCCCGCAACGGAGACATCGACCACCGGCACTCCCGCGACGGGGACGCCGAGCGGCGATGCGGGGAACGGTGACGTCCTGCTCGAACCCGACGACGACTTCGGGCTCGTCGACGGCGGAGGGAAAGCACTCGTCCGGGCGAACAACTTCTATCCCGGTGGCCTCTTCCAGGTGGTGTCGGACGTCGTCGAGTGGACGCCTCGCCCGGACGTCGCGGGCTCGGACATCTTCAGCGAGTACAACACGCGTATCGGCGAGTATCTGGGGACGAGTGAGCAGTTCGATTTCTACCCGGCACAGGCCGCAGCGATCGACACCGGCGGCGTCTACGTGATGCGCGACGAGTTCGACATCACGGATCCCGAAGGAAACCTCGTCACCGTCGACGTCGACAGGGTCGACGAAACCGATCTCGACACCGACCTCTACGACGAGGGCCTGCGCTGACGTGGCAGGGCTACGCGACGCTGCCACCCCTGCGTTCGGCCCGCGATCAGGATCCCAGAACCGGTGAGACAGACGACGTGACCTAGTGGGAGAGGACGTCGGGTGACGCGTAACACGCCTCGAGGCGGTTCGTGTCCGGTACGTAGTCGATAATTCCGAGGTCGTCCATCAGCGGGAGGTGGACGTGGTGCAGCGACACCGCCACCTCCTCGACGGTCTCCTCGGCGGGCGTCTCCACGTCGCGCTCCCGCGTGGCGACGGCCGTCGCCAGATCCGTCAGTTCGAAGGGCGCAGGCCGATCCGTAACGACGGCGAGCGTGTCTCTGCGGCGCTCTACAGCGAGCAACCGGAAGCGCTCGCTCTCGGTCAACTCGGTCGCTCCCGGCTGGGTCTCCGTGTTTTCGTAGGTGGACTGGGTCATGATGGGACACTCCGACCAGACGGCGTCGGTGTGGGTTCGCTTCGGCGGCGAGTGCCTGTAAGGCTGTACTAAAAATGGTTAGGCCCGCATTGAGGGACGAACTGAGCCAGATGCGTGTCAGATTGCTTCGGTTTCGGCCGCTCGCTCCACAGTAGCTACCAGACCCTGTCGCGACAGGAGCGACCCACTTTCCTCCACCGGCGGAGGGTTAATACCTCGTGGCCGGCACAACGCAATCATGGACGCCGATTCGTTGACCGAGAGCCTTCGGGAGACGCTCGCGCTGTTCGACGTGACCGGTCCGCCGTTGACGACGACGGAGGTGGCGACAGCGCTCGATCTGGGTCGTCGGAGCACGTACGAACGGCTGGAGCGACTCGTCGAGCAGGGGCGGCTCGAAACCAAGAAAGTGGGGGCGAGCGCGCGCGTGTGGTGGCGACCGCAGGCGACGGGGACAGACGAGCAGTCGGCCCCGGACTGGCCCGCCGCTGCCGAATCGCTGATCGACGACGTCCTCAACCGAGCCGAGGTCGGCGTGTTCGTGCTCGACGAGGACTTCGAGGTGGCCTGGATCAACGACGCGACCGAGCGATACCTCGGCCTCGACCGCGAGCAGGTCCTCGGGCGGGACAAGCGCCACCTCGTCGAATCGACCATCGCGTCGGTGATCGCAGACTCGTCCGAGTTCGCCGACACCGTGCTGGCGACCTACGACGACAACACGGACACGGAACGGTTCGAGTGCCGGGTGACCCCGGACGGGGATCGACGGGAACGCTGGCTCGAACACCGTAGCAAGCCCATCGAGCACGGGGCGTACGCCGGCGGCCGAGTCGAACTCTACTACGACGTGACGGACCGCAAGCGGTCGGAGCGCGCACACAGGACCGAACGCGAGAAGTTCGAGTCGCTCGTCGACGCGGTCGAAGACTACGCGATTTTCACGCTCGACCGCGACGGCTACGTCCAGACCTGGAACGCCGGCGCCGAGCGGATCAAGGGATACGACGCCGCGGAGATCGTGGGCGAGCACTTCTCGGTGTTCTATACGGACGAGGAGCGGGCGGCGGACGTCCCCACACAGAACCTCGCCGAGGCGCGGGCCACCGGTTCGGTCGAGGACGAGGGGTGGCGCGTCCGGGCCGACGGGTCACGGTTCTGGGCGAAGGCGACGATCACGCCGATCTACGACGGTGAGGACCTCACCGGGTACGCCAAGGTCACCCAGGACATGACCGAACGGCGGGAGTACGAACAGCGACTCCGCGAGGAGAAGGCCTTCACCGAGAGCATCCTCGACAACCAGCGCGACATCGTTTACGCGTTCGACGCCGACGGACAGTTCCGCCGGTGGAACGACCGTCTCCGCGAGGTGACGGGGTACCGGGACGAGGAGATCGAAGCGATGGGTCCCGTCGACTTCATCGCCGACGAGGCGGCCGAGGAGACCAGGGAAACGGTCGAGCAGGTGCTCACCGACGGGGAGAGCTTCACGGTCGAACTCCCGCTCGAAACGGCCGCCGGAAACGCGATTCCCTACGAGTTCAGCGCGAGCGCCATGACCGAGGACGACGGGACGATCGTCGGATTCACCGGGGTGGCTCGTGACGTGAGCGAGCGGAAGGCCAGGGAGCGGCGACTCGCTCAGCAGCGTGAGATCCTCGAGGCCGAACTCGACGAGGTGTTCGACCGCATCGAGGACGGGTTCTTCGCGCTCGACAACGAACTGCGGTTCACGTACGTCAACGACTACGCGGCCGACCTGCTCGACATATCGGAGGCGGAAGTCATCGGTGTGGACATCTGGGACGTCCTGGAACCAGGAGCGGTCGCGTCCAGGACGTTCAAGGACGCCGTCGAATCACACGAGAAGAGATCCTTCGAGGAGTACTACGAACCGCTCGATGCGTGGTTCGAAAACCACGTGTACTCCTCGGAGAGCGGGATTTCGGTGTACTTCCGGGACATCACCGAGCGCAAGGAGCGCGAGCGGAACCTCGAGGAGTACCGTCGGCGCTATCGGACGCTCGTCGAGAACTTCCCGAACGGCGCGGTCGCACTCGTCGACGAGACGCTCCGGTACGTCTCCTTCGGCGGAACGCCCATGGGGGACACGGACGTATCGAGGGAAGATCTCGAAGGAGAACACCTCCGCGAGGCGCTCTCCGAGGAGCTGGCCGACGTCGTCGCCCCGCACTACGAAGCGGCGCTAGAGGGGAAGACCGCGACGTTCGAGGAATCGGTCGGCGGGAGCCACTACCGGTTCCACTTCGCGCCGGTTCGCGACGACGACGGTGAAATCTTCGCCGCGATGGGGATGTCACAGGACATCACCGAACGGAAAGAGTACGAGCGCGAACTCGAGGACGCCAAATCGCAGCTCGAAGCCGCGACAGAGGCCGGCGCCATCGGAACCTGGGAGTGGCACGTTCCCGACGACGAGATGGTGACTGGCCCCGCGCTCGCCACGAAGTTCGGCGTGGACCCGGAAGCTGCGCGGGAGGGCGTGACGCTCGGCTCGTTCGTCTCGGCCGTTCACGAGGAGGATCGCGACCGGGTCGAAGCAGAGATCGAAACGGCGCTCGACGCCTGTGGGGAGTACGAATCGGAGTACCGCGTCTGGAACGCCGACGGCGAACGGCGGTGGGTGGTGGCCCGCGGGCACGTCGAGTGTGACGACGACGGGACACCCGTCACGTTCCCGGGCGCACTGACCGACATCACGGAACGCAAGGAAGCCGAACTCGAACTGGAACGCCAGCGTCAGCAACTCGAAGCGGTGAACCATCTCAACGAGGTCGTCCGCGACATCACCAGTGCCGTCATCGACCAGTCCACGCGGGCGGAGATCGAACGCACTGTCTGCGAGCGCCTCGCCGAGACGGAGTCGTACCTGTTCGCCTGGATCGGAGACATCGACGCCGCGTCGCAGACGGTGAACCTCCGCACGGAGGCCGGCGTGGACGGGTATCTCGACGAGATCACGATCTCCGCCGATCCCGCGGACGACCGAAGTGCAGGCCCGACCGGACGGGCCATCCGCACTCGTGAACCACAGGTGACGACCGACGTCGAAACCGACGCCAGACACGATCCCTGGCGCGAGGCCATCGAGCCGTACGGCTTTCGCTCGTCCGCGTCGATCCCGATCGTCCACGAGGAGAGTTTCTACGGCGTCCTGAACGTGTACGCCGCACGGCCGGACGCGTTCCAGGGGTCCGAACGCGACGTCATCGGTCAACTCGGTGAGGTCGTCGGTCACGCGATCGCCGCGACGGAGCGCAAGCAGGCGCTGATGAGCGACGAACTCGTCGAACTCGACTTCCAGGTGCAAGACGTGTTCTCGGGCGTCGATCACCCGACCGAGACGAGCGGCCGGATCACGCTGGACCACGCCGTCCCGGTCGAAGACAGCGAGTTCCTCGTCTACGGCACGGCGACGCCCGACGCCGTCGAAACCGTCAGAAGCCTCGTCGAAACGGTCCCGCACTGGGAGGCAGTCACCGTCCACTCCGAGGACGATCCGGTGCGCTTCGAGGTGCGAACGGTCGACCCGCCGGTGCTCTCGGTCGTCGCGTCTCGCGGCGGGTATTTCGACAGGGCAGTCATCGAAGACGGCGACTTCCGGATGACGATCCACCTCACGCCGAACGTCGACGTGCGCGAACTCATCGACGTCGTCGAAGCGACCTACCCGGGGGCCGAGATGCTCCGGCGGCGCCAGATCAGTCGTGCACCCGACGACCCGAACTCCGCGCATCGACGCCTCCTGGCAGATCTCACCGACCGACAGCGCGCCACGTTGGAAGCCGCCTACCACGCGGGCTTTTTCGAGTGGCCCCGTGACGCCGCCGGCGAAGACGTCGCCGACTCCCTCGGCATCGCATCGCCCACCTTCCACCAGCATCTCCGCAAAGCCGAGCGGAAAGTGTTCGACGCGCTGCTGTCGGCGCCGGCTCCCAGCACCGGCTAGCTGTCACGGACAGCCAGACACTCGCGACCGACATCCTCTGCCTGTCCCATTGATGTGATGAACCCGCAGCTATCGAATCTGATACTACCGAAGCGGCCGGAGTTACGAATAGCCTACGTGCTCTCCGCTCGACTGCGAGCACATTCGAGGAACAACACGCTGTACTGCCCTGAATTCGCTCACAGTACGTAGCGATAGAGAACCGTTGCAGAATATAGAAACGGCTCGTGTCGCGGTCTCCCCAGAATGGACGACAGCCTCGACGAGAGTGATGCAGTCCACAGCTCTACGTGCGCTGGCAAATACCAGATGAGCACGCGTTCTAGCGTCTGAATGCCTGGTTTCAACTGGACTAGTTACAGCCTAAAACCACGCGATGGCGGGGGCGTGTGGAGCTGAAAGTAGTGGGACAGCCAAAAAGTGATTTAATCTTTTAAGAATTAGCATAGTACTGCTGTAGTCTGGGGGTTTTCTTGTTCTAGATGTGTGATAATATAGAACAGGTGTGAAAACAATAGATGCTAATCCATCTCATAGTCACCTTGATTATCTCGAACGATAATTTGTAGAGTCCCAACCGAGGACCCGTACGTTTCAGGAGGATTCAAGAATGCAATGTGTGGCGTGTGGCCGTCGGAGTTCGTACAACAGAGCGGTGGTCGATACGGTCACCGAGTCAGAGGTCGGTGTGTTGTGTCCGGAGTGTGAACACGAGCAGTTCGGACAGATGCTCGAGAACGGTGACTGGACGGACGAGGAGTGCGTGCTGTGTGACCGCGACGGGTTCTACGCGCTGCCGGCGTGGCGGGCGTACGTCGTCGAGATCGACGGGAAACGGATCTCGCGATCGGAGTACTCGATGGAGCCACCGAGTCCCGCGCTCTGTGACAAACACTACGGGGAACTCACCGAACAGACTGCGGGTCCCGCCGAGAGTCCGGTGTCCCCACAGCCCTGAACCGATGAAGTGTCTCTCCTGTGGACTGGAGGCCGGGTTCACGCGACTCATCGTCAACGTCGAAACCACAGAGAAGGAGGGCAGTCTGTGTTCCAACTGTGAATCGAAGCTCTCGCGACTGACGCTGAGCGAGTACAGCGCCGAGTCGGATGGGAGCCACAGTTGTCTTGAATGTGACGCGGAGGCGACTTTCGCCCTCCCGGAGATGCACCTCGCACTGGACGATGACGACGGCGAGCAGTTCTCCTACGAGTACGAGATCGAACCGGACACGCCACACCTGTGTACCACCCACCTCGAAGCGCTCCTCCAGCGGCCCCGCCAGGTCGATCCGCTGAACATGCTCGAAGACAGGATCTGACCCCGTTCGATCCGAGGCGGTTCGCCCGACGCACTCTCTTTCTCCCGACCGGCCGCGGCTGCAAAGCAGGTTCTGGCCCCCCTCAGTACGGGATCACCTGGAATCCCGAGGGGAGAACGAGGCCACCGACGAGGAACAGGAGGGCCGTAATGGCGGCCGTGATGAGCGCGTAGGGCATCTGTGTCCGAATGTGGACCATGTGGTCGCTCCCGCTCGTCGAGGACGCCAACACCGTCGTGTCGCTGATCGGTGAGGCGTGATCCCCGAAGATCCCGCCGCTGAACACGGCCCCGAGGACGAGCGGGAGGTTCGCGCCGGTCGCGAACGCGAGCGGAATCGCGATGGGGAACATGATGCCGTAGGTCGACCAGGAGGAGCCGTCGGCGAAGCTGACGAAACTCGTCACGCCGAACACGCCGACGGGAATGATCCAGGCCGGGAGACCGCCGAACACGTTTGTGACGAACGACGCGATGCCCAGCAGCGAGACGGCCTTCTGGATGGAACTGGCGAACGTCAGGATGACGGCCGCCAGGAGAATGCCCTTGAATCCGACGAGGAGGGCGTCCGTGGCGTCCTTGTTCGACGGGATGTCGCCTTTGAACCGATACAGTGCGAACGCGACGACGAGGGCGGTGAACGAGGCGATTCCCAGCTGCACGCCGCCGATGTTGAACGCCCAGGGACCGCTGGGCGGGGCGACGAGTTCCCAGCCAGCGATCGAGAGGAGCGTGGTCCCGGTTTTCCCCTCGACGAAGACGACGGGGCTCCCGCGCCAGAACATCGCGCCAAGACCCACGACGATCATCGTCAGAATTGGGACCGCGAAGTTCCGCCAGTCCGGCGTGGCGGTTTCAGACATCTCGTACTCGTCCATCTCCTCGGCGATCATCGGATCGGCGTCCTCGCCGAGCACGCCGTTGCCGGCTCGCGCACGCGACTCTTCGCGCTTCATCGGCCCGAGGTTGGGAACGACCTGCCAGGCGACCAGCGCCGCGATGGCCAGCGCGACCCAGGAGTAGAAACCGGTGAACAGCGTGTTGAAAAACAGCGGCCACACCGCGCCCGTCGCGGCGCTCACGCTCTCGCCGCCGGTACTGACGAAATCGCTCATCCGGCTCGGCAGCAACCCCTGCTTGTGCGCTTCGACCAGCCCACCGCCCATGAACCCGACCATCGCCGCGCCCCACGTCGAGTAGAACGCGAGCCGGGCGGCCGGCGAGCCCGCGGAATCGACGTAGTAGGCGAGTTTGGCCCGTGACACGTCGAACGCGTCCGTCAGCGGGCGCATCATCGAGCCGACCACGAGACAGTTGAAGTAGTCGTCGATGTGCACGGCGACGCCCGCGAGAAAAGCCGCCTTCTCCACGTCGGCCGCGGAGTCGGCCCGGGCGGTCAGCGCCTGCAGCACGCCCTGAATGGCGCCGGCCCGAATCATCAGGCCGATCATCCCGCCGATGGCGAAGATCGCGAGCAAGACGTTCTCGACGTACCACGCACCGAACATCGGCGCGTTCGCCATGATCTCCGGAACGAACTTCAGCCCGAAGAGAGCGCCGAGGACGACCCCGCCGACGCCGATCGACCAGGGGTCGCCGTCGCCCTGCGGGTGCATCTGCCCGAGGTCGCCGCCGACCGTCACGAGGTCGGCCGGCACCCCGACCGCCTGCGGATGAAGGGCACCCAGAATGACACCTGCAGCGACGATCCCTGCGAACAGGCCTATGAGCGCGTCGCGCGTGTACCACGCCAAACTGATCGCGAGCAGTGCGGGCACGATCGACCACGGTCCTGCGACGATACCCTGTACCATTGCCCGGTGTTGGTTCCAGGCGTGTTAAATATACTCTGATATGCGTTATATTGGAGAACAGGTGAGTCCCTCGACGCGGCCGAACGCGACGTATCCGGTCAGTGACCCGCAGTCTGCCGCTGTTATCGAACCTGGTGGGCTGTTCTGTCAGCCTCGAAACACTCACTGTGGCAGAAAATTGTGGTGTCTAATAGCCCGCATTCTCGGCCCTCGGCCGAGCAGCCCCAGTCTTACCCCTCTGGTTCCGACGCGAACTCGCGCCAGAACGACAGCAGCCAGTACCCGAGTCCAGTGCCGATCAGCCCGGCGGCGAAGAAGTACAGCAGAAGTTGTGAGCCGAACACTCGCCCGGGGAACCGCAGCGCGTACAGCAGCCCCTCCCCGGTCAGTGCCACGAGGACGAAGCCGACGATGGCGATGCCGATCGCCCCGAGCATCGCCGTGATGCCGTCCGCGTCGTACCTGATAAGGCCGACGATCGCCGTCACGAACACGACCGCGAGTCCGAGGCTGTAGAACGGCAGTCGCGACAGACTATCGGTCAACTCACCGGAGGCGAGGCCGAGCACGCCGACGAAACTCGCCGTAAGGACGACCGAACTGCCGAGGACGAACCCAACGGTTCGCCGCGCGATCTCCCGTCGCCACAGCGTGACCATACCTTCATCTCTCATCTGAGTTTCAAAAATCTACTGGCAGGTTCGCCCGCGAGACAGTCGGGAAACGTCTTGGGTAGGTGGTAATTACGGACAGAAGGCATATACTCGTTGGCTGAATAACATTTGAGAATGACCGACCCGCCTGCGGAGATTCCGGTGACGGTCGACGGCGAGACGCTGCCCGTCGTCGACTTGCTCACGGGCAGGGGCTTCATCACCGGGAAGTCGGGAAGCGGGAAGTCGGTGACGGCGAGCGTCATCGCCGAGGAGTTGCTCGAACACGATCTCGGCTTTCTCATCGTCGATACCGACGGCGAGTACTACGGACTCAAAGAGCAGTACGAGGTCCTCCACGTCGGCGCGGACGAGACCTGCGATGCGCAGGTGAGCGTCGACCACGCCCCGCTCCTCGCGGAACTCGCGCTCGAAGACGGCGTTCCGATCGTCCTCGACGTCTCCGGGTATCTCGACGAGGACGAGCGAACGGCCCTGCTCGAACGCGTCGTTCGCGAGCTGTTCGTTCGCGAGAAGGAGTTGCGACAACCGTTTCTGCTCGTCGTCGAGGAGGCCCACGAGTACCTCCCCGAGTCCGGTGGCCTCGACGCGCTCGGCGAGCGGCTGTTACAGATCGCGAAGCGAGGGCGCAAGCGCGGGCTGGGAATCTGTGCGATCTCCCAGCGCCCGGCGGCCGTCGACAAGGATTTTATCACGCAATGTAACTGGCTGGTCTGGCACCGCCTGACGTGGAACAACGACACGGACGTCGTCCGGCGGATCATCGACGCCGACGCGGCCGAGACGGTCGAGACCCTCGCGAACGGGGAAGCGCTCCTGATGACCGACTGGGACGAACGGGTCCAGCGGGTCACGTTCCGGATGCGAGAGACCGTCGACGTCGGGACGACGCCCGATTTCTCGGCACCGACCGTGCCCGACCTCAAGCCCGTCGACCCGGCACTCGTGCGCCGTCTCGAAGCGGTAGGAGCAGCGTCCGCGTCGAACACGGAGGCTGCAGGAGACGCTGCGACCGAGACGGCGGAGTCGAACGCGAGCGAGGCGAGTGGAGAGTCCGGCAGCGCACCCGACCAGGACAGCGCAACTGACTCGGCACTCTCGGAGCGCGACTCACGTCACGCGGCGCGTTCCCGAGCGAGTCCGACGCCTGCCCAGCGTGAATCACTGCTCCTCGAAGTCGGGGACATGATGGTGTTCCTGTTTCGGGCCGTCCGAACCCGGAGTGTCCGGGCGTTCCGGTACCTGGCACAGCAGGTGCGCAGTGGCGTTCTCGGACTCCGTGCCGTGGCAGCGACCGCCGCAGAAAGCGGGGGAACGCAGACGCCGTCAAATCGGCAGTCGAAGATCCGGCTGGTGGCCCTGCTGGCGGTCGTGCTCGGCCTCGGCTTACTCCTGGTGTTGTTCGCCGGATAATCGCCGCCACTCGCGGCGCAGCGACACCGTCAGTCGGCTGCGTCGGCGGTGAGAAATCGGTGTCGCGCGACGAGATACAGCGGCCCCGCGATCGACGAAGCGACTGTACAGCCGACGACGAACAGGCCTCCGAGCGACGCGACCACCGTCTGCCACGACCCCGACGGCAGTCCCACGAGAAGTGTCTGGAGCGCGGCGACGACACTGCCGCCGGCGATGATAAACGGCCACGGATTCGGCTGCCAGGACCGATCCGTGGCGGTCAGCGCCCTCGCGTCGTTGTACAGGAAGACCGTTCCGGCGACCCCGACGAGGAAGAACGTCCAGTAGAGGCCGACGCTGATCGCCCAGGAGATCGGGTCGGGAAACGGCGCCAGCACGCCGAGTTCGTCGACCGCCAGTGTGAGCAGGCCGAGCACCGTCGGGACGTACAGCAGCCACGTGGGTCCGTGACCGAACACCGTCGACGCGGTCCCCATTCGCTGCTCACTGACGACGATGTCGTCTGGCGTGTACGGCGCGTGGTCGGAGACGACGACCTCCAGGTCGTCCCCGTCGTCCAGTCGGACCTCGACGACGCCCTCCCAGCTGGCGGTCGTTACCTCCCATTCGTCCGTCCGATCACGGATCTGGATTCGTCCCACGCGAGTCACCTCCCTCCGCTGTGAACTGTACGATAGCGTCCGCTCTCCGGACTGCGTCGATGGTAGTGTGCGTGTCGTGTCGTCATAGATTCTCCTGGCCGTCACACTCGGTCGCCGAGCAGTGACGCCTCTCACGCTGGGAAACGCTTTTGACCTCGCACCGAGAAGCACGTGATGTTCCACCAACCCGTCCTTCTGGTGACTCGTCAGTTCCCTAGCGACCAGTACACAGACACCCCGAGAAAATGAATATTATGCAATGATTAGAATACGTCCTAATTATGATCGATACCCCTCCTTCGAAACGTGACGTACACCCCTCACTGCGTGTGATTTCTGCTCACTCGGTCCCTGAGCAGTCATATATACTGACGCCGTTTTCGCCAAACCCATTGGCGATCTGATATAGGCGGGACCCCGTCGAACTGAGCGGACTCCCGTGATTTCACCACTGCTGGCTCGTCGATAGGACAGTTCGGATAGATAATATTTCTGCCACCGTTTCGGGTCCAGTCAGACGATCCGGTCGAAGACGAGGTCGGTGTCCGGCGTGATCTTGCCCGCCGAATCCGGGGCGACGTCGGTGATCTGGACGTGGGGCGGATCGTGTTCGTCGATCGCGAAAAGCGGGACGAGATCGCCGACGAAGACGCCGCGGTTGGACAGGAGCGATTCGACCTGGCGCCGGTCGCCCGCAGACGGCGTCTCCGTCCGGGTCGTCGTGTACTGGACGTGGACTGTACTCGCGTCGTCGATCTTCGCCGGTTCGATCGTGATCGTGTCGTCGAGTTCGACGGCCGCGTTGTGGCGGACGACCGTGTCCATGAAGATCCGACCCGTGTGCCACTCGTCGGGGTCGGAGTGAGCCGCTCGCGCGTAGGTGATGTCGGTCCCCTGGATCTCGACGATGTCCCCGGGGCGACACCCGAGATGGAGGAGTGACGGCGCCCCGACCAGTACTGTCTGCCCGTGCCCCCGTTTCGTCGGGAGATCTGCAACGTCCAGTCTGACGCCGCGTCGGCGGCGGTTGGTGTACTGCGATGTCATCGGCGGGAGGCGTGCTCACGTCGCTACTTGCCGGCGTACAGGTGACACTGACGGGCAGTCGGTAAAACACCTTCCGTAGCCATCATGTCTTTGATATAACTACTCCCCAGTAACACGACGTGAGTGTCGTTTCTCGCACGCGGTTCACCGCAGTGAGTACGCGATGGGGCACCCGTTGCAACACACTATAGTAATCGGACTGTGAACTCTGCAACTAGTCCGCAACAACGCCGGCGACAGTGCGCCGGCTGTGACGTCAGGGGCCAGTTTGCCGTGACGGCCGTCAGTCACGGCGTGAGGCCATCACAGACACACAGCGACAACCAGGTGAGAGACGAGATGACGAATCGATCTCCGAGTACCAGGGGCGACGTGACGGCTGCCGAACCCGGACGTCCGGAGTCGCCCCGGGGAGCCGTTTGCCCGGCCAGCCAGCCATGACGCGCGTGATACAGAACGCCAGGGTGTTACAGGACGACTTCCTGCCCAACGAGATCGTCCACCGGCACGAGGAGGTCAATCAGATGTCGAAAGCCCTGGAGCCGGTGATCGACGGGGACAGACCCCAGGACACGTTCCTGGTCGGTCCCTCCGGCGCCGGCAAGACCTGTATCGCTCGCTATACGGTGGACAAACTCCAGGAGAAGGTCCTCGACATCGAGAGCCACTACATCGACTGCTGGCAGCACTCGAATCGGTTCCGGGTGCTCTACAAAGTGCTCGAGGGCGTCGGGACGTCGTACGACATCCACCGCTCGACCCCTCAGGACGAGATGCTCGCGCGAATCGAGGACATCGAGCACCCCTATCTGCTCATCCTGGACGAAGTCGACCAACTCGAAGACAAGGGCGTCCTCCGGAAACTGTACGCGATCCCGCAGGTGACGATGGTCCTGATCGCCAACCGGAAGCGCGAGGTCCTGTCGACGCTCGACGAGCGCTTACAGTCGCGGTTGCGAAGCAGCGAGTTCGTCCGGTTCGATCGGTACACGGAGACGGAACTGGTCTCTCTACTCGAGGACCGGATCCGGTGGGGGCTCACGCAGGACGCGCTCACGACGGCGCAGGTCGAACGGATCGCCGACGCGGCAGCGGGGAACGCGCGCGATGCGATCAGTATCCTCCGGTCGGCCGCCCGAAACGCCGATCACGAGGGGGCGGCCACGATCCGCGAGCAGGACGTCTCGAAGGCGATCCCCTCTGCACGCGAGGAGATCCACCAGAAGAACTTGACGAAGCTCAACGCCGATCAGCGCCAGCTCTACGAGATCCTCACCGAGACGGAGGAACTGTCGCCCAACGAGATCTACGAACGGTACAAGACCCGCATGGCAGAACCCAAGACGAAACGCACCGTGCGGACGTATCTCAAGAAGTTAGCGGATTACAACCTCGTTCGGAGTACCGGCAGCGGCCCCAGTCGCTCCTACGAGGCGATCGAACTGTAGCTTCCCTGGCACCTGTTCGTGAGACGTACCTGGTACTATAGCTCTCGTGATGCGTGTATGACGGCTACTGACGCCCGAATTTCCAGGACGGAAGCATCTCTCGGCACAACCGTATTACACACCCCCGTATTCTAGATCTCTTATACGAAAGGGCAGTTATGTCATAATTACGTCCATATATGGCAGATCCGCTCGCTGTTGTGCGGTCTACTCGTGAAACTGATCGGATATCGACGCGAGTGCTGAGACATATCGTGTTTGCACAATAACATTGATTGCCCTGTAGTGACGATTCGTGGTACGGTCACAGAACCGAGTGGACGTTGGGGGATCCAGGGGCCGTGCCTGCTGGATCAGTGGCAACGCATTCGACCGAGAGCGACGCCGTCTGGTCGTCCGCACAAAACCAGGCCAACAGATGACTATGCGTGATTCGAGCAGGACGCCGACTCACCACGAGATGAACGCGAGTATTGATAACGGAACGACGACGCAGACGTGGGACGGCGAACAGCCGTTCCACAGAGCGTTGTTCGAGACCCTCGAGTCAGCAGCGAACGTCGCGGTGACGGAGATCGAACCCGTCTACGAAACGATCGACGTCGAGTCACTCGAGCGATTCATCACCAACAGTTCCAGTAACGACATCTTCACGGCGTTCTCCTACGGCGGGTGTTACGTCGAAATCCAGGGGGACGGGACGATCACGGTCACTCCGTTCCGACAGATCGATCCGAAGTGACCCCCGCGATCGGTGGCCGACTCTCAGGGGTAGAATCTGGGAACGTCGGGATACTCGTCGGTTTTGCTGCGAATCGAGATGCCGTCACCGATCGCTCGGGGGATCGGCTCGATATCGTCGTCGGGGAGAGAGAGCGGCATGTGAATCCGTTCGACCAGTCCGCGCGAGAGGAGCGCGACGACCTCACCGAACGCGGCGTCGAGTGACCCGAGAAACGAGACCTTGTCCGGATCGACGTCGTCGAACCAGTGGTAGGTGTGGCGACCGAACTCGAAGATAACGACGTCCCACTTGAGATCCGTTCGAAGGGTCTCGAACACCCCGTAGTTCGACAGCGTTGTCATATCGTTCTCAAATAACTCGTGCCCACATTAGTATTCATCATATAATAATATAAATTAACCCTTCGCTGAGCGGGTATAGGTTGGCTAACGGCACCCGAGTGCTGTCGAACCGCGGCCAATGCAGCGATCTGACTGACCAGAACGCTCTCGGGCGTCGCACCCGCAGGCGGGAACAGGCAGTCCGAACGACTGCACGCTGTTCGTGAGTGCCCCACCATGAGTATTTCATCAGTCGTGGCTGCGACCGGGCCGAGTAGCTGGCACCGACCGAGACTGTAGCCCCCAGTAGCGGCCAGTCAATGCCTCACCGGCTCGAACGGAGCGGACCGACCGCGTTTTTTGTCGTGGTCTCGTATCCGAGGCCGTGCCGTCGTCTTTCGACACCGAGGCGGTTCTCGCGCGGACGGCCGTGCTGGGTCGCCGAGTGTACGCGACGATGAAGCGAGTCGACGTCGGCTTCATGGCGGGGAGCGTCGCCTATCAGGCGTTCATGTCGCTGTTACCGCTCATCGTCGTGCTGTACCTCCTCGTCGCGATGGTCGCCGGTGAGCAGTTGGCCGCGCGGGTGCTCGAACTCACCGAAGCGGTGCTTCCCACGGAGACGAGACAACTGCTCGCGACGGCCGTGAGCAGCCAGATCGCGACGACTGCGACGTCGATCGTGAGTCTCGCGATCCTGTTGTGGGGAGCGATCGGTCTGTTCCGGACGTTCCAGACGGCGTTTGCGAGGATCTACGAGACCACCACGAAAACCTCGCGCGTCGATCAACTGCTCGATGCACTGGTGACGTTCAGCATCGTCCTCGTCGCCACCCTTGCCGCTGCGGGGGCCGCGACAGCGTCCGTTGTCGTTCGGGTCCCGTTCTTCGACCTCGTGAGTGCTACCGTCCTCCTGGTCGGTCTCGTCGTCGCCTTCCTCCCGATGTACTACCTGTTCCCGAACACCGCGCTCCCGCTCCGCAACGCGCTCCCCGGTGCCCTGATCGCAGCCGGTGGCTGGACGCTCCTCCAGTGGACGTTCCAGCTGTACCTCCAGCACGTGTCGAGTCCGAACGTCGCCGGCGCGCTGGGAGCGATACTCGTGTTGCTCACCTGGCTCTACTACGGCAGCTATCTCGTCCTGTTCGGGGCGGTCGTGAACGCGTCGCTTGCCGGTCCACCACCCTCGAAGCCGTCCGCGGACGCAGTCGCTGACGTCTCGGAGGGTGGGTGAAGTCTGCAGCAAAAACGGCTCCAGGGTGGCCGTGCAGGGAGAACGAGCAGTGCACGGGGTATCGCAACGCGAGAGCGCTCCCTGTTCGTGACCGATCCACCACCGTCACTGATATTTCACGGGTGAGCGTCAGTAGCGTTTCTGCTAATTGGTATGAAATTTTATGCAAATCTATCTATATTAGTGTTCCGAGGTGTCGAGTATGCGCATGGGATCTTTCGGGCACGACTCAGGTGAGTCGGCTGAACAGACAGCAGTGACCATCGTCGGACCGAACCCGCCGAACCCCTGCTGAGACCCATGACTGAACAGCCATCACTCTCGGACTCACACAGGCGAATCCTCCGGTATCTCGAGAACAGCAGCGAGCAGATCACGCTGACGGCGTCGGTGATCGCGTTCAATCTCGACGTGCCGTCCGACGAGGTCGAGCGCTGTCTCGCGGAGCTTCGCGCGGAGGGACTGGTCCGCGTCATCGATACGGGCCCGTCCGTGTACCGCATCTCTCCGATCGGCTCCCGGTTGTGTCAGGACCTGTCAGACGAGTCGCCGTGACCGACGGATGGTCCCGTCGTCGACTCGCCCCTCGCCGGCTGCCAGTTCGACGCATCTGTCTTACGGGGCAACCCGACTGGCGTCCGGCAATTATCCGTTCTCGCGGCGGACACAGAGATTACAGCTGTCTGACGCATCTTTTTGATAGATGCCACTGTATACCATGAGACCCACACAACCATGCGACATCATCCCGTAGATTCCGTGCCAGGAGAGAGTCGGACTCGTGTGTCGGCGATGGTGATCACGCCATGAGCGGTCCGTCTTCACCGAAGCGATCGAGCGAGGGCGACCTCCCGAACGTCGGGACCCAGCCGTCGCAGTCCTCCACGGAGTTCTTCTCGGGGGAGCATGCGCACACCGACGCCCCGCGCGTCAAGCACGTCCAGAAAGAGTGGGGGCACCGAAACATCTACGTCCCCGACGCGCTCGACGAGGCACTCGACTCGGTCAGAGCTGACCTCGGGGACAGCGTCGAAGCGGAGTTCGGCGGCCAGATGGCCGTCACGCGCCATTTCTACCCAGTGCTGATCAAGTTGGGGCTCGCACAGATCAGCGACCTCTCGCCCGCCGAGTTCGCAGCCGAGGTCGAGACGATTCCGGGCGTCGGAGCGAACGAATTCACCGAATAACATGACCGACGAGTGGGTTCCAGTCGAGGAGGTGACAGACCAGCCCGCGGACAGCACGCCGCAGTTCGAAATCCAGACGTCCTATCGGTCGGCTGGAACGCACGTCGTGATCGGCACTGATTCGGCGGGGCCGATCGGGTCGGAGAACTTCGTCCAGGTCTCTGGCGCCGAGTACTCGCTGACACGGCACTTCTATTTCGAGTCCGTTGCCAGGGATCGGCTGACGTCGTTTGCTGATCGCCTCGTCCACGACGAGGCGTTTCGGTCACGCAGCCTCGCTGGCACGGCGGACTGGAAACAGGTCGCAGATATCTACGGGGAGGCCTCACGGCGAATCGAGGCCGTCTTCGAAGACCGGGGTCTCCTCACTCACCGTATCGGGCAGACGAGCGAGACAGACCGGTACGAACGCGCAACGGACTGTCTGCACGCGATCTGTGAAGACGCGTTCCACGAAATCGATCGCCAGGTGCGAAGCGACGACCTGATCGACGGGCTCGATACGTTCATCGCCGACTGTCTCGATCGAGCCCGCGAGGAAGCGGCGACGATCGCGGATCGCGCGGAGACACACCGGATCGACTGAACACAGGTCCCGCCGTCCTGCTGGATCGACGGGCGTGCATTCTCACTCACAGCTTCGACTGCGACCGCTCGCTCGCTGCTTCGGGCTCAGTCGGTCGAGTTGACGGGACCTTTGTACTTCGACTTGATCTGGTCGCCGTCACGCCACTGCCAGTAGTAGTAGCGGTTGCCGTTGATCTCCTTGACGGTGACCGTCGCTTTCGACGGAACGCCGTCGGGAGGATCGTCGGACTGCTGGTCTGACTGCTGGGCGGGCTTCTCGTCGGGCTGACTGCTCGACTGCCCGTCCGAGTCCTGCCCGGACTGCCCTGTCCGGTCCTCGTCACGACGGTCTCCCGGTGGGGTCGGCCGGCTCACACTGGCTGGTTCGTCACGATAGTCGGCGAGTTCGTCGGCGTACCTGGCGATTGCCCGGAGAACCACCGGTGACTGCTCGGCGAGCGTCCGCTCGATTTCGGCCGGGAGTTCCGCCGGTGGCGTCGGTGGTGACTCTGCCATCTTCGGTCTGTTACCCAACGTGAAGCCCACGACCATAGAGTTGTAGGGTGACACACTGGTCAGAACGCCGCTGTGTCGACTGCAGAGAGCGTGCGACCTTCGAGTCGACCGGGTTCGCTTCCAGTCGTGGACGCTCCCCCATCAGGCCTCATAACAGAAATAGTATATATTCAAACCACAGGCTAGCAGTGTCGACTATCATTTTTTCTACGAGTCTTGACGAGTGGGGGCTTGGCCAGATTTCATCCAGAGTCTGGATGCGAGTCGCTGTCGTCGTGCCTTCATTGCCAACTGACACAGCTGAGTATGAAATCAATCGCCGATTGAATGAGGGCCGTATTGCGCGACCGAAGCTAATCAAAAGAGAAATGATGACTAGAAATAGGATGTGTCTATCCAGATACAAGAAATCATTGCCTTGACGCTAAGCAGCTTCGGTAAGAGATGTCGACTGCTGTGAACAGCGTTGATTTGCGTCGAGGCAAGATAGTCACCATGAGACCGATGAGCCGTGAACAGAACTTCGTGATCATCCCCTTCGAAGAGGGTGAACGGTGTCATGACGCGAGGCGGACCTCGCAGTAAGCGAGTACGGTTGTGGGCAGGTATCTATGTCGGGATCTTCGGGACGGAAGACCTCGACGACGAAACAGATACAACTGACAGGACATCCGGAACCGTGAGCGAACACTGACGACCCGCGGCCTTCGAATGAATCGCCGTAGCGCTGACTCGGTTTCCGTCGAATAAATTGGCTTCATGTATTTTCTATCTTCACGGTCGTCAGCCACGCTGTGGCTGTCTCGATCACCGCTTTAGAATAGCATCACTCTGGCTCTTCCTCCGATAGCAACAGTGAGGTCAGACGGTCGGTCACATCGGCACTGACAGCACCCGCTAGCTGCATAGCTTCCTGTTCGTAGGTATCTAAACCGAGGACGTCGCGGAAGAACCACGACAGCGTGACGTACCGTTCATGAAGATCTGTTGCCGTCGTTCGTCCCTCACAGGTCAACGTTGCTCCATTATACGGCTCGTGACTAACGAGCCCTTTCGAGTCGAGTCGCTGTAGCATCTCTGTCGCTGCTGCGGGCGATTTCCCGACGGTGTCTGCTATTTCCCCTGGCGGAATTGGCGGTGACTGTTGCTGTTCTTTGATATACAGGACGAGTAAATAGTGCGACGCCCCAGTCATCGACAGCGTCGCAATCGATGAAGTGGGAACATCGACGACCTCGCAATCAAACTAGAACGTGCGATCCTGACTGGAAAGTCCCGTGAACAGGTCAGGTTCGCGTCCCGTTCCGCCATCATTCGTCTTCGGATGTCTGTGGGTTCCGCTTGCTGGAATCGGTTGTATACCTGTTTGCGGATCGTTGATCGATGATCGAGCTCTTCACCGTCTCATCTCTTTCTCCCGGGCCAAAGACACCAATATAGACGTCTGCCCACAGTTGGGCACGTCTACTACGTGGGCCAAACATACATGTTTTAGGCTAGCCTAAAAACAAATAACTCTACCGGATTAGGTTAGCCTAAACCATACCCTCCTCGAATCTTTAGGGTTGTCATTGAAGCTCTATAGCAGCGATCTGTCACTCTTCTCTGTTTTCTTCACAAGAGGCGGTAATACCGTGGCATGCGTTGCTGACTGGCCAGCAGGTTTAGGCAGTGCGAAAAGATCATATTCTATTTATATTGTCCCACATATTTGGAAAATCTGTTTCTGTGGACCTCTTCGCAGCCAATTTTAGGGTATCCGAAAGGCACAGATTTATTACATATTGGCACCTTTGTAGATCCGTTATGAGCGTTGAAAGCCTCGAACGACAAGCACGGAACTACCTGAGTAACAACGTCCCACAGATACAGGAACACGGTGGGCACTTCGAGATCGAGGACGCCGACACTGAAAGCGGAGAGGTGACGGTCGCTATCGGCGGCGCCTGCTCCGGATGTGGCATTGCACCGATGACAATGAAGGCGATCAAGCACCGCCTGCCAACAGAGGTAGACGACATCTCGAAGGTGACTGTCCGACGGGCCGGCGGGCCGCGGGCAGCTGTCATGCCGTCGATGATCGACGAAATGGAAGAAATGGAAGAGTACGAAGACTACGACCCGGCGTTCTGAAAAAGGCCAATCGCGACGGGACCGACACGTGGCGATGTTTTGGATGGGCAACCGTCCTCGAGTCTCCAGTGGGGTGTTATTTTTTCACCGACCACTGATATGAAGGGCTTCAATCAAATTGGGTTTTTGGGGAAGGGTCATCCACCTCGCCTACTTGGGGGAATACGAGCCATCAATCACGATTCCAAGAGGGGACACTACTTCTCCCCAGTCTCTTTGTTGTCGAAGAAAGTCATGTCGAGACGCTGTATCTTCTCGTCGGCGTCGGTCCGAATGCCGAACATCACCCCGTGGGCGAAGAAGTTCATCGCCACACCGCAAACCCACGCCAGTAGTGCCGACAGCAGCAATGCAGTCCCGGCAAGTCCAGTAGAACGCCAGAACTGTGCCGCTGCCTCCGTGGGCAACCAGGTCTGAGGGACGAGCGGTAACGCGTACTCGCTTTCACAAGTAAATACGGCGTCGATGGCCGTACCGATGACGAGCGGCGTGACGAGCGTCGCGGCGTGTGTCCCGATGCTCGCAAGCAGTCCAAGCACGAGCTACCGCGAATGGGAGTGTCCGTACTGCCTGGACAGCCCCGTCAGTGGACTCGTGACTTAGTCGCGATATTCGTCGCTGAGCCCACCCGGATCAGCACTGGCCTGACTCATGCCGTCGACGCGTCGGCTGGCGGTTCTTCGCGTTCCGTTCCGTCATCCGGATCAGTTGCCATCCCCCCGTCGATCGGTCGCAGTGGCGTGATCTGTGGACTCCCGTTCGCACAGGAGACGGTCGCTTCGATTTGGAACACCTCCGCGAGGAGGTCCTCCGTGACGATCTCGCCGGGTGGGCCGCGGGCGAATATCGAGCCGTCTCTGAGCGCAACCATGTGATCGGCGTGGCGCGCCGCTTGGCTGATGTCGTGAAGCACGAGGACGACAGTGATGTCACGCTCGCTGCGAAGGGTTTCGACGACCTCCATCACCCGGAGCTGATGCTGGAGGTCGAGGAAGGTCGTCGGTTCGTCGAGCAGCAGCACGTTCGTCTCCTGGGCGAGTACCATCGCGATCCAGACGAGCTGTTTCTGCCCGCCGCTGAGACTCCCCAGGTCTCGGTCCCGAAGGTGTGTGACGCCAGCCAGCGACAGCGCGTCCTCGACTGCCGTTTCGTCCTCGTCGGTCACCGACTCGAAAAAGCCACGGTGGGGATACCGGCCGTGATACACCAGATCCTCGACAGTGAAGCCGTTAGGCACGATGTTCTCCTGGGAGAGCAAACCGAGGTTCTGCGCGAGTTGCTTGGTCCCCATCTCGGCCACGTCCTGCCCATCGAGCAGGACTGTGCCAGCGTCGATATCGAGTTGCGTCGCGAGTCCTTTCAGAAGCGTACTCTTCCCCGAACCGTTCGGGCCGACGAGCGCGGTCACTTCCCCTGGCGGGACAGCCACGGACTCGTCGTCGATAACCGGCTCGTCGGTCGAGGGATAGCCGATGACCAGCTCGTTGCCATCAAAAGAGGTCCCACGGGTGCGATCTGTCGCCGTCCGGGCTGTCGGGTGCTCGCGCATCAGACCTCTCCCAGTTGTTCCTGTCGCCGCATCAGATACAGGAAGTACGGCGTGCCGATCAGGCCGGTCACGATGCCGACGGGTATCTGCGTCGGACTCAACGCGAGTCTCGCCCCCACGTCGGCAGCGACCATCAACGCCGGGCCGGCGAAAACACAGCCCACGATCAACCGCTTGTAGTCGCTTCCAACGATACTCCGGACCATGTGCGGGACGATCAGGCCGACGAAGCTGACGATGCCCGCGACGGCGATGCTGGCCGCCGCCGCGAGGACCGCGACCCCCGACAGCGCGAATCGGACGCGTTCGACGGACATTCCGAGCGACTTGGCAGTCGACTCCCCGAGCAGGAGGACGTTCAACTGCCGCGCTCCGCCGAGAGAGAGAGCCATCACGACGGCTGTCCACGGCAGGATCATCCGCACCTGTGCCCAGTCGACGCCGGTGAGCGAGCCGGTCGTCCACGCGATCGCCGACTGGACGACGCCGATGTCGTCGGCGAAAAAGAACAGCGCCGTCTGCAACGATCCGAACGCCGTCCCGACGATGACGCCCGCGAGGATCAACCGGACTGGACTCGTCCCGTTTTTCCACGCGATGAGATAGACGAGCAGGAACGCGGCGGCCCCACCCACGGCGGCGATCAGCGGAAGGAGAGTTGCCAGGCTCCCGAAGATCACGAGCGTGAGCAAGATTGCCAGCCCGGAGCCCGAGGAAACCCCGAGAATGAACGGACTCGCCAGTTCGTTCCGGGTGACTGCCTGGAAGATCGCCCCGGAGACGGCGAGGTTCATCCCGACGAACACCGCGACGAGCACGCGCGGGAGCCGGATGTTCCAGACGATGAGACTCTCCGTGTTCATCTCTGGCACTGCTTCACCGAGCAGGAAGGCGTCCCACGCGTGTGGGTTGAACAGCACGCTCGGATTGAACACCGCCTGCCAGGCCTCGACGATAGTCATCGAATACGCACCGAGACTCACCTGGACGAGCCCGCCAGCGAAGACGATGCCGACACTTCCGAACACGAGCGTCACCATCGAGCTATCGAGCCAGCCCAGTCTGGATCGAGCGGACGAGCGTCGCTTCTGCTGTGAACGCGAGACGGGTTCGTCAGTCATCGCCAGCCGTCACCTCACCAGTGTCGAGATACGCTTCGATGACGGCATCGTCGACTGCATCCAAGACGATTTCGTCGTCTACGTGGGCAGCGAGCCGGCGCTGTCCGCGCTCGGTTCGCGTCGCGATGTCACTCTTCGAGACGTACGTTTCCAACGTCGCGTCGATGACCGCCTCGCGCACACGTTCGATCGTCTCGCTGTCCCGGTCTAACCCATCGGGGACGCGCCCGTCGAACCACTCGCGCCACGCATCGCGGTCCTCCCACGTCTCGTCCAGTTCAGCCTCGCGACGGAGCCAGTCAGTGGGTTCCGCAACCTCGTCCCAGTAGCCGTCCTCGCGACGAACGTCGGCGATCAGATTGCGGCCGACCGTCGCACCGTGGCCGGCGGCGATGATCGCCTGGTCACCCACGCCAGCCAGCGGGCCGGCGACGTAGAGCCCGCCGATCGGCGTTCGGCCGTCGTCGTCGGGATAGTCGCGGTCGAAGAACTCCTCGGCCTCGCCGTCGTGTTCGTACGTCTCGAACATCGCGTCCGATGTCCCAAGTGGGCGGAGGTACTCCGCGTCGTACTTGGCGGCCGCGACGACGTGATCGGCTTTGACGACGCTATCCTCCTGTGTCTCGACCCGGAAGCCAGCGTCAGTCCGCTCGACCGATTCGACGAGGTCCGGCACGAGGTCACACCCAGCCTCAGTGACGTGGTCGTGTATGAGGTCGTAAAACGACTCGACGTCGATGCCGGCCGGGAACCCGAGGTAGTTCTCCAGGTAGGCACACCGCTTGAGCGAGGAGCGACCCCGATCGAAAACAGCCGTCTCGAGTCCGTAGCGGGCACAGAAGACGCCGGCTGAGCACCCTGCAGGACCGCCGCCGACGATGACGACGTCGTAGCTGTCTCGTGGCTCTGCGGTCGTGGCTCCCTCGTCTGTCATGCGTCCTCCGAGAGTTTCGAGTCCAGTTGGCGGGTGACGAACTCGTCGTCGAGCAGCGAGTCGGGGCCGGTGAAGTGGACGACCGTGCCGTTCTCGACGCGGAGCCACTCGTCGTTCCCGTTGCCTGCCAGGGTCACGGTCTGGCGCGCGTGGGGGAGGCCGTTCGCCCGGCGCTGGTCGGTCGCTTCCCGGACGCAAGCAACTTCCACGGCACCCTCCTCGACCGCAGAGACGACGAGTTCGTGCCGAGTCAGCGCCGGATCCAGTTCCCGCATCGCTTCGCGGTAGCGACGTGCGACAGCACAGGCCCGTTCGGCGTCGTCGTACGACTCGAACCGGGCGTCGGTCACTGGCTCGGGCTGGACGCCCGAGTCTCGACAGGCGACGACGAACTCGCCGTCCGACGTTCGGAGCTCCTCGATGCGGTCGCGTGCGATTCCAACCGTTTCGGCGAGGGACGTGGTTTCGTCGCAGCCATCCGTTGGTACGGGCACGACCTACACCTCTCCGTTGATGATGTCCGCGACCCGCTGGCGGTCGAACAGCTGATTCTCCTCGGGAACGTCGAGGGGTGCGTCCAGATCGAGCTCACCGAACTCCTCGGGATAGAACAGCCGTGCGGTCAGCTCGGTCTGGAAGGCGTTGATGAGTGGTCCTTGCTCTGCCGTCGGACCAGGAAGCACGCGCCCTTCCTGGACTGCGGTGAGTTTGCTTCCGACGTCGTCGTTCTCCATGGGTTCGACGAACTTCTCGCGGAACTGAGTGGCGTCGAAGGCGCCGTCGCCACCGGATGTCACCGACCCGGTCGTGATTCCCCAGTGCACGACGATCACGTCGGGATCCACTTCCAGCATCGTCTCGTAGTCTGTGAGTCCGTACTGGCCGGTTTCCACACCGGCGAACGCGTCTGCGTCGACCAGTTCGAGGTCACGGTACGGCTTCATCTCGTAGCCGTTATCCTCCAGGTAAAGGACGTAAAACTCACCTTTCTCCGGGGTTGACCCACCGTTTATCAGACCAATCGACGGCGTCTCTCCGTCTGCTGGGAGCCGTGACCGAAGGTCGGACTGCATCTCCTCGTGGAGTGAGAGCCACTCGTCGGTACGGGCTCGTTCGTCGAGAACCGTGCCGACGGCGTCGAAGGCCTCCAGCATCGACGGCGCCTTCTCCGGATAGTCGAGTTTCTGTTGCCACTCGCCTCTGATCCGGCGATTGTAACAGCCGAAAAACGGTGCGACCTTCTCGGCGATCTCGGTCGTATCAGCCTCATTCCAGTTGTCGTCCCACGCCCCGAGCAGATTCGGATCGATGAGAAAAGCGTCCGGATCGCGTTCGTACATCGTCTCTTTCGACCAGCCACCGTCCTGCCAGAGCGCCGGCCAGTCGGCGTCGTAGTCGACGTCGAAGCGATCGTAGAACAACGTCGGCGCGCTGTAGCGATCCGTTCGGAGTTTGTCTGCCTGGCCGAGCGATACCACCATGTCAGCCCAGCCCATGTTATATGTCGTCACCGACTGTGGAACCCCGTCGAACTCGACGTCACCGACTGGGAATAGATCGGCCGTGTACGTTCCCGTCTCCGGCGTGTGCTGCACGCTGTCACCCTCACCGAGCAGCTCTGAACAGCCAGCGAGTGCGCTCCCGCCGATGACCGTGGCACCTACCTGAACGTATTTTCTGCGTGTAACGTCACTCCCGCTTTGTCGTCCCATAGGTTTAGGCCAACCTAAACATACATACCGCTTTCGAATTTTTGGTCGGCCTAAAACACAGTAGTTGGTATTGCGACAGGTAGGAGATCGAGACAGCCGGAAGATTACCGGACAGTCAGTCTCCGCCAGGACCGTCGGTGATCGAGGGCATGTCGGCGACGTCGTCGTTGGAATCGAACTGCTCGTGGGCGAGCGTGATCTGCCAATCGGCCAGGGTGTCTGCTCCGTCCGCTTTGCCGGCCGCTGCCGTCGCTAGATCGTTACACCCGGGTTCGAGAACGGCAGTCGCGTCGGCCATTCCCTCGACGTTCGATTCGAACGCCGGCGTGGGGTCGAGGTCCTCGAACTTGCCGACGGCATCGCCGAAGTCATCGGCTGCCTCTCCGTACTCGGACATGGCAACGGAGTAGTTTCCGAGGTTGTACGCCCTGACTGCATCCCAAAGGTGAACCAGCCCGTCGATACCTGGATCGAACGCCTGCTTCATGTCGTCGATAGTCTCGATCTCGGCTCGCATCTGTTCGATCTTGTCGGAGACAGCAGCAGCGTCGAGCGGCTCGACCGAGCGCGCTGCCGACGCATCGATCGTCGCTTCGAGGTCGTCGAGTGCACGCTCGGTGTCACTACCGATGGCAACTGCCGCGTCGAGATAATCACCGAGCGTCGAGTGCGCCTCCTCGAAGAACTTGTCCCTAACGTCCTCAACCCACCAGTAGGCCGTTGCAAGGCGCTCTTGTTCTCGTGCTATCGTCTCCAGGAACCGTGCCATCGATTCGAGCTCTGCGATTGTCTGTTCCTGCTTGGGTGTCGATCGACTCGCTGCTGCCCATCCGAGCGTTCGGTCGGCGTCGTCGATAGCGGCGAGAACCTCGTCGTTTTTAAACGGATAACTCGCCGCTGTCACGTCTGCAAGTGCGTCTTCGTCTCCCTCGGTGAGAAACGCCGAATAGGCAGCGGCGAGCGCGTCCTGTGCAGCCGCAATATGTTGCGCCGTCGAATCCGTCTCTGTGGCGTCCGCAGACGATTCGATTCCCGTTTCTGACGGCGCGTCGGTCGTCTCCGTGTTCCTGGCTGCTGAATCTGTCGCCGTCGGCGTGTCAGTCGCTGTCTCGGTCGCCGTTCCAGACGTCGATGCCGTCGTATTTGTCGCCGTATCCGACGGAACCCGTGAACTCGCCGCTTCTGAACAGCCCGCTACTGCGACAGCCGCTGCTAGACCGAGATATCGTCGTCGATTGATGCCATCCTGCTGATTCGAGTTCCCTGCCATGATTTTTAGGCTGGCCTAAATCAATAAAGAACCTTCGAATTTTAGGTTGGCCTAAAACCCCGTCGTCGTGGGGGGTCTAGTAAAATCGCAGTCAGGACGGCTGAATCGTCGCGAAAACGCCGACGTACCGGGCTACCCCCTGACTTAGCGCCTCACCTTCATCGGTTGTTCAGCGGAGATGAATGGGTCGCCGTCAGCAGCGAACGCCACGCCACCGCGCTCAGTTCGGCACACCCGCCACACAGGCAGTTCCGGGATGTCGTAATCCGCCGGGTCGCGGTAACATCCCGCGATGGCCCACGTTCTGGCTCGCACGGTCAGAACGCTCCGTTGATGATGTCCGCAACCTCCTGGCGGTCGAACAGCTGTTCGTCGGCGGGGATCTCGGGATACGGCCCACCGTCGGAGATAGGCCACTCCCCGAACTGCTCGGGATAGAACTGCTTTGCACTCATCTCCAGCTGAAAGAGGTTCAGAATCGGTCCCTGGTAGCGCGCACCCTGCGGAAAGACACGGCCGTTCTCGACCGCAGAGATTTCCGAGGCGATGGGATGCGATGCGAGCGTCGCCCGGAGTTCGGTCATGCTCACGTCCGGCTGCATGCCACTGAGGAAGAGTATCACGTCGGGGTCAGCTTCAAGGAGCGCCTCGAAGTCGACATTGGATCCGGATTCGAGCGACCCTCCGAAGGCGTCGTGCGGTCGGAGGGGCCGGATGTGCGACGTGAGGAACCCGGGATTCCCCGTCGTGTACGCCCAGATTTTCTTTTCGACATCGGCGGCGGTGAGCAGCACCACGCTCGGACGCTCGACTTCCGGCGGGAGTCCGTCTTCGATCGTCCCGATAACGTCGGCATGGATGTTAGCGAGTGCCTCGTAGCGCTCCTCTTCGCGGAACACTTGTGCGACCTTCTCAAACTGCTCCCACAGGCCGTAGTACTCGTAGTCACCATCCCACTCGTCGATCGGCTCCTGATGACGGGCGCTCAACGAGTTGCCGAACCACGGGGCGATCTGCTCGCTGACCTCGTCGACATCGTCCATGCTCCACTTTTCGAGTTGCACCACTGACGCAGGGTCAGCCAGGTGGACGTCGCTGTCGAGGTCGTAGAGTTTCTCCTTGCTCGTCTGCCACGACGGATACAGGTTCGACCAGTCCAGCGAGACGCCGGGGAGCCGCGGCGTGAACTGGTTCCACGTCGCGTGATAGTACTCCGGCCCGTTGAGCGCATTGACGTCGTCGCCGCGGCCGAGCGCGAACGCCATGCCAGCGTGATGCGACAGCCGCGTGAAGATGCTCCGGGGCACCTCGTCGAACTCGACGGTGCCGACGGGTGACATCGTCACCGTATATGATTCCTGCCCTGAGTTGGCCGTCCCCTGTTCTGACCCGAGCAAATCCGAACAGCCAGCGAACGCGCCACCGACTGCCAGTGCACCGCCGTATTTTACGTAGTCTCTACGCGTCGGTCCATCGTTTTCTACCACGTCTCGTGCCATTGGCTTTAGGCTCGCCTAAACATACATACCACTTCCGGAATTTAGGCTGGCCTAAAGAATTATGAGTGAACAGATCGCTCGGGAGCAGACAGCGCAACCCTGGTCGAGAGCGGTTAGATGAGGGGGCGGCCACAGCCCGGACACATCGGTGGGTGTGCCTCACCGAAAGTCTGACCGCACTGCGGACACGACGTCTCGTCCGAGTCAGGACTCGTAATTTCCTCGACGATGCTGGGCGTTTCAGTGACGATCGTCTCATAGGTCCCGATTTCTTCGTCGAATTCCGGTGGTGACTCGTCGAGTTGGTGGAGTGCGAACGTCGCCCGAGTAGCAACGAACTGGCCGTCTTCACGGCAGGCCAGGAGGGACTCAGTTGCTTCCTCGACCGCATCCGGATCCGCTCGTGCAATCAGTCCGAGGGTTTCGGCTGCCCGGCCCCGAACGAATGGGACGTCGTCGTCGAGTCGGTCTCTCAGTTCGGGTTCGACGGCAGCCACGTAGATTGGTTCAGCAGTCGCGACGACCGCGAGCGTCGTCGTCAAATAATACCGAACCAAGTCCTCCTCGTCAGACAGATGCTCAGCAATATCGCTAGTCATCGTCCGGAGTGGTGCGGGATCACCGAAGGAGATGCGACAGAGTGCTTCACTCACGTAGTGACGAGTTTCGGTTCGATCCAGTGAGAGGGCGTTCAACAGTCGTGCGATTATCGTCGTCGTGTCCACGGCTTCGGGCGCCGTTTCGGCAACGTGGCCGAGTGCTTGTGCAGCCCTGCCACGGACGTAATAGAAGTCGTCAGAGAGGGCATCAGTGAGTGTCGAGCTGAGGTCGGCCACTGCGTTCGGTTGTGTCGCAGCGATGGTGGCGAGAACCTTGACCGCGGTGAGCCGTACCGAGCGATCACCCCCTGAGAGAACCGCTTCGAGCGTCGGGACAGCGGGTTCTAGAACGGCAGGCTCCACCTGTGCGACGGTTTCGAGTTTTCGAAGGAGCGTCTGCTGTGTGTCAGCAGGGAGCTTCAGCAGTTGCGGTATCGTGGCTGAAACGGCTCGTTGATCACCGTCAGTTAGTACCTGCGAGATGTCACGATGGATGTCTTTCACGTCCAGGCTCTCATCTTCGACCATCGTTCATTCCTGGTGGCACCGTTTGCTGGCTGCGTGATAGTACGTGCGGCCGGAAGCGCTCCAACCCATCTACCCGTGTTGGAAGGTTGGATCAGGCTCGACAGTGCCACAATTCAATGATAGCACGTGAGTATCCGCCTTCAGTTTTCGGCAGCCAGCAGTCGGGGACACCAGTTCAAACCCGAAGATAAGTATCGTTTCGACAGCGACACGCTAAGCGCTCCGAGGTGGGCCAAGTATGTGAAGTAGCGGGCCTACCATCGGTCGCAGTCTAACGAACCAGAGAATCCCACCTCGTTAACCCTCCGTATCATCGCCTCAGAAACCAATAAACAACTGGCTGACAGCCATGCAAACTGCGGATGTTCCCCGCCAGGTGCCCGAACTGCTACGCCAGTGGAGGATACTACGTTCGACGTACAGCCGAGTCGCGTGCAATCGTGATCCCAACTGCGTACTGAACGGATGCGGTATCCGCGTGTTCTTTCGGTGGTGGCCAGGCAACGATGCGTATGGGAGAGAGTAACTTGCGAGACGAGCAGGAACCGCTGAAGACCGAGTACGAGGAGAATCCGGACGCGGCACAGATCACGCTGACCGCGACCGGCGAGGAGCAAGACGACGTCCGGGCCTGCAACGTCGATCTCGGCCGGTCGATCTACGAGGCGGAACTCCACGAGGGAGCGGGCGGGCCAGGGGCTGCAGCCTGCTCTGGCGACCTGTTGCTCGGCGCGCTAGCGGCCTGCTCCCAGTTGACCGCCCAGGCCGTCGCAAAGAACTTCGGCGAAGACGTCGACGTCAGCGTCGAGGTGAGCGGTGATCTGGACCTCCGCGGGACGATGGGCATCGACGACGACGTGCCGGTCGGGTTCGAGGACGTTCGACTCGCAGTCACCGTCGACGGCGACCTCGACGCGGAGACGCAGGCCGCTCTCCAGACGTACACGGAGCGATACTGCGTAGTGTATCAAACGCTGCAAACGCCGCCACCCGTCGAGACCAGCTGGGAATTCACTGACGCGAACAAATAGCCCCGTTCGATCCTCGTGACGCGGTTCGCTGCAACGGGCGGCGATGACGACGGTGGACGACTGACCGTTCGCAGCGACTCGACGTGGCTCCCCTGCGAGATGCCTCACCCGGCGAGTTCGGCAGGCTCGAAGAGGCTCTCGAATTCGGCGGGGAGCTGATCGCGAGTCCGCTGCAGTTCCTCGTGCCCACCGTGGGCGGCGATCGTGGCGAGAATCGCCCGGGTGTGGCCGAGGGCCTCAGTCGGTTGCGTCCCGAACCCCTGTCGCTCTGCGACCTGCGACACGAACCGCTCGACCGATGGATCGTCGGGCGACTCTGCCCGGAACTCGGTCACTGCGTCCCCGAGCGCGCCGGGGAGCACGACGCCGAGCGCGTCTGCCTCCGTACTCGAGATGTACTCGCCGAACGTGAGGAGTGTCTCGATAGCTGCACGTTCCGCGTTGGCCAGATTGCCGATGTTCGCCCTGCTCGCGAAGTCGTCCATCAACGTGTCGTAATCCGTTCTCATGGAGGTTACACTCTCTACCTACGGCCCCCTCTTGAAGATTCGGGCCGCTCCCCCAGGGAGAGGGAACGACGACACTGCTCGCGTCGATGACGCTCCCGACCCGTCCTGGACCAGCGATATACGTCCCCTCCGTGAAGACTCGCCCATGGGAGTCGACGTGGACGCACTCGAGGACTACTGCCAGTTCGGTGCCGAGCGAGTCTACCTACTCCTTGCGATCGCTCGGGCGAAAGACAACGAGGCGGTGCCGAACAGTTCTGAGTCCGTCAGCAGGAAGATCGTCGAGAGCCCCGACGACCTCGCTCGGCAAGTCGCGGCGCTCAGTCACGAGGTGCGTCGCTTCGACGAGCGATACCGGCTCTACCTCTCGGTGAACGCACGGAACACCACGGCCGCGTTTTTCAGACTCCGCGAGCGCATGGACGACTGGCTGGAGATGCGGTTTCGCGGCAACGTCGAGGTGATCCGGAAGTTCACGCGACTCGATCGCGAGTTCCTCTCGGTTCTCCAATCGGACAGTTGCAAAGACGACTCCAACCTGCTGTTCGACCTCGACGACGTCGCCAGCGCAACCGCCGACGAGTTCGAGCGGGACCTCTCGGCCGTCACGTCGATTTTGTGGCGACAGGAGACGCCCAACGGCTATCATATCGTCACCGAGCCGTTCGATTACACTGTCTTCGAAGCTAACGAGGGGTACGAACTGAAGCGGGACGATCTGCTCTTCATCTCGTCTCTCGACGACTAGGCAGGGCGAGCTGACCACGGGAGGCTGTTCGCTGACGGCTCTCCGATCGTCGCGACACAGAATCAAACCTGGTACAGGGCCGAACTCGCTGTTTCTGGTGGTTCAGCCACTCCGCTGTTCTTTCAGTGTGTTGAACTGCGAGAGGAGTTCGTCGACCGACGCGTCTTCGTCCTCGACGTGACCCTCGAACCGCGTCCGTTCGTCTGCAGACTCGGTCTCGACGGCAGCGATCAACTTCTCACGGCGTTCGAACTCCATCTCGTCGAAGGTTCCCATTGACATCGGCATTCACCGTGGTATACGTTGGCGATGCGCGAATAAATGGGTGTCGGGCATGCCGCTGCCCGGCAGCGGTTTCACCCTGACGGGACAGTTTCGGCCGGCGTGGTGAACCGTTCGAGGGCTGTCGCGATTTTCTGTGCTTTCCGCGTCGCCAGTTCGGACGCTGGCTCGATCCGGTAAGACAACCGGGACGAGACCGCGTCGTCCTCGTGCTCGGACTCGCGGACGACGGCGACGAGCATCCCGTCGGTCGTTCGAACTTTGATCCCGACCGGCGTCGGCGTCCCGTGCAACCCCTTTACCGCGTCGTGGACTTCGTCGATCGCTTCGTCGACGCTGATCTCCAACGGCATCGTCGCGAACTCCGGATCCGTGAACGACTCCCCAGCATCTGCAGTGGACTCCTCGGATGAGTTTGTCATACTGGAATCACGGGGGACCGTGCCCCATTCGAACAATCCACACGGATCAAAATAACGGTATCGCGGGCGCCGCTGGCCCGTCGTCTGCTCGCTATCAGTCATTCCACTGAAGGGACGGGCAGCGACCGACGAACGTGCCGCCAGGTTCAGCCTTGTGCGGCTCGAAGCCCGACGACTGCGCCGCTGGCAACCGACAAAGCCGTGACGCGAACGTGACTGGCGCGAGTCGACACCCGGCTCGACTCTCCCGTTCGGGAGTTGCACGTCCCCATCGTCGATTTTCGAGAGACTGTCACTCGCTGGCGACCAATTCGAGCGTGAGAAGCGTCGCTACAACGATTTCCGGAGTCGGACGATCGAAGTTGCCAGTGCCCAATACACCAGTCTCCGACCCGGAATTTCCACGACAGCGTATGCTGGACGTTTTTGCGACTTCGACCACTAGTGCCACGCACGGTCACCGAGGCAATCGACCGAGACAGATCGAAACGCCCCGTCGATAGCAACACGATCACCGAATACACACATGGAGCCTGAGACGATCCTGGTATTCCTCATGGGACTGTTTCTCTTGGTCCTGTTCCTCGTCGGCATCGCGAGCGATAGCGTTGCGGTCCCACTGCTCCTGGAAACACGGTAGCTTCCGAGTCGGGACCGGGCGTCACCGCAGTCGATCGTAGAAGAACCCGGTGAGATTACGGACGTACCCGGTCCCCCACACCGCCACGATCACTGCGCCGACCGCGTTGAACACGAAATCCGTCACGATGTCGTCGATGCCATACACGGTCACGTATCCACCCAGGACGTACTCGATGACCTCCCAGAAGACGCCCGTCGCCAGGACGAACACGACGATAAACACCGCTCGAAACTCGGAGGGAACGTCGATGGCGTCGGAGTGGCGTTCCAGTGCGCGAAAGGAGGCGTACCCCACACCAGCGATAATCGTCGCCGACGCCGTGTGGGTCACCTCGTCGTACCACTGGTACTGCTCGTAGACCCCCAGTGAGCCGATCGTGTGGAGGATCATGGCGATCGTGATCCAGAGGACCAGCCCGGGATCCATCGAGTAGCCGTACTCTCGACGCAGCAGCGCCGGAAAGAGCGTGACCCCGAGTGTGAGACTGCCTGTGACGGCCATCCCGACCTGTGTCGTCACCAGTCCTGCGAGCACGACGCCGCCCAGCACGAGTTGCAGCCCCCTGGTGATGCGTCGCTCCTGCGAGTCCGACAGTCCCACTGCGTCGCCGAGCGTCATTCAGACTTCACTCCCTGGGCTGATCGGTCAACGATTCCTGCCGACTCGAATCGAACGAGATACCAGTACACCAGCGATCCGACGACGACGCTCATTACGGTGACGCTGACGATGTCCAGCTGGAGCTCCGTCTGCGTGCTCAGAAAGTCGGTTCCGAGCCAGCGGTCGGAGTAAAACTGGGCGATGATCCAGAGCGCCTCGATCGCCATGGCTGTCAAGACGCCGAACACCACGGCAAACCGGCGGCCGAGTTCGATCGACGTGAACGCGTCGAGTTCGACGACGATCACCAGCGCGAGCATCGCGATGGCCAAGTAGCCTGCGGCGTCGGGAGAGACCCCGACGGCACGGGCAGTCACTGCGACGGCTGCAACCGAGACGAGCGGCCACGGAACCATCGCCGTCCACTCCCCTGTCGTCAGCGCCGGGATCGAGACGACGATGGCGACGAGGACCGAGAACACTCCCCAGAGGAGCGCATCTGCACGAACGCTCTCGATGGCTGCCAGTGCCACGACACCAGTTGAGAACCATCCCATCCCGGCGTTCACACGGTGACCGGTCGCAGGAGTGTCGACCACTACCTGTGACGGTTCGAGTCGGGTATCCTAAAGCGTGTAGCTAACCAGAGTGACGAGTTGAGCGGACCAGCACGACGACACGTGCCGGACGTCAGCCGGCCGGACTCTGTTCTCGAGAGCGAGACTCCCCACTGCCGGGAGAGCGCCTGCTAGTTGCCGTGCTTGATCTGTCGATCACGGGCGTCGGATGTGGGGACGAGCATCGTTGGTGGCGCTCAGGCCGGGTCTTCCCCGTCGTCACTCAGGTACGCGATCGCCTCCTCGTCGCTCACCTGATCGAAGCGATCGTAGAAGCGACCGACTGCCCCGAACGACGACGGGGTGTCGATGCAAACGATCTGATCCGCCTCGGCATCGAGTTCGGTGATCGTGTCAGGTGGGCCGACGGGCACGGCGAGGACGACGTGCTCGGCACCGGCAGCCTGGACCTGTCGGAGGGCGGCTTTCGCGGTCGATCCCGTGGCGACGCCGTCGTCGACGACGACGACGCGTTTGCCCTCCATCTCCGGGAGGTCGCCGCCATTGCGGTATCGCTCGGCTTTCTCGCGTGCGACCTCGGCTTCCTGTTCCCGCTCGCGGTCGATGTACTCCTGATCCACGCCGAGTCTGGCGATCGTGTCCGACGCGAGCCAGGCGCTGCCGTTGCTTGCGACGGCGCCGATGGCGAGTTCCGGATTCCCCGGCGCACCGATCTTCGACGCGACGACGACGTCGAGCGGACAGTCGAGAACGTCCGCGACTTCGCGGCCGAGCGGGAGGCCGCCGCGTGGAATCGCCACCACGAGATCCGCGATGACGCCGTGATCCTGCAGTTCTGCAGCCAACTGTTGCCCCGCGTCGTGCCGGTCCGCGAATCGAGGTGCAGAGCCGCTATCAGTGACCATGCACTCGTTACCACGGGAACGGGAAAAAGCCCAGCGGGGCTGGAGGGACGCGGTCCCGTGGGCGCTCTGTTCGCGCGTTACCTGATGACCGTGACCGGCACGGGCGCTCGCTGGAGGACTCGCTGGGCGACGCTTCCGAGCAGGACGCGCGAGAGCCCAGTGCGCCCGTGTGATCCGATGACGACGAGGTCCACGTCGTGGTCGGCGGCGTAGTCGCTGATCTCTCGGGACGGTTCGCCGAAGACGAACTCGGTGATTACGTCGCCGTCGTGCTCGCTGGCGCGGGCCGCTTCCCGCTCGAGGAGGTCCTCCGCCCGGCTGGTCGCCCGTTTGTGGAGTTCCTCGAACCCGATGAGCGCTTCGGCGACGGTGATCTCCTCGACGTAATCGACGACGTGGAGCAGGGTGAGCCGGGCGGTCGGATGCACGGTCATGGCGTAGTCCAGCGCCTCCCGGGAGAGTGGCGAGCCGTCGGTCGGGACCAGGACGTGGGCCACGGTGTCGACCATGCTCGGACGTATTCGGTTCGACAGCTAATAGCTATGTCCAGGATGGCTCCCTGGCGGTTACCCGACTGCGAGGGGAACGACGACCAGCGCCAGCGGGCCCAGCACCAGCGAGACAACGAACGCGACGAAGGCACGGCGATCCTCGAGCAGGACGTTGTCGATCGATTCGATCGCCCACGCGTACCACTCGTACCTGGCGAGGGCGAGCAGGGTCACACCGGTCGCAGTCACCAACAGTAACAGGACGGTCGCAACGCCGACCGGGTTGGCCAGGATGACCGCCACGAGTAGGGCGTCGAAGAGCGTCCCGATGTTCGCCCCGAGCACGTACGGCATGAGCTCCTCCCGCGTCACGTAGTCTCGATTGTACAGCGGGACGATCACGCCCAGCGAGAAGGCGACGCTCGTCGTCACGGTGGTGATGAGCAATCCGATGGCGAACGAGAGCCACGTGCGCTCGAAGTGGCGGAACAGATGGGTGCGTATCACGGACGTCTCGATCCGCCCGAGGACGCGATCGAACAGCTGGAGGCTGCCGAAGAGGATCGCGACCGCGAGCAGAAACGCGGGTGCGGCACCGATGGTCTCGGTGACGACGTCGGTGGCCGCTGCGAAGATCGTCAGCGAGTCGCTCTCGAGGGACGGGACCGTGCCGACGCCCCTGGCCGGGTCCGTCACGATGGGATACAGGAGGTAGCCGATGACGGTCACCGGCACGTAGATCGAGTGCGTCAACAGAAACGCGAGCAGTCCCATGCTCACGCCTTCCTGCAACGAGTACCGATGTTTCTGCAGGTAGTCCAGCGCGCCGATGAAGACGACGATCGCAGCCGCGCCGAGCCGCGACCCGGCGACCATGAGAAGCAGCTCCGACGTCGACACCAGGCCGGCGCTGAACAGCGAGAGCGCGAGCGCAGCCACCACCGACCCGTTTCCGAGGCCGTACGCAGCGAGCCAGCTCAACCCGAGGGCAGAGCTATCACCGACGACGATCCGCGTCAGGAGCCGCCTGAGCGTCGGCGCTGCAGCGGTCGTCGTCGTTCCCAGTAACTGCACAGCAAACAGGAAGAGGAAGATCGTCGTCGCTGTCGCTCCCAGAAGTCGAACGGACGAGGGGACGCGATCGACGACTGCCTGTCCTGGCCAGTTCACGAGTGACGTCTCCCGTCGGTCGCGTGACCGGCGTCGGCTGTCAGTTCCACACGGACGGTCAAGAAGGTCTGCCAGACGGCAAACACCACAGACGACATCTCGGAGCGACTGGAACAGTCAATGAGGGCGCTCACGGAGCCGTGACTTCGGGAACCCGAGACCCAAGTGGTTCTCGCGCGAAAGAACACCCATGGAGTGCCTGTACGCCCCGTCCGAGAACCGCTGGATTTCGGTTGCACTGGTCGCCCTGTCCCTGGTCGTCGGCTCCGTGCTTCCGTTACCACTCCGGCGTCGCCCCGAGTTCAGCCGGATCGGTCCGGACAAGTTCCTCCACTTTCTGGGGCACGGGAGCCTGGCGATCGCCCTGGCTCGCGCGCTTCGGGGCGACCGGCGTGAGACGTGGCGACCAGCAGCGCTCGGCGTTGGATACTCGACGGCGCTCGGCGTCGTCACCGGGACGGTCCAGCGATGGGTGCCCGGACGGAAACCCGAGCTGGCCGACCTCGTTGCCGGGTTCCTCGGTGCCGTGGTCGGTGTCTGCTGGTGGGCTCGCCGTTCCGATTGCCAGCCGGACAGTCACACCTCGCCGGGGAAGGACACGTCAGCGATGACGGGCAGATGATCCGACGGGAAGCGCCCGTTGTCGTACATGTCGGAACACGTCCCTTGTTGGAGGACCTCGATGTCTGGGGAGACCAGCACGTGATCGATCTTCTTGTCCGGGATGAGGTTCGTGAAGTCCGTCATGCTGGTCGTCGGTCCGTGGGCGGGCGTCTGAGACAGTTCGGCCGTATCAGCCAGCGACCGACCAGCGTCCATCTCGGCAGTGAGAACCCGATACGGCCTGGAGGACGGGCGGCAGTTGAAGTCTCCGGTGAGGACAACGGGTTCGACCGGCGCCAGATCGGCGAGTCGCTGCCGTAGCAAGGCGGCACTTTCGACGCGGGCAGTCGCGCCACGGTGGTCGAAGTGCGTGTTGACGTGGACGAATCCCTCGTCTGTCGTCAGATCGCGGAACTGCGCGTATTTGACGAGTCGGGGGAGTGACGCGTCCCAGCCGGGGCCCGGCACGTCGGGCGTCTCCGAGAGGTAAAACGAACCCTCCGCTTCCACGTCGAACCGACTGGTACGGTACCCGATGGGGATGTACTCGCCAGCGACGTCGTCACCGGAACGGCCGGCGTCGAGCCAGCTGAACTCCGGTAGCATCTCGCGGAGGTCGTCGAGTTGGGCCGGGAACGCCTCCTGCAGGCCGACGAGGTCGGGGAGTTGCATTCGAATCGTCGTCGCGACGTGCGCTCGCCGTCGGTCCCAGGTGTTCTCACCGTCGTCCGGGTTCGGGTACCGGACGTTGTACGTCATTATCCGAGTGTGTGTCGGCAGCATGGGGGTGATCGGCAGCGGGGGTTGCGGCGTTACGAGTACAACTCCGCTGCAATTGCGGATTCGTGCTGTTCAACGAGGTCCTTCAGACGGGTAAGATCAGCGGTCGACAGGTTCGGATTGCCGTGCGTGCCGGCACGAATCATCGAGAGTCGGCTCGTCATGTACCCACAGACCCACAACCGACCGCGATCGGTGAGGTGATCCGGTCCGGCGACCATCTCGAAGTCGACGACGCCGTCGCGCATACAGTTGGCCATGCTCGCCGCCATGTTCTCGACTATCATTTCCAGATAGGCCTGTTCGTAAGACTCCATGCGCACGATTACCACGGCACGAATGGGCAAAGCCGTGACGGTGTGAGCGCAAACAGGGGCCGAGAAAACCAGTCATCTCCGTCGATATCTCGGGTGTTCGTTCAGGTCGGTCCCATCGAATGTCACTGACGGCGACGGTATCGAGCAAGGTGTTATCACTTGCCGTGGCAACTACTAATGTATGCAGGGGCTTCGATGGGTCCAGATGACTCAAGCGGAACGAGACGACTTTCTCGGGAACGGCGGCATCGGCGTGTTGTCGTTTTCGACGCCGGGCGAGGACCCGCCGTGGTTACTCCCGGTGTCGTACGGCTACGACGTGCACTCGACCAGTTTCTACTTCAGCCTCGCCTTCCCGCCCGACACCGGGAAACCTGACGTGATCGACAATCCGGTGTCCTTCGCCACCCACTCGAAAACGCCCGACGGGTGGCGGAGCATCGTCGCAACCGGGACGCTCGAAGAGGTGACCGACATGCCGTACGATTCGAGTGCCGTCCAGGGGATGTGGGCCGTGAACATTCCGGAAGTGGACATCTTCGATCAGCCGCGCGAGGAGATCACCTTCCGTGATTTCCACCTGGAACCCGACGCGCTGACGGGACGAAAAGAGGTCAACACCGAACCCTGAGGCCACTGACTCCGAAGGGTGTGAGACCCCGTCGTCCCGCCGACGGAACCGCTGACTCGGCGGGTCGCTACGTCGTCTCGGCCGGACGGAACGTGATAGAGATACGAGCGCATACCCCCGCCTTCCCGTGAGTGACGAGTGTTCCGACACCAGTCGGAACCGAGGAGCGAACAGGCGGGGGTCGAGCGGACAGCAGAGTGTGACAATTCACCGTTCTAGTGCAGTGCTGGATTTCCCACCGTTTCACTTTCACTCTGGGTGGCTGAGCTATATATCGATTCCAATCGAAAAATGGAGTACGGCAAGGATGGGTGAACTCACGAAGACGCTTGAACTGAAGCTTGTGGACCCGAACGCTCACAAGCGACAGAAGCTTCGTGAGACACAGGACGCGTACCAGCGGGCGCTGCAAGCCGCGTTCGCCGCTGGCTGTGACACACAGTCAGCGGCCAACGATGTGGTTGTCGAGTACGACCTGAGCGGCTATGCGAAAAACGCCCTCAAGAAGTACGTCCCACAACTCTGTGGGAACAGCTACGACGCCGACGAACTTCACGACGACCACCCGGTACGGTTCACCAACGAAGGACTCCAACTCGATCACCAGCCACAGAACGCGATCGAGTGGTACGTCAAAATTCCACACCACGAGGATTACCACCTCTGGATCCCGGCACGCGCCAATCCCGAACAGCGGGAGTGGCTCGAAGCGTTGTACGCAGACGACGCCGAAATGGGAGAAAGTCGGTTGTTCGAGCGGGATGGGACGTGGTATCTCCACGTCACTGCCACTCGCAACGTGGAGGACCAATCTGAGGCGTCCGCCGACGAGCGGACGCCGCCAGACTCACAGGCCTCGACTACCGAGCCCTGTCTCACTCCGCTCGACAGGACGCCGATAGGCGTAGACATTGGAGAAGCGAGTCTCGTCACGGTGTGTCACCGCGACGAGTGCGGTTCTCCTGTTCGCCCCCGCCTGTGGGCCGACGACGGCAAGGCCGTTCGTCGGCTCCGCAAAACCTACTTCACCGCCAAGAGACGCCTTCAGAAGCGCGTCAGTGAGCGAATCGCAGAGTCTTACGGTGACGCACTGTGGGACCAGATTGACGATGTGTTCCACCGTGTGACCCGCGAGGTCGTGGACTACGCTGAGTCTATCGAGAATCCAGTGTTGGTGCTGGAAGACTTGACGGACATCCGCGAGAACATGAACTACGGCGAGTACATGAACCGGCGGTTGCACGGATGGGGCTTTGCGAAGCTCCACGCACAGATTCGCTACAAAGCCGCCGAAAAGGGGATTCCCGTCGAGACGGTGAATCCCCGGAACACGTCGAAGGCGTGCCACGCCTGCGGTGAACACGGCTACCGACCACGACAGGCGACGTTCCGATGCTCGAACGACGGTTGTTGGGTCAGTGAGTACCAAGCCGACGTGAACGGGGCGATAAACATTGCAGACCGCTACCGTAGTGGAGAGAGTCACCGCCGAAGCGACCGGACTTCCCGGCAGAAGGCCGGTGACGATGACTCGGCTACGGATGGGGTCGTCCGAGAGACTCCGTCTCTCGTGATCACGAAAATCTACGATTTTCGAACGACCTCTTTGACCGTGCCACAAGACAGCCACGCCGTTAACGAATCGCGCAGCGATTCGTTCGCACACCAGAAATCTCCGATTTCTGGGGACGATGCTGAAACCCAGCAGGAGACGCGTGGAACGTATGCGTCTTGAAACCAACAGGCAGCTTCGCTGGGCCTGAAATCCCGTGGTGGGATTCCTCCGCGTTCACGCGGAGGAGGAGGTCAATAACCCCGGCGGTGGTCATTGTCACGGTCGTCGGGGTCCGAGATGCAGGGGAGCTGACCGGCTGTTTCTTTGGAGGCGCTGGAACCGATTCGGTCTCGCCCCGACGCGCAGCGTCGTGACGGCTCAGTGCGCCGTCCACCCGCCGTCGACCGGGATGTTCGCGCCGGTGAGGTAGGACGCCCCGTCAGAGGCGAGGAACACGGCGAGGGGGGCGATCTCTTCGGGTTGTGCCGGACGATCCATCGGCGTCTCGTCCTGCAAGAACGTGTAGAACCACTCCGTCTCGAGGAGCGATTCGGTCATCGGCGTCTCGACGAAGCCGGGGCAGATGCTGTTGACGCGAACCCCGTCAGCGGCGTAGTCGACGGCGACCTGCTGTGTGAAGTTCACCACGCCGCCCTTGGCCGCGGAGTAGGCAGCAGCCCCCTTGCCGCCGACCAGCCCGTAGATCGAGGCCATGTTGACGATGCAGCCGTCGGTCTCGATGAGCTGTGGCAGGGCGGCTTTGGTCCCGTGCATGACGCCGTCGAGGTTGACGCGAATCACCGTTCGCCACTCGGACAGCTCCATGTCTCCGACCTTCGAACTGCTCGGGATGCCCGCGTTGTTCACCATCACGTCCAGCGAGTCGAACTCCTCGACGGTCGCCTCGACGAGCGCCTCGACCTGGTCGTACTCGGCGACGTCCGTCTGGACGTAGCGACATCCGAGCTCCTCGGCGACGGCCGTGCCGTCCTCCGCGGTTCGACTCGCGATGACGACGTCCGCACCGGCGTCGACGTACGCAGTCGCGATCGCTTTCCCGATGCCTGACGACCCGCCCGTGACGATGGCTGTCGACCCTTCGAGTTGCATTGGCTCCACCGAACCCAGGTTCCACAGCCAGCGCGAAAAAACCGAGTCCCCGGCCCTGATCTGCAAGCAGCGGAGCGACCCGGAGCGCGCCGCTCGGCCCAATTAACCGCTTACGCGGCCGCGGCCGACTGAGCGTCCGTCTCCGACTCGTCGGCCGTTCCCGCAGTCTGCCGGTCCTCGTAGACCGCGAGCAGTTCCTGGTACCGGTTGCGGATCGTAACGGTACTCACGTCGGCGGCCTCGCTGACGGCCTCCTGGGTGAGTCGCTCGTCGATCACCCGTCCCGCTGCATAGATCGCTGCGGCCGCGAGGCCGAGCGGACTCTTCCCGGAGAACGCGTTCGTTCCCTCGGCGGTCCGGAGGACGTCACGCGCCGTCCGATCGAGTTCGTTGCTGACGTCGAGTTCCGACGCGAGCCGCCCGACGTACTCCTGGGGGTTCGCCGGCTCGACCGCGAGGCCGAGTTCTCGGACGACGTAGCGGTACGTCCGCTTGAACTCGACTTCGTCGACGCGGCTCACGGCCGCGACCTCGTCGAGACTCCGCGGTGCGTTCATCTGGCGTGCCGCGGCGTAAACCGCTGCCGTCGCGACGCCTTCGATGGACCGCCCCGGCAGCAAGTCCTCGTCGAGCGCCCGACGGTAGATGACCGACGCGGTCTCGCGGACGTCCTTCGAGAGCCCGAGCGCGCTCCCCATCCGCTCGATTTCGGCGAGCGCCTGCTTCAGGTTGCGCTCCTGGTGGTCCCGGGTGCGGAACCGCTCGTCCCAGGTGCGCATCCGCTGGACGCGCCGACGCTGCCGGGAACTCAGCGAGTTCCCGCCGGCGTCCCTGTTCTGCCAGCCGATCTGGCTCGACAGTCCCTTGTCGTGCATCAGTTTCGTCGTCGGCGCCCCGACGCGAGCCTTCTCGTCGCGCTCTTTGGAATCGAACGCGCGCCACTCCGGCCCGCGGTCGATCTCGTCTTCCGCGACGACGAGTCCACACTCGGAGCACACCGTCTCGGCGTGCTCGTCGTCGGCCACTACCCGTCCACCGCACTCCGGACACTGCTGTCGGTCCGCCGCTTGCTGGTCCGCCCTTTCCTGTTCGTTCACCACCGTTCGCGTCTGTTCGCTCTCCGTGTCGAGTGTTATCTGACTCATGATCGAAAAATGGTCTCCGGGGTTGAGACGTTTGTCAGCCCCTCACGACCGTTACTAACGTAGAGTAATCGATTCTAGTATTTAAATCTTTTGTCGGAGGGAGTCCGCCATCTTCCATCGCCTGCTGATCACACTCACGGCACTCAGTGAGTCACAATCGGGGAGGCAGGAGAAATCGGACGGCCCAGTTCGGGCTCAGGCTGGGCCGGGAGAGACGACGATCGTCCGGTGGTCACTGTCGGCTTTCACGTTTCGTCCGACCCCGCCGAGATGCTCGCGGTGGTCGCCGTGTTTTCCCACGACGATCGCGTCCGCGTCGATTTCGTTCGCGTACGCCACGATGTCCCGTTCGGGAATCCCGTGGCACACGTCCGTCTCGACGTCGAGACCCTGCTTGTTGGCCTGATCAGCGACCGCTGCGACGCACTCGTGCCCGTGGTCCTCCGCCTGAATACAGGCCAGTTCGCTCGTGCTGAGCGCCACCTCCCCGTACTCGCGTCGATCGACGACACAGAGCACGTGGAGCGGCACGTCCCGCTCGCGCGCGAGTTGGATGGCCTGCTCGCCTGCCTGCATCGCGTGCTGGCTCCCGTCAGTGGCAAGTAAAATTCCCGCCATGGTATCCTATACCACACATCTGGACTTATCTATTTCCACCTTTCAATCGGCGGCGACGTTCAGAGGGCGGCGTCATCGGACGACCGTGACGGGGACGTCCGAGCGTTCGACGAGGCCTTTCGCAACGCTGCCCAGGAAGCGCTCGGCGTGTTCGGAGTGGCCCCGGTGACCGACGAAGAGCGCGTCGAAGCCCTCCGCACTCGCGACATCCGAGAGCTGTTCGACCGGATCGCCGTAGAGCAGTTCGGTCCTCAGTTCCACGTCGCGGTCGGCTGCGAACGCCACTGCGTCGTCGAGGATTCCCTGGCCTCTGTCTTCGGCGTCCGCGATGTTCTCGATGATGAGGCGTCGCTCCGCGTCGGCGAGGTCGGCGACGGGTTCGATCCCGCCTTCGGTGTAGACGTCCGGGTCGACCACGTGGACCGCCGTGATCGAAGGGGCGTGGCTCATCGCCTCGCCGAGTTCGAACGCGTAGTCGAGCGTTCGCTCACTTTGCTCTGAGCCGTCGACTGCGACTGCAAAGTCCATACCCTCACATACACCAGCAGGACGAATAAGGAAGTGTCACGGCTCGTGTGACAGAAACTGAGTCACCAGGAGTGAGTCATCAACCAGCCTCCGAGGGCGTCAGGGCGTCCGATGGTATGCGAGAGCGCCGTAGCCACCCCCAGGCCGAGCGCGGAGAGCACGGAGCCGAGCAACGAGAGCACGACGAAGCCGCCACCAGACGACTCCAGACAGGGTCTGTACAGTCAGCAGTTTACTGCACACACGCGTCTCCTCGTCGGACACGTCAAGCGCCTCTCGGTCAAGTGGTCAGCTCGGCTGTCCCGGACCGGGCACTGGGTCGGGCCTGCATAGAATTCCCATCGAACCGCGGGTAAGGGGTCTGTTACTCCGAGTACCCCTCTTGCAGGAACGTGCCTTCCGTTTCGTACATCGCCAGCAACTCCGCGATGAGTTCCTCGTAGGTCTCGTCTTCCTCTAGCTGTAGATCGAGCCGGTCTCTGAGTTCGTCACTGATTTCGATCGTGTGCGTCATGCCGATCCCGGGGACGTCGGCGGTCGTCCCCAGTTCCCTTCGACGCCGAGGCACAAAAACAGGATGGCGCCGAGCACGGAACGAGTCGTCCCTCGGTCCGTCGTTACGTTCGCGCGCCGATAGGAATGACGTAGAGCGGCCGTTGGGCTTGGGGTGCGTCCACCAGTTCGCGGACGCGCTCGTCGCGAAATGCGCCGACGGTGACCATCGCGAGGTCGAGCGACTCCGCCTGCAAGTACAGATTCTCCCCGACGTGCCCGGCTTCCATCGGCACGTAGCGTTCTTTCCCGCGAGGCCCGTACTTCGCCGTCGTCCGCTCGTCGTCGGCACAGACCACCACGTCGATCGCGCCCTGTCCGACCCATTCCTGATCGAGTGCGGCCGCACGCAAGTCCGACTGTCGGTTGCCCGTCGCAAGCCGTTCGAGTCCGTGTCTCTCCACGTCGTAGCGGTAGACGCCGGCATCGAGTCCTGCGACGCCGGGGTCGCCCACGACGACGTACAGTTCGAGCGGATACGTCGCTCCGGCGCTCGGGGCGGCCCGATGGCCCGTCGACGGCTCGGTGATCCCCTGCGCCGCCCACAGCAGTTGGCTGACAGTCGCGAGATCGAGCGGGTCCCGCCTGTAGGACCGTCTGGAGCGGCGAGCCGAGATCGCTGCTTCGACGGACGTGTCGCCCTCCCGTGACGGTTCAGGGAGTCTGATCCGGTTGCCGCCCTGCTGGGCTGCGGCGCGATCGAATCGGCGCAACAGGACGCTGAGAGCGACAGATCCGATCCCGAGAGCGAACGTGCGGAGCAAGTCCTGTCGCGAGAGTCGCGTCGGTGCCATAGTCGACCTCTCCACGAAGCAGCCCAAAAGTGTAGTCACCAGTGGGTTGGCGACCGTTTCCGAACTGGGCACGCGCGTCGGCGGGATTACTTTGGGCCCTGGTGTGGTAGACGGTACCGGTCGACATGTACCAGACAATTCTGCTTCCCACGGACGGGAGTGCCGGCGCGGCGGAAGCGATCGCTCGCGCACTCGACCTGGCTCGCGCGACCGACGCGACGCTTCACGCGCTCTCGGTCGTCGATACCGGGGCCGAACCGCCTGGGGTGTCCGACGCCAACCGCGCGGAGTTCCGGGAGAAAGCGCGCACGCGCAGTCGGGCGGCCACGCAGACCGTCGACGAACACGGCCAGAAACTCGGGGTCGACGTCGTCGAGGCGGTCCGGGAAGGCGTTCCCCACGAGGCGATCCGGGAATACGCCGACGAACACGACGTGGATCTGATCGTCATGGGCACGCAGGGGTGGACCGGCCACGAGCGCGCCCGTCTCGGCAGTACGACCGAGCGCGTCATCACACTGGGCGACGTGCCGATCATGACCGTCCGCCTCGACGGCGACGTGACGGACCTCCCGACGGGCTACGGAATGTACGATCACGTCGTCATCGCGACCGACGGAAGCGACGAGGCAGCGCGCGCGGCAGAACCGGCCCTCGAAATCGCCGAGCACTACGGCGCCGACGTGCACGTGATCTACGTCGTCGATACAGAGACGTACGACCTGGAAGACGCGCCACGGAGTATCGTCGGCCTACTCAAGGAGGGCGGCCAGAAAGCGACGGAGACCATCGCCGACCTGGCTCGCGAACGGAACCTCCCAGTCGACGCCGACGTGTTGCGGGGCCGGCCTGACGAGGAGATCCTCGCGTTCGCCGACGGGGTGGAGGCCGACCTGATCGTCGTCGGCACACGTGGGCTGAGCGCAACGACGGACCGATTGCTCGGCAGCGTCACGGCACGCATCCTCGAACGGGCCGAAACGCCGGTCATGACGCGGTGACTGTGCGTCGAGAAGAGTGCATCAAAGTAACACTCACCGGTGCGACGAATGGAACAGTTACCGGGGCGACATGACGACGGATTCGAGCAGTTCGACCTGGACCGGCGTTTGACACCGCGGACAGGAAAAGGAGACCTCCATGTACATCGCCCCGTTCTTCGTGGAGCCGATGTCTTCGAGCGTGAAGTCGCTGTCGTCGATCGACGAGGCCAGCGTCGAATACGCGAAGCTGTGGTCACACGGGAGTGTGAAGGGGGCATCCGGCGTGTCCACAGGATTGTCGGGTGCTGGCACGGTGCTTCTAGACACTGGACCCCCCGGAAAGTTAAGATTTATTGATAGCACCTGGAGATGTGTCAGACGTTAATTACACCCAAAGTAATACGGAATGTGTACTCGTCGGTAACTAAACCATTACTACGGACCACGTTCGCGTCTCTGACTTCCACTCACGACGTATACGTCGTCATACGAAGTATTCACTCGAACTGGGCCGTCGGAATCGACATTCGGTCCCAGGACGCCACAGTGTAGGCCTGCCCGCGTCGCACGAGCTGGCCCTGGTAGCGACTCGCGCTCGTGAGCGACCCATCGTACCCACTCCTGCGGAGTGCCAAGAACTCGAAGGTGATGCGGCCGCCATCTCGCGTCTCGAACTCCGGCCCGACGATCTTGGTCGACAGCCCGTCCCAATCCAGCACGTGGTCCTCGATGAACGTGTTCACGGCTTGTTCGGGCGTGTTCGATTGATGCGGACCGGACATGGTGAGCGCAGTGTCTCCGGCAGGCCGACGGCTCCGTACCGAGTGCTACTCGCGTGTTTCGTCGCACCTCTCTTGAACGTCTCGACACAGTGCGCCTGAGAGACACACGCCCCAGAACCCCCATACGCGACAACCCCGGCTCCAGCGACTCACCGAACTGATAGCGAGTACTCGTGCGCGAAGAGCTGATTCGGACTTCTTCAGTCGATCGAACGGGCGTCGGCCCGTTAACAGAACTCCTGTGTCACGTACACCGTATCGTCCCCGCGGATCTCGATCCCGACGCCTTCGGCCTGCCAGGACGAGTGGAGGAGTCGCTCGCGTTGCTGTGGCGACTGCAGCCACTTGTCGACGATTCCGCGTGCGAGTTCCCGTTCGGTGTTGAAGAACTCCGTCCCGCGACTGGTATTGACGGGAGTGTAGACCTTCGTTTTGGCGACAGTCTCTCGGCCCACGGCCGTTGCGTTCTCGGCCTGGGACCCGTTACACTGGACAGCTCCGTTGGGGACCTGGGCAGAAGCGGCGCCACCGTCGGTTCTGCTGTGGGTGACGGTGTCCGCTTCGGCCATCGTTGCACTGTGATCGCTGGCGATGGCGGCGAGTTGCTGATCGTAGTCCAGTGGTGGGAGGCCGTGCTCGGCCCGTTCCTCGTTGACGAGTTCGTGAACGATGTGCGCTGTGCGGTTCTCGTTCAGCCGGCTGTTCTCCTTCGCTGTCGCCACGTCGGTACTCGACAGGAAATGTGCACCTGCGACCGCAACGAAGACGACGAGTGCCAGGACGGGAAGAAGTCGGTGGACTTTCATTGCTACCTTGCTGAGCCAGCGCCTCGCAGACTCCGTCGGCCGTGGTCGTCCGGACGCCGGCGGTCGTTGCGAATAAGTCCAAATCCGTCGCTTGTAATTCGACACCTGCATTTTCACGTTGTGAGAACGACTTTCGATTTCCGGCGCCCACGGGTGAGCGCTCTGTCGACGGTCAGTTCCCACCGGACGAGCAACCCACCAGCGGGCTGGTCGACCGAATAGCCGTACTGCACTCGACAGTTACAGGTACGCGTCGAAAATCGCGGCCAGATCGTCCTGGACGAGGTCGCGCATGGCGGCCGCTCGTGCTTCGCGTCGCGTGCGTTCGTCGAGATAGTTGCGTTCCGAGACGCCTGCATCTGTCGACCCCTGTGCATCGGCCACTGCCGCCGTCCCCGCTTCGATCTGGGGTCGCTGTTGACGGTACAGTCGGTACCACGTCCTGCGGCCCATCTTCGGTTTCGGCGCACCACCGTCGATCGTGACGGACGCACGGTCGCCCACGTCGCGGACCCATCGACGCGCGGTCTGCGTCGAGATCGGACCGTCGCGCTCCGGTGACGGGAACAGATAGCCGGCCCAGTCCCCGTCGCGGAGGGATCGAATCCGGTCGCGAATCGCCGCCACGCCGACCAGCAACTCCACTGTGTTCCGGGTTCGCCGAGCGTTCTTCCGTTCGCCTGCCTGGAACTCGATGTACGGCACGTCACCTTCGCCTTCCGGTGGGTCGAGGACCAACTGATCGACGTGCAGCTCACAGGCCTCGACTGGCCGGAGGCCCCAGCCAGCGAGTGCCAACAGCAAGAAGCGTTCGTCGTCGGTCGCGACGGCCAGCATCTCGTCGAGATCTGACGGCGAGAGTGCCGGATGATCGTATCGGGGTTCTTCGTCCCAGCCGAAGCGCTTCAGGAGATTCGCGGCCGGATTGTACACCGCCCGTCCCGTCTCTTCGAGGAAGGTGTACCAGTTTTTCACCACGGAGACGTACTTGCGCTTCGAACCGAGCGTCCCGAGCTCGTCGTCCAGCACGCGAAAGACTTCCTTGGCTCGCTGAATCTCGTCGGGTTTCTGTTGCTCGTCGAGCAGCGGCGACAGCAAGTCGTCGGCCCCGTGGACGTCAGAATACGTGGTCACGTAGGTCTTGAGTCGCGACCGCCGCGGGCCGACCGTCGTCGCTGCTCGACCCCTGTCGTGTTCGAGTTCGTGGATGTACTCGTCCAGCACGGTGATCGTCGGTTGGTGAGCGATCCCCCAGGGACTCTCGTCGTCGGCCCCCGACTCGGGTGGGAGATCGACGGCGTCGTAGAACTCCCCTGGTGAAAGGTCGTACTCACGACGGAGGCGCTCGACGAACCCCGAGTAGTGCTGCTTGAGCCAGCGATAGGACGGCGTTTCCCGTCGCGGATCGATGTCGGCGTCCGGGTCCGCGTCGATCGCCGGGACGATCTCGTCCCGATAGAACGACGCGAAGTCGTCGACGTCCGAGAACTGCGCGTACTTAGCCATCAGTAGTCGACGAAACGGCTGCTGTCGGTCGTCGAGTCGGGGCTGTGAACATGAATTTTGGTAAGTAGATGAACACAACCAGATAGCTTATTGGTTTTGGTGCGTCTTTGTCGGTGCGGACAACAACGAAACACGTCCGGACAGGGGGATTGCCGACCACGGGTATCGTGATGAGTCGGGGCGATCGACAGTTGGTACATACCAAACGAAACTATACCAGTCCGGTTCGTAACCACTCGTACATGCGAGAGTTCGTCTTCACGATCGAATACGAGGAGGGGGTCGACGAGGTGATGGACCTGTTCATCGAGAATCCGGAACTCCGCGCCAGAACGATGGCGGTCCACGCGACGAGCGAATCGATCTGGCGTCTCGCGCACGTCACCGGACCGAAAGAAGTGCTTGCGACGTTCGAGGACCTGCTCGGTCGCATCACCAACTGCAACGAGACGATCGGGATGTGTGGCTCGCCCGTCGTCGAGTGGGACTACGAGATCCTATCGAGTACCCCGAACAGCCGCATCGTCTACACGTGCCAGCAGGAGGGCGACGGTGTTCACTCGATCCCCCACGTCGCTGCGAAACACATCGGTGACGGACTCCTGATGCAAGCGGAACGCCGCGGCAATCAGTATCAGTGGCGGTTGCTCATCGACGACGAGGACACGGTCGGCGCCATTTACGACGAGGTCGACGCCGGGCTCTGTGATGGCCTTTCGATCACCGTCGAGCGACTGAGCGATCCGGAGTGCTGGACGGACACGGGATTCCACGACGATGACCTCCCCCCGGAGCAACAGGCGGCCCTCGAAGCCGCCGTGGAATACGGCTACTACGAGACGCCACGGCGCAACTCGCTCCAGTCGATCGCGGACACAATCGACGTTCCCACCTCCACGCTGCAGTACCGCATCACCCGCGCCGAAGCGTGGCTAGCGACGGAGTTCGTCTCGAATTCGCTCAGTGCCCGGCCGGACGATCACCCCGACGCAGAGGACGTCCAACTCGAAGCGTGACAGGCGGTCGCAACGCTCAGGACCGCACCCGAGTACTGTCGGTAGACACGTCTCGCTCGTGAAGTGAACACTGGTTGGCGTCAGTGCCCCTTCCCGATCGGTACCCGGCGGGTTCGGTCAGCGGCAATCCCAATTTTCCACCGTTACGTTCGGGATTGAGAACGTGTATCAGAGTTTGCGTGCTTCCTCTCAGGGGCAACTCACGGGTTTCCGCGCTGTCTCTATGTAAGGCGGAAAGTCGCAACAGCACGTCAGGAGCCAGGTTCGGTTCGTGGACGCGCAAACGAACGATCGGAAATAGCCTTCGTCAACACACGAAGACGAGAGCAATGTCCGTCAATGAGAAGCTGACCCGGTCGTTACTCTCCCGACATACCACTCCGTTCTTGGTGGAGCCGGTCGCAAGATGGCGATTCGATCTGGCTTCGCTGCCCATCTGTGTAGTGTGTGACCAATTCTAGAATCCTATGTCGAAACTGGTGACCGCATACAGGGAACCCAAACACACGCCGAAACTTCACTTTTTGAAATGGGTGCTGACGAGTCTGTGGAGGCAGCCAATGTTCTATCACGATAACGAGCTCCAGTACGAGGTCGAGGTCGAGGAGCCTGATCCGTACTACGCCAAGATGATGCAGCAGGCCATCGGCGGCATCGAGGGCGAGATGCGGGTCGCACTCCAGTACATGTTTCAGGCGTTCGGGACGCCAAAGAGCATGGGCAAGTACCGCGACCTGCTGATGGAGACGGCGACCGAGGAACTCGGCCACATCGAGATGATCGCCACCGCCATCACGAAGAACCTCCAGGGAGCGCCCGAGGATGTCAAAGAAGAGGTGGCGGACGGGAACCCGCTCATCCGGACGATGATGCAGGGCGGCCAGCCGCGACAGGCGCTCAGCGCCGGCATGCACGGACTCGCGACCGACGCGAACGGCGTCCCGTTCAACGGGAGCTACGTGGTCGCGAGCGGGAACCTCGCCGCCGACATGTACGCGAACATCGCGGCCGAGGCCACCGGCCGCCAGCTCGCCTGCCGACTGTACGAGATGACCGACGACGAGGGGATGAAAGACATGTGGGCGTATCTCATCGCCCGGGACACCATGCACCAGAACCAGTGGCACGCCGCCCTCGAAGAACTCGGTGATACCCTGCCCGTTCCGGCCAGTTTCCCCCAGGAGAAAGAAAACCAGAACGTCAACTACCAGTTCATGTCGACGTTCCGCGACCAGCGGGAAGACCCCGAGGAGCGGTGGACGCAGGACACCTCGATCGACGGCAAGGGCGAGTTCTCGTTCGGCTATCAACCCGGCGGCGGCAGCGGCCTGGTCGAAGAGGCGATCGAGGAGATGCACAATCACGCGAGTGGATCGGGCGGCGACAAGAGCATCGACGACCAATAGCCGTCTAGTCGATCGCCTAGACAACGCCGGATTCAGGGGGGTCCTTCCGGGCAACCCCCTGAATAACGGAGTTCGGGAACCGAGCTATCAGCGCCGAAACACAGCGTCGCATGCACGAAGGCAAGCAGACACGAGGGTAAGGCTGCATTTCAGATCACAACAACCCCCGGAGATCCCTGAAGAGAGACTGTACTGCAGCAGAGCCGCCGTTTCGGCCCCCCTAGCTGATGGTCGTCGCACTGCAATTATCGCGTCCCTATTCTTTGCAGCATCGCTCTTGAACGGGCTTATCGAGAGCAGGGCGCTGGTGGAGCGTACTGCCAGTTTATGAGGGACGACACCGAACGTGCGCCCTTCCAAACGCCACTTGGAAGTGGACGATCATGCCCCACCCCTCAGCAAAAGCGACGTACCGGCGTGTTGCACGCCACCGACGCCAGTCTGTCCTGACATACTTACGGGAAGCAGACGACCGAGTGGTACCGATCGACGAACTCGCTGACTACGTGGCGAGCCAAGAGTCCGAGTCGCTGTCCTCGCAACGGGACACGATCACTGTCGATTTGGCGTACGTCCATCTTCCGTTACTGGATGACATGGGCGTGATCGAGTTCGATCGCCGCTCCGAGCGTGTCCGGTTCGACGGCCACGCTGCGATAGATGAAGCAGGCGATGCAATTACAGCGAACCGAGGCGAAACTCCACGACTGTAGCCGTGCAGAGAGGTCAAAGCCGGCTGTGACGTCCCCACTGTCTCGGCCGTTCGTGATGTACCAAACGAACCCCCAATATCTCGACGCTCGTGGGTACGTGTACGAACTCAATGTCTGAATCGACTCGCACCAGCTGGCGCCCGAATGCCGACGACACTCACGTTGCCAGCGACAACGAGGAGACATCGAGAACTGAAGAGAGCCAACACTCCGACGAGGATCTGGTCTACGACGAGCAACACGGCGAGTGGATCGACCCCGAAACGGGGGAAGTGGTGAGCGAAGACGAGATCGACCGCGGGCCGGAGTGGCGCGCGTACGATGCCGCCGACCGCGACGAGAAATCCCGCGTCGGGGCGCCGACGACGAAGATGATGCACGACCAGGGGCTCTCGACGAACATCGGGTGGGCGGACAGAGATGCGAACGGCAACGCGCTGGGCACAGCACAACGCCAGAAGATGCGGCGCTTGCGCACCTGGAACGAGCGCTTCCGCACCCGCGACTCCAAAGAACGCAACCTGAAACAGGCCCTCGGTGAGATCGACCGCATGGCCTCGGCACTCGGGCTTCCGGAGACCGTCCGCGAGACTGGAAGCGTCATCTACCGGCGTGCGCTCGACGAGAACCTGCTCCCCGGCCGCTCCATCGAAGGCGTGGCGACCGCCTCGCTGTACGGAGCCGCCAAACAGGCGAACGTCCCCCGGTCGCTGGACGAGTTCCAGCGCGTCTCACGCGTGGCGAAACTGGAGCTCACACGAACCTATCGGTACATCGTCCGAGAGCTGAACCTGGAAATCCAGCCGGCAGAGCCTGCCCAGTATCTCCCGCGATTCGTCTCTGCGCTCGAGGCGAGTTCGGCCGTGGAGCGAACGGCCCGGAAGCTACTCGAACACTCGAACGCACAGATGGTTCACAGCGGCAAGAGTCCGGTCGGACTCGCGGCTGCTGCCATCTACGCCGGAGGCCTCCTCGTCGGTGAAGAACTCACCCAGGAAGCGATCAGCCAGGTGACCGACATCAGCGCAGTCACGATCAGAAGCCGCTATCAGGATTTCTTCGACGCCCTGGAGAAAGACGAGCTCCGGAATCTGCGGTCGGAAGCGACTGCATAGGCGGCCGACAGGCACGCGATCTATTCTGCAGTCGAGTCGAGCGATGGCGGTTCTGATGGGCATTCCAACTGATTGTCTTCTGGTCTCAGTGGCTTTGGGGTCAGATCACCGACGATGAGGTAGTCCTTGATCGGTTCGGGGTCTTCTCGCGTGGGTTCTCCCCCATCCCCCACTGCCGCAGCGCGTACTGTTCAGGAGTCGTTAGACCGCGTCTGTTCTCGAGTCGGTTCGGAGTCCACCGTTAGTCGAGATAGGCATCGAGAACGTCTGTGATTCGAACCTGCTGTTCGACGAGGAACTGCTCGCCCACCTCCGTGAGGGAGTACTCGTTCGTCCGTTTGTCGAGTGCCGTTTTCTCGACGAGGCCATCCGTAACCAGCGTGTCGAGATTCGGGTACAGCCGACCGTGGTTGATCTCCTCGTCGTAGACCGATTCCAGTTGGCGTTTGATCGCGAGGCCGTAGGGGTCTGTTCCTTCGGTTTCCAGGGTCGCGATCGCCAACAGCACTTCGCGCTGGAAGGTGCTGTACTCAGGGAACGTGTCGATTGCGTCCGGGGTAGGTGTCTTGGGGGTAGCCATAGTCGTCGTGTCATCGACCAGTGGATCATGACAGCCACAGACACTCACACTGTCTGTGCTGAATACATATCATCGACACTGGTCTTATCCCAAACATGTGAATCGCATAATTAGTACCTATCGCTTTCTTCGAGAAACGGGTGGATAGTTTCTACCCGTTTCTTGATATCGAACATGATCGAGCAATTTTACTTGGGCCCTGTGCAGGATGGAGAACGCCGAGAGACACGCGAACTGAGCAGTCTATCGCAGTCCACTGCCCAGCGATTCCATGACAGACAAAGTATTTAGCAGCGATGTCGGTACAACGAGGTAATGGCACCCAGTCGGAGACGAGACGTCAGGCCTCTCTTCGGGGCGCTGATCGTCGGGTTCGCGTTTTTCCTCCTCATCAACTACCTGAGTCTATTCGGTGTGGTGACCGTCGATTCCGATTTGCTCGTCATCTCTGTCGGGGTTGTCATCGGCTACGGCACTGCTCGGGTGACGAATCCACAGCGGTAACAGTACGGAAGCCGGGGCTTGCACCTCGAAATCTATGTGAGTCACTGGAAGCCAACGTCAGGATCAAAAGCCGGACACAGTGACGCTGACCAGCGGCTGTGTCTCATCGTAGTGGTCCCACGTACATCCCAGCTCAGACACCGAGAGCTCCCGTCGTCACGACGTGATCGAGAACGGTCGATTCGCAGCTAGTTTTCACAGGAACACGAGTCGCCGCGAGCCCGCAACAGAACTCCAATGAGACCGACCGTCAGTGCCGAGACGAGAACGCGAACGACCCCACCACCGATTGCTGCTGTCGTTCCACCTGCGACGGCAGCCCCCGCAGCACCGGTCGCCGCCGGTGCTGCGAAGAGACAGCAGAGACTGACTGTGCCACCAATGCCGAGGAGCGCCCATCGACCGCTCGTCTCGGACTCCGCCGATGGTTTCGCGGACGTCCCTGTCATCGTTTGCGCTGGACGGGGTTCGAGAAACAGCCAGTGACTGCCCATCGAGTCATTTGGATCGTCCGTGTAACGTGCTGGCTCGGCCTTAACACCTGCGACCACACCGAGTGCACGTGAGACATCTGCAGGTGTCGTTTCTCAGATGGGCGGATACTGCCCAGCCCAGGGTCGGACTCGCTCGAGCGCTGCGGTGGCGCTCAGGACGTCGGGCTCGGCGAACCGCTCACCGACGATCTGCAGTCCGACCGGGAGGCCGTCGTCGGTGAGCCCGGCAGGCACTGACGCCGCGGGATGGCCGGTCAGGTTGAACACCCACGTCAGCATGACGTCGGTCGGAACGCCCAGCACCGACTGCCCGTCGATCTCCGTCGGGTAGCCGTCGGCGAGGTGCTTGCTGTACGGGGGGACGGTCAGCGTCGGTGTCACCAGGACGTCGTAGGAGTCGAGCACGTCCTGAACGGCGTCGTATGCGGCAGTCCGGGGGACGTTCGCCAGTCGTTCGGCAGTCGCGTCCGTCCCCTCGCCGAGTGCGATCGTCGACCGGACCGTCTCCTCGACGTCCGCCGTCTCGAAGTCGAGCTCGTAGTGGTCCGCGAGTTGCTGGGCGAATGCGCGGAAGAAGACGCCGACCTGCTCGACGTACGCCATCGACAGCTCCTCGTACGGGGGGAGCGACACGTCCACGGTCTCGACTGTCGCGCCGGCATCTGCGAGGTCAGCGACGGCGGCATCGACCGTCTCACGGACGGCCGGCGCGACCGGTTGGAGGTCAAGGTTCGGGCTGTACGCGATCGAGAGATCGTCTGTCGGCCGATCGGTCGCCCCCACGTAGTCCACGTCCGGACGGGGGACGCTGAACGGATCGCGGCCGTCCGGGCCCGCGAGAACGTCGAGGAGCACGGCGACGTCCTCGGCGGACCGGGCCATCGGGCCGCCGACGAAAAACGGCGAATGGGTGCTGAACCCGTCAGCGGGGACGCGCTCTGGGACGAGGCCGAACGTGGGCTTCAGGCCGATGACGTTACAGCAGGCGGCTGGCACCCGGAGCGACCCGCCGATGTCCGACCCGGTGGCGAGTGGCACCGTGCCGGCCGCGAGTGCTGCCGCCGACCCGCCGGAGGAGCCCCCGGCGGACCGGTCGTTGTCGAACGGCGTCGGCGTTGCGCCGACGAGGCGGTTCTCCGTCTTGATCGTGTGGCCGAGTGCCGGCGTATTGGTGGTGCCGACGATGACCGCGCCAGCGGCTTCCAGCCGTTCGACCGTGATGGAGTCTTCGTCGGCGACGTTGTCGGCCAGCGGTGCGAGCCCCATCGTGTTTCGAACGCCGGCTTTCCGGCTTCGGAGATCCTTGATCGCGACCGGCATGCCGTGGAGCGGGCCGAGATCCTCGTCGCGAGCGGCCGCCCGGTCGGCCGCACGAGCGCGCTCGCGGGCCGAGTCCGCGATGACCGTGATGAATGCGTTCAACGCGTCGGTCGCTTCGATCCGGGTCAGTGCCGTCTCGACGAGGTCCAGCGAGGACAGCCTGCCCTCGCGAACCGCAGTTGCGAGTTCGCGAGCCGACCGTCCCCTGAGTTCGGACATACCTCTGCAATGCCATGGACGGGGAAATAAAGCCCCGTGTCAGTTTCCGGCTTGCTCGTCCTGTCATGGCTACTCCGAGGGTGTTCGCCTCTAGCTGTCTCTCTCGACTGACGCAGAGCGTAGCTGTCAGCGCATTCTCTTTGCCACCAGAGACACGGCTGTACCATCGTCGGAGTCCACGCCGTCTCGCGGCCGGATCACCAGGTCCAATTATCGCGAGACTGCAGTGTTCCAGCAGTCAGTCCGTGGCGAGTTCGGCCGCACAGCTCCGGTGGAGGATGTCGACGACGCTCTCGTGGATTTCACACGCGATACCGTCGACGCACGTCTCGGAGTCGCCGCTGACACCGTCGACACACCCAGCTGAGAGGGACCTCGCAAGCAGTCGACGCTCGGCCTCGCCGGTATGAAGCAGATTCTCGCCGGCGAACACGGACAGCGCGGCGACGATACCGTAGGCGCCCCAGTTCGAGACCCCGGCGACGACCAGTGCGTCGACCGGCGTCACACAGGCGATTGTCTCGCCGTGGGGAATCGCCGCTTCGACCGTCGACTGGACCACGCCCATCCCGAGTTCGTTGCCACCGTCGCCGACGGCGACCGTTGGAATCCCCTGCTCGCGTGCCTGCTCGAACAGTCCGTCGACGGGGCCAACGTACTCCAGAATGTCCGCACCAGCCATGTTTCGGTAGCTCCCGTCGGCGCACCGACCGGGTTTTTCGATGGCCACGAGCGCCGTCGGCTCGTACCGGTCGAGCAGTGAGTCTGCACTCGTCGCCGTCGGTTCAACCGTTTCGACGGGGAAGTCACACCCGAGTTCGTCGGCGAGCGCCGTGATCGGGTCGCGGACCATCGGCTCCACGACGAGTACCGGCGTCGCACCGAGTCGAGCGAGCGCTCGCGCCAGCACGACGGTCCCGAGTGGGCCGTCGGTCTCGGGGGCTCCGGGCGGGACGATCGGAAACCCGGTCGTCAACAGAACGTGCCCGCCGGACTCACAGGCTCGCTGCAGGCGCTCCGCCGCGGTCTTCACCAGTGGGTCGTCCGCACGGACGGCCTCGTAGAGACGGCGACTGTTCCGCCCGCCGAGATCTAGCGTGATCTGGTGGTCGATTTCCACAAACATACCGCATCTCTGAGGCCACGTCTGCTAAACGTGGCGGAAACCGCGGCAAAAACAGGCGTCGATGCGCTGCCTATGAGCCGTCGGCAGCGACGGGTGTGGACCGCTCCGCGCCCGTGTCTGGGTCTGCCTTCCGGCGGTTCCGGACTGCCAACCCGAGGAAGATGAGGAAGCCCACGCCGCGAAGGCTGAGGTCCAACAGGAGCGCGTCGGGCGAGACGGACACGCCGACCAGCCCAAGCAGACCGAAGACGGTCTCCGAGAGCAGCCGGGGCGCCATCAACAACAGTGAACTGAGCGCGAACCCGGTCCGGCCGACCGAGTCGACGCGGGTGTACAGCGTCCCGATGACGGTCGCCCCAAGTGCGATGACGCCGAGGAAGACCCCGATAACAGGAATGATGATCTCCGGAACGGAGTAGGACAACTCGGCGAGATCGCTGACGCCGATGACGCGATACTGCTCACGGAGCGGCAGTTGCGCGGCGTTGGCCTTCTTCCGCACCAGGACGATGCCCGGCGCGAGGACGAACGCGAAGGGGACGATCGCCTTGTTCAGCGACAGCGAGAACGCAGAGACGCCCGTCTCGAAGGGGTCGGATTTCGCGACCCCGCTGGCAGCGTAGGCCGCGACCGCCACTGGCGGCGTGATGTCGGCGATGACGCCGAAGTAGAGGATGAACAGGTGGGCCGCGAGCAGTGGGATGCCGAACTCCACCAACGGCGCGGCCAGCATCGAGATGAGGATGATGTAGGTGACCGTCGTCGGCATTCCCATCCCGAGAATGATGCTGGCGATCGCCGTCACGAGCAGCATCACGACGATCGAGCCACCGGACAGTTCGAGCAGTAACGAGGTGAGGTTCGGGCCGAGCCCGGAGACGCTGATGACGCCGGGGATGATCCCAGCGGCCGCGACCGCGATGACCACCGGAACCGCCGTTCGCGCCCCTTCGTCCAGCGACTTGACGACGAACACACCGAGCCGGAACGGCTGGTTGTTCACGTCACGGCCCGTTCGGCTCCCGATCGACCGGGCAGTGTCCGTAATCGTCGGGTTGAGATCGAGCAGCGAGGCGTCGTGTCTCGGGTGAATCAGCAGCGTCACCGTCCCGGCGAGCATGAGATACCAGCCGATCCGGGAGACGACGACACCCACCGCGTCATCGATGGGGAGTCCGGCGCCGCCGGCCCCGCCAACGAGTCCGAGCACCGAAACGCCTGTCACGACGAAGCTCGCGACCTCGATGCCCAGGATCACCGCGAGCACGCCGGCCAGTCGCCCGCGCGTCTCCTTGCTGTAGGCCGAGACGAGTGTGATGAGTGCCACGAGTGCGACGATGGTGAACCACGCCGACCGCGACACCGAGAGCCGTTCGATGATGAGGTAGTACAACAGCAGGCCGATCGGAACGAGGTAGAACCAGCCCCGTTTGAGATGTGGCCACATCGAGACCATCTCGGCGTCCTCGACGCCGCCGATCCCCTCCTGGACCGCTTTGAGATGGACCATCACCCAGACGCCGAAGAAGAAGACGATGGCCGGGATCGTCGCCAGGAGGATGATGTCCGCGAACGGCGTCGCGGTGTACTGGACCATGAGGAAGGCAGCCGCACCCATCACCGGCGGCAGGATCTGCCCACCGGACGAGGCCGAGGACTCGACTGCCCCCGAGAACTCGGGCGAGTAGCCCGACCGCTTCATCAGTGGGATCGTGAACGCGCCGGTGGTCACCGTGTTCGCGATCGACGACCCCGAGATCGTTCCCATAAAGCCGCTCGCGAGAATGCTCGCCTTCGCGGGACCGCCTTTGCGCTTCCCGGTGGCTGCGTAGGCGAGATCGATGAACCACTGGCCGGCGCCGCTCATCTCCAGGAACGCACCGAAGAGAATGAAGATGTAGATGAAACTCAGCGAGACCGTCACTGGAATGCCGAACACACCGTTTTCGGTGTTGTACCAGAGGTTCTTGATGATTTCTGGCCACGACAGTTCGGGAATCGCGAGGATACCGAGGAACGGTGTCCCGCCATCGATGAGGTAGCCCCAGCGCGCGTAGACGATGAAACTCGCCACGATCAACATGAGCGGCAGTCCGAGCGTCCGGCGGGTGGCTTCGAGCACCAGCAGAATGCCGATCACGCCGAGTATCATCGCGTAGGAGACGTCGCTGACGACCGGTAGCCCACCGAGCACCGGGTCGAGGAACGCGTACACCTCTGTGATTGGTCGCCCCGACGCAATGCCGAACACTCGCATCCGCTGAATCTCTGCGTACTCCGTCAGGAAGTAGACGGCAGAGAGCAGCGCGCCGAAGATACTGAGCAGGTCGACCGGCGTCACCCGTTCCATGTCGGGGTCGACGAACGTCCACCGGAACCCGCGCCGAAGGCCATCGATAAGCCGTGTGAGCGGGTTCCGAGGGCCCAGCTGGTCGGCTGCCGCCGACGGAATCCGGCCGAGGGCTCGAGCGACGATGCCATCGCCTGTACTGCTCGGATACAACAGGAACGTGAGCACGAGCGCGAACGCGACGTGGATCGCGTTCGCCTGGAGCAGCTGTAACGAGATTTCCCAGGGCTTGACCGAGATCCACCAGTTCTCGACGACTGGCACCCACAGTGTAAAGGTGAGACTCCGGGCGGCCAGGAACAGCTGGAACACCGAAAACAGGATGCCGATCGCTGCGACGGCGATGGCGGCGATGCCCTGTGGTGACCGCCGGCGTTCGATCTCGTCGATCAGGTCTTCGGCCTCTTCGCGGGAGATTTCCTCGCTTCCATCATCGTCGGCGCTGTCGGTCGGGGAATTGGTCGTCGTCATAGTATCCTCTCAATCAGTGATTGTCGTTCGATATGAATGCGAACGTCACTGGCGTTCGTCGCGGTAACGAGGTCGTGGCGCTCACCGTCGACGATGAGGCTGTGGCCAGCGACTCGCCCGGGCGAGACAGACAGGGTCTGGAGTTCGGTAATCGGCTCCGCCGGCTCGTAGACGAGCGTCCCGTTGACGTTGGTGACGTCCACGCGTGCGGGGAGCCCCCAGCCGTAGGACTCGAACTCCATCCGCGTATTTACCAGTGTTTGATTCTCGACGCGATAGGCGTCGTAGACCCTGGATTTCTCGACGCTGTGCATATATTCGAGCCCAACAGTGCTCCCGTCGGAAACCGGTTCGGTGATGTAGTGCTCACCTGTGGCGCTGTCCTCGACGACGAGAACCCGCTCGGTCGGGACCGCCATGGCGACACCGGCAGACGCCACTACCAGTGCTACCAGCAGCACGGCGTAGAGAGACACCCGGGCGACGGGAGCGGCGGAGTGCAGGCGCGTAGTGATACGATTTCGGGACACGTTCGATACGTAGTACAGCAGTCAAACGGAACGGTTCCAGCGGGACGGGACGGCTCCACCGTTGGCTAGTCAGCGACCGTCGGTCCGGCGGACAGTCGACGACTCACAGTCCCCCCGCAGTGTGTGAGTGCAAGCGGTTTGCCCTATTCAGGCGTCGAAGTACGAGGCTGCGCCCTCGTGGAGTTCGATCGACATCCCGTCCTGAGCACTGTCGACCGTGATGAAGTCCGTTTTGATCGACAGCGAATCGAGGTTGTCGAAGATAGCGGCAGTGACCGTCTCGACGGTCTCGGCCGACACGTCCTCGTGGGTGGCGATCATTGCCTGGACGGCGACCGTCTCGACGTCCTCGTCGACGCCGCTGTAGGTCCCTGCCGGGATGGTGTCGTTGGCGAACCACGAGGCGTCGGATTTGATCGACTCGCGGGCGTCACCGGCGATCGGGACGATGTCGATGTCATGCGTGTTTGCCAGGTCCTCGATCGCACCGACCGGCCAGCCACCGACGACGAAGGCGGCGTCGATGTCGCCGTTGGCGAGCTGTTCGGACGCCTGCGAGAAGCCAGCGTTCTGCTCGTTGTAGTCGGTGATGCCGGCGGATTCGAGGATCTGCAGGGCGTTCACCTGCGTCCCGGAGCCGAGGTCGCCGGTGACGACCGTCTTGCCGCTGAGATCAGCGAGCGAGGAGATGTCGTTCTCAGCCAGCGTCACGAGCGTGATCGTCTCCGGGTACAGCGTCGCGACACCCTGCAGCGAGTCGATCGGTTGATCCTTGAACGCGTCGATGCCGGTTCCGTTCTTGGCGAAGGAGGCGATGTCGTTCTGGATGAGTGCGAAGTCGGCCGAGTCGTTGGCGAGGCTCCCGACGTTCTCGACGCTCGCGCCCGTCGACTGGACGTTCAGCTTGTAGTCCGTGTTGTTCTCGACGACCGTTTTGAACTCGTTGGAAAGCGGGAAGTAGGTGCCACCAGTTCCGCCAGCGTGCCAGCTGAGGCGGTTGTCTGAACCGTCATCGCCGCCACCGTTACCGGAACAGCCCGCAAGGGCGACAGCACTCGTTACACCAGCTGCTTTGAGAAATCGACGTCGTGTCTGTTCGGATGACATACGTTCCCCAACATAGGGGACGTACATAAAATTGTTCAAAATGGTCGAAATGGACGGGTACAGGAGTCCCGGATGGAATTATGTCCGGCATAGAAGAGGTTCCATGTGCAAATGTGAACAAAATTAAGAATGTGTCTATAGTTGAAAGTCAGCGCAGTATTGCGGTTTTCGTGCTAGAACCACCAGTGGCGTCCTGCCATCGCTGCAATCCGAGGTCCTTCGACAGGGATCCGAATTCGTTGTGACCTGTTTGAGATCGGCGTCGTCCTCAGAAAGCGGAGATTCCGGGGACGCTACTTGCAAATGCAGTGTGAACCATTAACAACCGCTTCGAGCCTACTAGCACTGCTGGACGTGCATGTAACAAATCATGGGTCTCACAAGCGTTCTATCAGCTAGCGATACTTCCAAAGGAACCAAGACTCGTCGCTCGACCGAGTACGTAACGAATTGTCTCGGGACTAGCCTGGAATCCGTGAGCAACCTCTCACGCAAAGTTCGGAGCGCCGCTGATGCGCAAGTAGCTGGTGTCATCGATCGGAGCGTCGACGAACTACGAACTCAGATCGAGGATCAGATTGCAGGCGGAGTACACGACCGGCTCATCAAGCGAACCACCAACAGCGTACGCGACCAACTCTCTGAACGGGACCTCGGGCAATTCCGCGAGCAATCCAAACGAGATGCAGTCATCGACGCTCCACCCGATCGTGCGCTCGAATCATTCCTCCATCGATACGATTTAGACACGACTCGGCTGGACGAAGACACACTGACCGCGATCCGAGACCAACTAGCCACTGAAGCCGACCTAAACACGGGCGAGTTGCTCGGACACCTCGTTACTGGCGATTCGGGACAGCTATCTGCAGAGACGAAATCGGACTTAGATTCAGACTCAGATACGGGGACCACGATCGACCACGCATTCACGGAGGCGTATTCGAGATTCTGTGCGGAACTGGATGTGGAAACGAATCAGTCTCTGGACCGAGTCCTCACGAATATTTGTCAGCAAGACGCTTCTCTCGTCGGTCACGCAGCCGAGCAAATTTTGACCGGGGAGTTACCACGGATCGTCGGTCAACAGTCGGTCACCACAACTGAGACAGAGTATCGTTCACAAATACCAACCAATCAGACAGGCAATACAAATAGAATCCAAACGGACGGGAAGCACAGTCGGGCAGCGGCCACGATAGCACTCCTGGCAATGACCCTCCTCACCGACATCGGGGCAGATGATCATTCCCCTGGCCAAGCGTTCCGGATCTTGGCATCGAACCTGACTGGTGAGGAAAGTGAAAACGCCGCGCTCGAGCGTGTCTTCCTGGAGCTGGTCTCGACGCTGGGATTCGAGACTGGAGACGTTGGTATCGATCCCGCAACACTCCGGTCCAAATCGAGCGGGTCACTCGCGCTCGTCGCGCTATTCGTCGCTAACCTCGTCGCAATGGGGCTCGGTGCCTGGGCATCCCATGAGCGAGCGCCGCCGATTCCTGACGAAATTCGCGGACCGGATGGGGACACGATCGTCACAGACGAGCAAGTGCAACTCGGCAAAAAGGTGTTTCAGGCCAACGGGCTCATGAATCTGGGCTCGGTCCTTGGCAACGGTTCGTACTTCGGCGTTGATCTCACGGCGGATGCCTTAGCGCTGAAAGCCGATTTCATGCGCGAGTATTATGCTCGTCAACGAGGGGGAGACGCCTTCGATGTACTCGACAACGACGAGCAGGCGGTCGTTGCAGAACGCGTCGAACGGGAACTCGATTCGGATGCCCCGGAGGGAGCGGTTGTCACGTACTCGGCGGCAGAGGCCTATGCGCACCGACGGATTCGAGAGCAGTACGTCGACCGGTACTATGGTGGCTCGCCCGACCGAGGCATTCCGTCGGAGTTCGTTAGTTCAGTCGATCACGCTGAGCGCCTCGCCGACTTCGCGTGTTGGACAGCGTGGATGGCCCACACCAACCGGCCGAACTCGGATCACTCCTACACGAACGACTGGCCGTACGTGCCAGGGACTGGGAATCGGCCCACCGGGCAGGTCCTCGTCTGGAGTACGGTCAGCGTCGTCTTGCTCATTGCTGGTGGCGGGGCTGGCGTCTGGGCGTATCATTCGTTCGAGTTCGTCGAACCGACGACCGAACTCATCGACGTCCCCGCTCCCGACGCGGTATCGATCACACCAACCCAATACGCCGCGGCGTGGTACGTTCCCGTCGCCGGGGCGCTATTCGTCGCGCAAACACTTATCGGGGCGCTGCTAGCCCACTACTACGTCGAACGGACTGGATTCTATCGCATCGGGGATGCGCTCGGGATCGATATCGTCTCGCTGCTTCCGTTCTCGATCGGCCGTGCCTGGCACGTCAACCTCGGAATCCTCTGGATCACACTGCTGTGGCTCGCAGGCGGACTCTTCCTCCCGGGACTGTTCAGCGATCGCGATCCACCCTGGCAGGCCACAGGCGCAGGTGTACTGCTCGGCGTGCTCGTCCTCGCGACCGTCGGTGCGTTCGCAGGCGTCTGGCTCGGCACGCATGGAGAGTTCGGCTCACCAGAGGACGGGAACCTCTGGTGGTTGCTTGGCTCCGAGGGCCTCGAGTACCTCGAAGTCGGTCGGCTCTGGAAAGTCGGACTCCTCGGCGGCTTCGCCGGCTGGACAGGACTGGTGCTTCGCGGTGTCCGTCAACTGGACGAACCGGTGACTGGCTTAGGACACTTCATGACCTACGCGGGCGGCTCGATCGCACTGTTGTTCGCCGCGAGCATGCTTTACACGCCCGAGACGAACATGGCAGTCACGGAGTTCTGGCGCTGGTGGGTCGTCCACATGTGGGTCGAAGGTGTCTTCGAATTTTTCGTCACTGCCGTGATTTCCGCGGCGCTGGTCTCGATGGATCTCGTAGAGAAAAGCGACGCCGAAAAAGCAATTCTCTTCGAAGTCTTCGCGATTATGGCTGCGGGAATCGTCGGTGTCTCCCACCATTACTGGTGGGTCGGCCTGCCCGACTTCTGGGTCCCACTCGGAACGACGTTCTCGACGCTCGAGTTCGTTCCGCTGGTGTTCGTACTCTATCGAAGCCTCGGCGAATATCGGTCACTCATTGCCCAGGGCGAGGAGTTCCCGTACACGGTGCCGCTCCTGTTCATTCTCGGGAGCAGCGTCTGGAACTTCGTCGGTGGTGGGGTCCTCGGATTCTTCATCAACCTGCCGATCATCAACTATTACGAACACGGGACCTACCTGACCGTCGCACATGCGCATACGTCGCTGTTCGGTGCATTCGGACTCCTCGCACTCGGACTCGGAACCTATATCCTCCGCGTCGTCACACCCGAAGCCGCCTGGAACCCCACGTGGTTCCGCGGGACGTTCTGGCTGACGAACGTTGGGCTAGTTATCATGAGCGTCGCATCCTTACTGCCCGTCGGATTCGCGCAACTCCAGACCGCCTATCGGGACGGGTATGCCGCCGCCCGCAGTCTCGACTTCTATGAACAGGACCACGTCCAGACATTGCTATGGGCGCGAACGCTCGGCGACACGCCAATGATCCTTGGGGCACTCGCCTTTACTGCTGGAGCGATTCGACACCTCCGTTCATCACGTCAGTATTTGAACAGGGAATCCTCTGAAGATTCGGCTTTCTTCACCGGATACCGCTCAAGAGGGTCATAGTAGTCCCCGCCGCCGTGCTTCTGACCAAGGAATACCGAGCCATCAAGCCCTCCTCCCCAGGAGCAAACACCCTCAGAGACAATTCCGGGACAGAGTGCTCATTTACTTTGGGGGCAAACCTGTGCGGACTGGGAAAGCGTTGGTCCGTGATTGCAGAGTCAGAAAAAGCAGTCCGGTCAACTGAGTAACTCAACACTGATCGACAACGGTTACGCACCCGTCTGGAAGTGCTTCAGTTCGACACTCCGCCGACGTCTCGGAACAGTTCTCGGTCTGACTGTCGTCAGCCGTTCGGTCGTGGAGTTCGACGAGCGGCTCCAACTCGCGAAGCCGAGTGGCGATTTCAGTTCCCTGCTCGGTCAGAGAGTACGTCGTCGTGGGGGGCGTCGTGTCTGTAACCGTCCGCTCGACGAGGCCGTGACACCTGAGTTCTTTGAGCCGTTGTGAAAGCATCGGTGCGGTCAGGCCACTGAGTTCGTTCTGGATGGCGTTGAACCCGTACGACCCGTCAGTGAGGAGGCGAAGGATATGCAGGGTCCACTTCGGCCCAAGGACGTCGTGTAGCCCGTGCCATTTTGCCTGCCATTGCTCGGTCTCTCCCATTGCCTCAATATCAGTCGCTGTAGCGTGATATACGTTCGTGGTCTTTCTCTTCTTACAGAGATTCGAGGAGAAAGCCCACGATCTTCAGTCGTGGGATGAACCGACACGCCGACGAGCAAACCACCAGACACAGATCGGATGCGACCCGAATGTTTATTCTGCTCCTAGCCAAAGCACACCCCTGTGAGCGACCGACCACAACGGACGAACACGTACACTGCGTTGCCGGAGACTGACCGGTATAAGCAGTGTCTGTTCGACTGGTTGGCCGCCCATGCCCCACTCTGGAACCAGATAACATACCGTCGGAGACAGGCATACTTCAGCGAGGACGGCGACGTGTGGGATGCTGACTACACCGACCTCTACGACGACTACGCGCCTCTCCTCGGGAAAGCAACGTGTCAACAGGTCGCTCGCAAAAACAGCGAGGCGTGGCGGAGCCACTTCCGACTCCTCGACACATACCACGACGAGTCAGATACGACCGTCACCGAGAAACCCAGCCCACCTGGGTACTGGGGGACCCGAGACGACGGCTACGAGTTGCACGGCCTCGTCAGAAACGACTTGTACTCGTTCGACTGGGACGAAGACACGAGTACGCTGGAGTTCGGTGTCGGAGACGTCCTCGAAGACAGATACGACTTCGACCACAACGAACGCATCACCCTCGACGTTCGTGGCAACCCACAGTGGGACGGTGACGATAGCCGATTGGAACTCATCTACGACGAGGCGGCCAACACACTTCGTGTCCAGCATCCAGTTCGCATACGGCCAGACACTGTCCACGAGCAACGACTGGATGCATTCACTCACACACTCACACCCGAGAACACGACTCGTGCAGCCGCCATCGACGTGGGTGCCAACAACACACTGGCGCTCGTCACCGAGCAGGGCGACACCAGCGTGTATCACGCCCGTCCCGAATTTGATCGGTTCCAGACCCTGACAAACAGGATTGCTGCACTGCAATCTTTGCTCCCAGCCGCCCAGTATACGAGCAAGCAGATTCAGCGTCTGTACGACGAACGCAGTCGGAAACGCGACCATGCGTGCGACGCGGCGGTGAAACACGCTGCCGACTGGCTGCTCGAAAACAACGTTGAGACGGTATACGTCGGAGAGTTGACCGACGTGCTGGAAACGCACTGGGCAGCAGACGTGAACGAGAAAACCCACGCGTTCTGGTCACATCGACAACTGGTCGAACGGATCAGACTCACGTTCGAAGACGTCGGTATCACTGTCACAGAAGTCAGTGAACGTGATTCAAGCAGTGAGTGTCCCGCCTGTGGCAGTGACGCCGTCACGCGTGATGGTGATTCGTTTCGGTGTCAGACCTGTGACGTGGACGCACACAGTGACGTTGCAGGGGCGTGGAACATCCTTCAGCGAGAAGTTGGGCCGATGGCTCGGCCCGCCGCCCTCGGTGCTGGACGCCCGAGGGACGCACCCGGTCCCGGGGCGTACTGGCAGTGGAATGGACACGACTGGACACCTACGACGTGGGAACAGTCGAGTCCGGTTGACCAACCCAGCGTCGGCAAACCCGCAAGTTCACAGCCGGGGTAGACCACACTGGCCGGGTCGCCCACGGAGGAATCCCACGATCTTCAGTCGTGGGAGGAAGTCAATCTGGGTGGTTTCGATACGCTAACCTCGTTTGTGTCTGATTACTGAACAATATATGTGCCGCCGAGCCATATCGTGAGATGCAATGAACGATCCCACAAACAGCGAAAGCGTCTCGATTGTCCAGCCAGCGGCCGAGAAGTACACGCGGCGGACGATCACCGTCGATCTCCTCTATCTCGACAACGAGTCCTGCGACCGATGTCAGGGGACTGAAGATGCACTCGAAACGGCGCTCGAACGGATAGAGCCGATTCTCGATGCGCTGGACGTCGGCATTACCGTCAGAGATATTCACGTTTCGTCGCTGGCGGCCGCCGAAGCGACGCAACTCGCCGTGTCGCCGACGATCCGCATCGATGGCCAGGACATCCAGCCAGACTATCTCGAAAACACGTGTGAATCGTGTGGTGACATCTGTGAGTGTGAGGGCGACGTCGACTGTCGTCTCTGGCGGTACCGTGGTGAGGAGTACACGACAGCCCCCGTCGACCTCCTCGTCGAGGCGCTCGTATCGGCTGTTGCCCCGAACCAGCGACAGCTCAACAGGTCGCGTGAGAAGCAAGCCTATCAGCTCTCGTCCAATGTGGAGGGCTTTTTCACCGGCACGGACGACGACGAATCGGACTGTGGGTGTGGCTGCTGAGTTGCAAAATCGGGGAGAACGCTCTCAACCTTCAGTCGTGGGAGGAAGTCAAGATTCGTCTGCTGCGTCGAGTTCGTCGACCAGATCGCTCACTCGTCGCTCGATCTCGTCGCGGATCGCTGCTACCTCTGCCGGTGATTTCCCGTCTGGATCGTCGAGGTTCCAGTCTCGATTCTCGCCTGCCCACCCGGCCGGACAGACGTCGTCGGCCGAACAGCCCATGGTGATGACGTAATCGCTGGCTTGCGTCTCCTCGAAGGTGATTTCTCGGGGAGTTCGATCGGCGATGTCGATGCCGACATCGTCCATCGCCTGCACGACTTCGTCGTGGACGTGGTCAGCGGGTCGGGTGCCACCAGTGAGGATCTCGACGTTGTCTTCGAGATCTCTCGCGGCCACTTCCCGTTGGCCGAAGGCGGAGGCCATCTGTGATCGGCCTGCGTTCTGGACGCAGACGAAAGCGACACGAGTCGGGTCGTCGGAGTCGGGTGCTGAAGTCATCTTCTCGAGGTCAGTCGTCGTCGGGGACTTGATCTGGGGTGGCTGTGTCGAGACTGCCGGTCGTGGCACCGCTCCAGTCGAACCTGCGCTGGAAGTACAGCGCGACGTTGACCAGCGCGAGCAACACCGGCACCTCGATCAGCGGGCCGACGACGGTCGTGAAAGCGACGCCGGAGCCGACGCCGAACACAGCGACGGCGACGGCAATCGCGAGTTCGAAGTTGTTCGAGGCGGCCGTGAAGCCGATGGCCGTCGTCGTCGAGTAGTCCGCGCCGATTCCTTTGCCCATGCCGAAGCTCACGAGGAACATCACCACGAAGTAGATCGTCAGCGGCACGGCGATCAGGAGCACGTCACCGGGCGCGGCGACGATGTTCTCGCCCTGCGTGGCGAACATCACGATGACCGTAAAGAGCAACGCGATCAGCGTCAGCGGATCGATCTTCGGAACGAATTCCTCATCGTACCACGCCTCGCCCTTCGTGCGCGTGCCGATGTAGCGAGTGAGGAATCCACCGGCGAAGGGGATGCCGAGGAAGACCACGATCGCCTCGAACACCTGCATCGGCGTCACGTCGAACGTCTCGATCCCAGCCACGAGCGTCTCCATCCCGAGCAATGGCGGGAGGAACAGGCCGAAGAACCAGACGTAGACACCATACGTGATGATCTGGAAGAGGCTGTTGAACGCGACCAGGCCGGTGACGTACTCGGTCGATCCCTCGGCGAGTTCGTTCCAGACGAGCACCATCGCGATACACCGCGCCATGCCGATGAACACGAGGCCCAGGAAGTACTCCGGTCGCGCCGGGAGTCCGGGGACGAGCCCGCTGAAAAAGATCACGGCGAGCCCGAACATCAGCGTCGGACCGATGAGCCAGTTCTGCACCAGGCTGAGGCCAAGGACGCGCCAGTTGCTAAAGACCGCCCTGAGCTGGGAGTAGTCCGCCTTCGCCAGCGGCGGATACATCATGGCGATGAGGCCAATCTCGACGAGGTGGAACTCCTGAATCGGCTGGGTCACCGACGGCGCGACGAAGCCCAGGCCGACGCCGACAGCCATCGCCCCGAAGATCCAGACGGTGAGATACTTGTCGAGGAAGTCCATCGACCGCGGGTCGCCACAGCTCTCGCACCCGCAGTCCGGGCCGTGTTCGTGTGCGTCGGCGCTACTCATCCGTGGCAACTCCGTCCAGGAGGGTCAGCAGGGAGACGGCAACGTTCGAGGCGCGGTACTTCCGCCAGCGGCCGTCCTTCCGGCGCGTGACCAATCCAGCGTCAGTCAGATTCGAGAGGGCGTGACTGATCGCGCTCTCGCTGGCGTCGACCATCGCGTTCAGCTCACAGACGCAGAGTTCCCCGTCCGCAGCCACGAGCAGGCGAACGAGCTTGTACCGGGTTTCGTTCGCGAGCGCAGCCAGGACGTCGAGGTCAGCGCTGATTCGGTCGGCGGAGAGAACCGCTTCGAGCGTATCGAGTTCCTCCATGCGGTCCTCGACGTCCTCGGGACGACAGTCCTCGAGTTCGTCGGTGAGGTACCGCTGCAGCCGTTGCGTCGCTGTTGACATTAACACCAGTTGAGTGCTGGCTCAATTAATACTTGTGATAGATAGTCGATCCTGGCGAATAGAAGCACTATTCGAGTTGGTACCCATATATCGAGAATAGACGTTACTACTATATATGTTCAGGAGTTCAATTGAAATATGAAACAGTCAACTGAATTTCAGGAACAGATGCAGTCTCGCGCAAGTGCGCCGAGTCGCAAGCAACGGGCTGGGACAGCCCATATCGGCGGCTATGGCCAGAAGACCGGGAGCTCCGACCTCATATTCGTCGAAGGGCAGCTCCCGACGACAGACGGCGTCATCGACGGAGATTCCTCCGCAGCGGAACAGATGCAGCGTTGCCTCTCGAATCTCCGGACGACGCTCAGCGAGCACGGGCGCACTCTCGACGACGTGCTCAAAGTGACGGTATATCTGACCGATCTCGACCAGTACGAGGCGGTGAACGACGCGTATCAGGCGGCCTTCGACGAACAGCTCCCGGCGCGTGCCGTCGTCGGCGTCTCAGAGCTCCTCGGCGGCGCGAGCGTCCAGGTCGATGCGGTCGCCGCCATCGAGTGAGCGACGCCTCGACTGCCGACCAGTACAACCGTTTCTGTCGAGTTAGCTTTCGTCGAACAATCAGAAGTGGGCACCGAGCTATTGGACGGTAGCACCGTTCGCGGACTCGTCTGTGGTCGCACACCCGCTCCCGCCAGAACAGTCCGCGAACTCGCTCAGGCCGTACATCTGCTGGAGTGATCAGACGAACTCTCGCCTTATTTCAATTAGTTCGTGCGTGCTCGACGGCCACATCGTGGGTTCGACATGTTTGGCAGCGAATCCATGGTATTCGAGTATCGTAAGCCAGCGCGAAAGCATGGTCACCGTGATTCCGTCGAACGACCGCTGCCGACACACCCCACTCGGCCGAAACTGGCGCCCAGTGGTCGCCCTAGTACGCCCATATCGAGATAGACGGATATCAACGAGCCTGGATGTTCTCGGTTTGGCGTGTATTCGTCGTCAATTATTCCCGATTGTGCCACTGTCCGACGACGGATCGGGAGCTCACAATAGACTCTCACCGCACTGAATACGCCAGTCTCGGCGCGTAACATCTCTATCTGGTACTGTCGTAACGACAGTTCTTTCAGCTCTGCCCATCGATCGAGCGGATGTATAGATCGGGAATCTTCGAAACGTATTTGTGTCGAACCGACTTTCATCGATATGTATGGTCGAAACGATGATCGAGATGGTCACAGCAGAGTCCACAGAAACGCGGTCAGCGGTGGAGAGCGGCGTCCACACTCGTGCCGCTGCAATTGCGAACGTCGGAGGTACTCTATGAAGATCACGATCTACGGTCCAGGCAATTGCAGCAACTGCACACAGCTCAAAGAGAAAACCCAGAACGTCGTCGATGAGCACGGCTTCGACGCGGACGTGGAGAAAGAAGGCGACACGATGAAAATCGCGGAGAAAGGCATCATGTCGACGCCGGGGTTCGAGATCGACGACGAGATGGTGTTCGCTGGCTCGAACCCGCCTGAAGCAGAGCTCAAAGAGTACATCGAGGAGCGGCTGTAGGCCACCGATGGTTTTCGAGCAGTTCGCGACGTACGTAGTCAATGCGCTGGGACTCACGGGCTCGCTCAGAGCGGCAGTGCATTTCTGGGTGTACGACACGCTGAAGATCACGGCGTTGCTCGTCGCTGTGATCTTCGGCGTGGGCTACCTGCGAACGTACTTCCCCCCGGAGAAGATCAAGGCCTATCTCGCGGGCAAAAGGGCGATCACGGGGTACTTCCTCGCGGCGTTGCTCGGGATCGTCTCCCCGTTTTGCTCGTGTTCGACGATTCCCATCTTCCTCGGGATGGTCGGCGCAGGCATCCCGTTCGGGATCACGATGACGTTCCTCGCGGTTTCGCCCATGATCAACGAGGCCGCGCTCGTGGTGTTGCCGGGAGTTGTTGGACTGAAGTTGACTGCGCTCTACGCAGTGAGCGGGATCGGGATCGGCATGACCAGTGGGTACGTCCTCAACAAGGCTGGGTTCGACAAGTACATCAAAGAGTTCGATTTCGGCGAGTCGGACGTCGATATCGAGGAACCCACGCGGAAAGAGCGAGCGAGACAGGCCTACGTCGAGGCGAAAGACATCATCACGGACATCATGCCGTACGTCGTCGTCGGCGTCGGACTTGGCGCAGCTATCCACGGCTTCGTCCCGCAGCAAGTCGTGTCGGCGTATCTCTCGGGGCCGTTCGGCGTCGTCGGCGCGGTCGCGGTCGGCGTCCCGATCTACACGAACATCCTCGGCGTGATCCCCGTCGTCGAATCGCTGATCGGCAAAGGATTGCCAATCGGGACCGGCCTGGCGTTCATGATGTCAGTCGCCGCGCTCTCGCTGCCGCAGTTCATGATCCTGAAGAAAGTGATGAAGAAGGAACTCATCGTCTCGTTCGCAGTCACGGTCGCGTCCGGTATCCTGGTAATCGGCCTGCTGTTCAATCTCATCATCTAAGCGGTCAGGCGGTGCTGGAGAGATAGCATCAAAAGCATGGACGTCGAAGGAGCACACTAACGGATGGCTGACTCAGTCCCCGAATCGGCACGACAGACGCTAGATCGGCTCTACGAAAACCCGGACAACCGGTTGACGTCGCTGTTCGAGCTCACGCCGGACGACGAACAGGTGAACGCCCAGCTCCCAGTGTTCAAAGCACTGGCAAACGAACACCGAATTCGCATCCTCGAAGCGCTCAGAGACGGTGAGTTGTGTGCATGTGAACTCCAGGTCGTGCTCGACGCGCCACAGTCGACGGTCGCCAGTCACCTCCGAGAACTCAAAGACGCGGGCCTGGTTAACACGCGCCGACAGGGAAAGTGGACGTACTACAGAATTGGCGACACCGCTGTACTCCAGTTACTCGATATCGCCGAGGCCCTCGCCGAGAGCACTGACTGATCCCAGCCAGGTGCGTTCTTCTCCTGTGGGGCGACGACAAGTGACGGATTCCCCCTGAGAAGTGTAGTTGTCATATATAGTGATTTTAGCGCAACCGCAACTAGGTGTGCCATGGTACCTGGCAACGAGACACGGACCGGCTTTCTGTGTGTCCATACTGCAGGTCGCAATCAGACGGCCGAACCTTTCGCCGAACGTGAATGTGCAAGCGAAGTCTCGACGGCGCTGTCGCTCGAAGAGTCTACTTATTGGGCAACTTCGCTTTCGATCTCGTCGAACAGATCCGTGACACGCTGTTCGATGTCGTCTCGGATTGTGCGGACCTGGTCGAGATCCTGGCCGTCAGGATCGTCCAGCGCCCAGTCCCGGACGTCGATATCTTCTGCGTCGAGTTCGAGCGTCGAACAGCCCATGGTCGCAACAACGTCACACGATTCGAGTTCTGCCGTCGAGACTTCCCGTGGCGTCCGGTCCGAAAGGTCGATATCGCGTTCGTTCATCACCGTCACGACTTCCTCGTGGACGCTGTCGGCCGGGTGCGTCCCGCCCGTGATGATCTCAACGCTGTCTTCGAGTTCTCGGCGCTCACGTTCGCGTTCGGCAAACGCCGTCGACATCTGACTGCGACCAGCGTTCTGTACGCATACGAAACCGAATTTCACCGTCGGATCATCTGCCATGGACGTCTCATTCGGCGTCGCTGGCTTTATCGCTCCTATGAGAACTATATGATTCTCAATATTTCTCAATACGGCGGACAGAACACGGACTCTCTGCGACGCAGGGAGCGACTGCTGTTAGTCGTCAGATTGATCGACGAGAGGTAGCCAGCGGTGCCGGTGCCCGATTTCGAAAAGGGGTTGAGCTGACTGGGGGAGAGTTGGCCCGTGTTACGAAGTGTTCGGAGTCTCACATATACTAGTACGTTGGCATAGTTTACCCGATTGTGCCTCGGATTCCAAAGTAATCACGGGGCCACGACCGAACAGCATCAATCTCGTGTCCGTAGTTGTCTGGCGACCGCAGCGTTCCGCTCCCCAGTGGGACGACCGTGGGTTGCCGATCTGACCGAGTGACTAAGCGACCAGTGTACAATCCAAACTTCGAATCGTGTGTCGAGGGGGCGTGCTCACTTTGGTTTCCTAACGGCAACCGGCAAAGTCTCCGGCAGCGAGTGTCTAGATATGCAAGCCACTCTCGTCGACGGGATCTTCGAGTCCTTGCGGATCGGCGTTGGCTTCCTCTGGACGGCGGCCTGGGCGATCATCATGGGACTGGTCATCACCAGTCTGGTCCAGGTCTACGTCTCGAAAGAGCGCATGGCACGAGTCTTGGGCAGCGAGAACCTCAGTGGCCTCACCAAGGCGATGCTGTTTGGGGCCGCGAGTAGTGGCTGTAGTTTCGGCGCCGTCGCCATCGGCAAGGGGCTGTTCAAGAAGGGTGCTCACGTAGTGAACGTCCTGGCGTTCATGTTCGCCTCGACGAACCTCATCGTCGAACTCGGGCTGATGATTTTGATTCTACTCGGCTGGGAGTTCCTCGTCGCAGAACTCCTCGGTGGCGTCATTCTCATTGCGGTGATGGCAGTCATCGTCCACCTGACGCTGCCCGAGAACCTGTTCGAGCAGGTTCGGGAAGAACTCGCCGAGCGCGATCACGACCAGGGCGTTACCGAAGACCCGACCTGTGGGATGGAAGGCACGGACGACTATTCGCTCACGACCGACGGCGATGAAACCCTCAAATTCTGTTCGGCGGGTTGCATGGAGACCTACCAACAAGAGGTCGCCAGTAGTGGGAGCTGGCGCGAGGAGTTGCTCTCGTGGGGTGGCTGGTACAAACTCGGCAACCAGTACCGCAAGGAGTGGTCGATGATCTGGAAGGACGTCGTCGCGGGCTTTCTCATCTCGGGGTTCGTCATCGTGTTCGTCCCACAGCGAGTGTGGAACGCGCTCTTCCTCCAGGGCGATGGTCTGCTCGTGAGCGCGGAGAACGCCGTGATGGGCGTGGCGATCGCGGTGCTGAGCTTCGTCGGGAGCATGGGCAACGTCCCGTTCGCCGTCGCGCTCTGGGGCGGTGGCATCAGCTTCGCTGGCGTCATCGCGTTCGTCTACGCCGATCTCATCACGGTTCCTGTGCTGAACGTCTACCGCAAGTACTACGGCTGGACGGTGATGGCGTACATCCTCGGCGTCTTCTTCGTGACGATGGCTTTCACCGGCTTTCTGATGGAGGAGTTGTTCAGTGCACTTGGCATCGTCCCCAATCTCGCTGGCGGACAGACGGCCACCGAACAGACGTATTTCGAGTTCAACTATACGTTCTACCTCAACCTGATCGCGTTCGCCCTCTCGGGAATCCTCCTGTACGTCTACAGACGGGGCCTCGGCGCACCCGGCCAGTATCGCGACCCCGTCTGTGGGATGCGAACTGACGACAGCGGCCCGAGTCTTACCCACGACGATGAGACGTACTACTTCTGTTCGAACCGGTGTAAGGAGTCGTTCCAGAAGCATCCGGCCGAGTTCTCACACAAACACCCCCAGGGTTCGGGTACAGGACCCGCCGGCGGGCACGACCACCATTGAGGGCCGGTCGTGGGTGAACGCGCGCCGTTCACTGTCTCACTGACGAGGGGTTCACGCAGCGACACTCGTGATCACAGCGCAGCGAGTGACGGGATTCCATCAGCCAATTGGTCTTCTTCGAGTTGTTGACACCACTCCTCGAAGCGAGGTGTCGGAAATGTCACGAGAGTCGTCATCGCAAAGGTCACCACAGCCGGACTGGGATCGTTGATAACCTGGCAGGAACCTTCCAGGAAATTACCCGCCTCAACGCCGTACGCGCCTCAAAACAACTGGCTGATAACTGTGGAAGGTTCGTATGTTCTTCGCTAGTACTCTCGTTGTTTGGCCTCTAGTAGCAAATCTGAGTCCTCTATCGACTCATGCCTTCCACAGCGACGAGACGCTTTGGCGAGTTGTTCGCCGAAAAATAGCGGGCGGTGGATTTGAACCACGTGAACGTCGGTCGCTTCGCACCCTCGTTCCCAGGTTCTAATCCACGCAGCTAAGTTCGTCGCTCACGATTTGTGAGCGACAGAATATAGCGGGCGGTGGATTTGAACCACGGTCGTTCCGTGATACTCCACTCCCTGCTTCAACTCCACACAGCGATTTCGTCGCTCACGATTTGTGAGCGACAGAATATAGCGGGAGGTGGATTTGAACCACCGGTCTGCGGGTTATGAGCCCGCCGGAATCTCCTGGCTATCCCATCCCGCTACTACTGTCGAACTGTGGTGAGCGTATAAGCATTCGGAAACGATCCAGCGAACACGCTACTGGTGTGCGTTCGAAATGAACCGACCCACACCCGGCCGCTGCCGGATGAGGGTCGAAGGTATGAATGGAGGCGGCGAATCGGGTCTCCCAGAGGCTCGCGCACTCCAGTAGGCCCCGAAACGCAGGTGGGCTTAACTTCCGTGTTCGGGATGGGTACGGGTGGAACCCCACCGCTGTGGCCGCCTTAACGCC